>JAHDXY010000148.1:0-2590 GCA_023384005.1 Burkholderiaceae bacterium | reverse complement strand
GCGCGGCGCGGCGCCGCGCGGGCCGGTTGCGCTGCGCATGGCCGACGCGTGCCGGCCCTGGGTCGATCGCTTCGGCCTTTTCGTCACGCCGATGGCCGCGGTCGCCGGCAGCGTCGCGCAGGAGATCGTCGCTTTCTTCGAGCGCCGCGGCGTGTCGCGCGCCTGGGTCAACAACGGCGGCGACATCGCCCTGCACCTCGCCCCGGGCGAGGCCCTGCGCGTTGCGGTCTGCGCCGATCCGCGGCAGCGCGACGCGCGCGCGATCGGCGCCGACAGCCTGAGTATCGACGCGGCCGACCCGGTGCGCGGAGTCGCCACCAGCGGCTGGCGCGGACGCAGCCTGTCGCTCGGCGTGGCCGACGCGGTCACCGTGCTGGCGTGGAGCGCGGCGCGCGCCGACGCGGCCGCGACCATCGTTGCCAACGCGGTCGATGTCGATCATCCGGCGATCCGTCGGGTGCCGGCGAACCAGGTGCGCGACGACTCGGACCTCGAGGACCGGGCGGTCACGGTCGCGGTCGGGCGCCTGCCCGACGCGAGCGCGGACCTCGCGCTCGGCAACGGTGCGCGCTGCGCGATCGCTCTGGTCGAACGCGGCCTGATCGTCCAGGCGATGTTGTCGCTGCAGGGTCGATCGCGTATCGTCAGATCGGACTCGCCGCATCTGCGCGCGGAGCAAATCAACCTGCCGGCATTGCAGTCATGAAATCGGTCATCCGCAAGCTCGTGGTGAGCGTCGAGGAAACCCACGTCGAGATCGGGCGCGAAGTCTCGCCGCCCACCCGCAAGGCGGTCGCGATCGCGGTCATCGCCAATCCCTTCGCCGGGCGCTACGTCGAATCGCTCGACGAGTTGAGCGCGATCGGCGAGGAACTCGGCGAACTGCTCGGTCGGCGCTGCGTGCAGGCGCTCGGGATCGAGCCCGCCGCCGCCGAGAGCTACGGCAAGGCGGCGATCGTCGGCGAGGCGGGGGAACTCGAGCACGCGGCGGCGATCCTGCACCCGAAACTCGGCGCGCCGCTGCGCAAGGCGGTGCAAAAGGGCGCCGCGCTGGTCCCCTCGGCCAAGAAGATGGGCGCACCGGGCACGCCGATCGACGTCCCGCTCGGGCACAAGGACGCGGCCTTCGTGCGCAGTCACTTCGACGCGATCGAGGCGCGCGTGGCCGACGCGCCGCGCGCGGCGGAGATCGTCGTCGCGGTCGCGGTCACCGACAGCGGGCGGCCGTTCCCGCGAGTCGGCGGATTGCAGAAGAACGAAATCAAGGGAGAAGACGGCCTGCGTTGACGCGCCGCAGTGGAGCGTCGAGAAGCTCTTCGAGCTCTTTCCCAACCTGCGCGAGATGCCGGATCGGCTGGGCGGGCGGATGAGCGGCGGCGAGCAGCAGATGCTCACGGTCGCACGCACGCTGATGGGCAACCCCCGGCTCGTGCTGCTCGACGAGCCCTCGGAGGGCGTCGCGCCGCTGATCGTCGAGCAGATGGCAAGGATGATTTCCGAGCTGAAGAACCACGGCCTGAGCGTCCTGCTCTCCGAGCAGAACCTGCCCTTCGCCGCCGCGGTCAGCGACCGCGTCTACGTGCTCGAGAAGGGGCAGGTGCGCTTCGAGGGTTCGATGGAGCAGCTCGCCGGGGACGAGGACGTCAGGCGGCAGTACCTGACGATCTAGCATGATGACCAACGATTGGAGGTGACGAGCGATGTCAGTGAGCGCAGCGGGCGAATCGTCCGGCAAGGTAGTGATCCGCAACATCGGGTTGATGCTCTCGGGCGACATCGACCGCCCGATCCTCGACGCCGACACGGTGGTCGTCGACGAGGGCATGATCGTCGCCCTGGGCAAGCAGGCTGATTGCGACACCGACAACGCGCGCAGGGTGATCGACTGCCGCGGAACCGCGCTCGCCCCGGGGCTGATCGACTCGCACGTGCACCCGGTGTTCGGCGACTGGACGCCGCGGCAGAACCAGCTCGGCTGGATCGAGTCGTGCCTGCACGGCGGCGTCACGACGATGATCTCGGCGGGCGAGGTGCACCTGCCCGGCAGGCCGAAGGACATCACCGGCGTGAAGGCGCTGGCGATCACCGCGCAGCGCGCTTTCGAGGGCATGCGCGCCGCCGGCGTCGGCGGCGGCGTCAGGGTGCTCGCCGGGGCGCCGGTGATCGAGAAGGGTATGACCGAGCGCGATTTCGCCGAAATGGCCGCCGCCGGGGTGACGCTGTTGGGCGAGATCGGACTCGGCTCGGTCAAGGCCGGCGACGAAGCGGCGCAGATGGTCGCCTGGGCGCGCAAGCACGGCATGCAGAGCACGATCCACACCGGCGGGCCGTCGATCCCGGGTTCCGGGCTGATCGACGAGCAGGTCGTGCTCGAGGCCGACGCCGACGTGATCGGCCACGTCAACGGCGGGCACACCTCGCTTTCCTACAAGGCGGTGTGCACGCTTTGCGAGCGCAGCTCGCGCGCGCTGGAGATCGTGCACAACGGCAACGAGCGCATCGCGATCCTCACCGCGAAGCATGCGATCGAGCTGAAGTGCCCGCATCGGGTGATTCTGGGCACCGACGCGCCGGCCGGATCGGGCGTGCA
>JAHDXY010000001.1 GCA_023384005.1 Burkholderiaceae bacterium | reverse complement strand
ACCGACCCAGCCAAAGCACCACTCGTCGCGGTGGTGTAAAGATGGTAGCGGGAGGGCGAATCAGTCGATCCCCACACTCCGTCCCGTTTTGTTCTGCATGGCCGTCGCGGCTTGATGTTTCTCGTGTAGAATCAAGGATGTAGGAATGAACGACAACCCTATACCGGGGACGCAGGGACCAAGAAAGGTGGCTGGAATGGTGTACCTGGCTTTGGCAGTTGCCCTGGTCCTCGGTGTGTGGCGAGCAGGCTCGGCCGTCTATGGCCTGACCGCTGAGTTGCGGCAGATCGCGAACTATGTTCGGGTAGTGAAATTAATTGCACATGAATGAACAGCGCATACGAGAGCTTACGGCTCGCATCAACGACGCCCTGGACGAGCTGGCTGAGGAATTCCCCAACGAAGGCTTCGTGATCGTGGGGTTGACCTCGGTCGAGGGTCAGACGGGGGTGACCACAGTCTTCAACGTCGATGAAGAAGACCTTCCTGAGATACTGGAGGGGATCTGCAACGGCTCGCTTGAGGCGCTGCCTCCTCCCATTTCGGGCAGGCACTGAGGAGGCGGGTAGGGGTAAAATTGTCGTCGTCATTAATGGATCCCCCCCGATCTCGTCTCACGTGGATTTCACGCTCGACCTTCTCCTTTCCTTATCGGAATGCTGGCTCCTGCGCTTGGTTAGGGGAGGTAATCACGAAACCAAAACGCGGCGGTGCACCAAATCGGCAGCAATTCAGGGGGCATGAATCCGACGAGGACGTGGCCGGGGACTGGCGGTGAGCCCGGGAACAGGTTCAAACGGGCGAATCGTGGATAATGGGGATTGTCAAAATTGGCTGTGGATAAATCGATTCACATTAGACGGAGAATCAGCGAGGCTCCGGTGATTCGAAGTCTACGGTCTTGCGTGTGAAATTAATGCAGCGTAAGACGGCCTCAAACGAGGGCAACTTCGGGTGATTCGCGGCCGGTAGGCGGTCTTTGAGCCGCAGCGGCAAACGAATCAGACGGAAATGCTGTCAAGGCTGCTGGGGGCGCCCAGGGGCCTGAATTTATTTTCTCGGGCGGGACAAGCCCGTTTCACCACATATTTGCGAGCGTTTTCAGAGGCCGCCGGGAGGCGAAACGCCTCCATTTTGTCGTGGGTATCCCGGATATGTTGCAACCCGGGCACGAAGTTTCACCCGCCCCGGTTGGGGTGGCCTTGCCGAATATTAATAAAGCATTGATCAATAAAAAAAGCCGGGCGGCGCGCTAACGCCTACCCGGCCTGATCACGAGGGATTGGAGCCCGCGAGACCTCTTTAACAAGCCCACCTTGGCGCGAGCCGGGGCGGGCAGTCAAGCGGTGCTTCCTCCTCATCAACCGATGGAGAGAGAGGCCATGCCTCAATACCACAGCGCCGCTGCCCGTTCCGTTACCCCCGTTTCCCAGGTCGGCGAGAATTTCGAGCTCGACTTCTTGCCTGTCGGCGAGGACGGGAGCGGGGACGCGATCACCGCCCGGTACTCGGTCGGGGACGACGGGTTCCTCGTCATGGTGGTCGACGGAGGATACTCCGACACCACCCAGAACATCATCGACCACATTAGCCAGCACTACGGGCCGAACGTCATCATCAGCGACATGGTGCTGAGCCATGCCGACAATGACCACGCCTGCGGTCTCATTGGGGTGCTGGAGCACTTCACCGTGCGCCGGCTCTGGATGAACCGGCCGTGGTTGTATTGCCCGGACATCCTGCACTTCTTCCACGGCAACTTCACGGTCGAGGGCCTGGAGCGCGAGATCAAACGCAACCACAGCTACCTGATCGAGCTCGAGACCATCGCCGCGCGGAAGGGCACGCAGGTGCTCGAAGCCTTCCAGGGCGCCCAGATTGGAGCGTTCACGGTCTTGGCGCCGTCGCGCGAGCGGTACATCAGTCTGCTGCCCGGCCTCGGCAAGACGCCCGACAACTACGGGCCGAAGTCGATCGCCGGAAACATCTGGGACGCCGCGAAGGGCGTCGTGGACGCGGTGCGTGAAGCCTGGAACTACGAGACGTTGTCGGCAAACCCAGAGCCGACCTCGGCGAGCAACGAGACCTCAATCGTGCAGCTCGGGCAGCTCGGGAACAAGAGGGTGCTGCTCACGGCCGACGTCGGGCCTGACGGCCTAGCCGAGGCGGCGCGGTATGCCGCACGGCTCGGGCTGCTCTCGCCGCCGGATGTCGTGCAAGTGCCGCATCACGGGAGCCGTCGCAACGTGACTCCGGCCGTACTCGACGCTTGGCTGGGCAAGGCGCTGGCTCAGGAGGGCAAGCGCGGTTTGGCATACTGCTCGGTGGCGAAGGGCAAGGCGGGCAAGTACCCGAGGCCCACAGTGGCGAACGCCTTCCTTCGGCGGGGCTATCCGGTGCATTGCACGCACGGGAGCGTCAAGAGCCATCGCATCGGCTATCCGCGCCGCCCGGGTTGGACGGACTCGGTGGCGCTGCCGTTCTACACCGAAGTGAGCGTCGACAAATGAGTACCTTCGTCGACATTTACTGGTTCCGGGCGCAGGTCTTCCCTGCGCTCTGGGCCGTCGGTCCCGCGCTCGTCCTGGCCGGCGTCATGACCAACTGGGACGACGTCGGGGCCGCGCACGCGGCCGGAACATCCGCCTTCGGCGTGGTGCTGTTCGCCCTCGCTGACATCTCACGGCGTCTCGGGCGCAGGAAGGAGCCGGAGATCTTCGCCATCATGGGCGGCAAGCCGAGCATGACCCTTCTCCGGCATCGGGACGTCCATCTCGATGCCGGGGCCAAGGCGCGGGTACACGCATTTCTCGGCGGCGCGGCGGGTCTCACCATGCCGACCGTCAAGGACGAGACCGAACGGCCGCACGAGTGCGACTGCATCTACGAGGCGTGCGGCGGCTGGCTCCGCGAGAACACAAGGGACGCCAAGACGTACAAGCTCTTGAAGGTCGAGAACATCACCTTCGGGTACCGCCGGAACCTGCTCGGGCTCAAGCCCGGCGGGATTGCCGTCGGCCTGCTCGTGCTCGCGGCGGTCGTGGTGCTGCTCTGGCGTTACGGCTTCGGCGCGCTCGGTGACGAGCACTCGATGGCGCTCGTCGGCGTCGGTGTCGCTGCCCTGGTGCAGCTCGGCTACTTCATCGTCTTCGTCACCGAGGACGCCGTCCGTGAAGCGGCTCGGCAGTACGGGCGGCAGCTCATATTGTGCTGCGAGGTGATGAGGGAGGTCGCGTAAACGACCACAAATTTATGCCAAGCGAGGTCCCTTCTGGCCCCAAGCAGGAATTCGCCGTTCGGCAGGTTCCGGGGCACCTGCGGACAGTCGCATGCGCTTCGTCATGGCGTTGCTTTCCTTCAAGGAATCGACACCCAGAGCCTAACGGCTCGAGGCAAGCAACGCCGCTCTCCCTATTTCAACATTGATCGGGACATCCCCTCGGCTACTGGTCTGCAAAGAAGACGAGACAATGAAACCAGGACCGAGTGTCGATTGTTCTTGGCGACTCTTGTGATCTGATCTAAAATTGCAATTAAGTGCACAGCAATCGCTCGATGAGGAGCGATTGTGGTGGCGACATCTGATCAAGGAGGGACAGGTGTCTTTCAAGATTGCGTACGATCGCAGGGCGACCAGCACCTATGCCTTCGCCATTCTGGCCGAGGCATGGAACGAGATGGTGCAGGATGGGCTCACCCCAGACAACCTGGGGGTTCCGCCGATTTCACCCGACACGGAAGTCATCTACGCCGTGGGGAAGGATGGTGACATTGTCGGCGTGCTTGCTTGGAACCACGACGTCCACGCCTCGGCATACGAGGTAACGATCGCCTATGTCGAGCCGTCGAGCCGCCAGCAGGGCGTGTTTGCCGAGATGATCGAGGATCTGTGCGAGAGGGCTTATGCCGCTGGTGTGGCAAAAATCGTCTCGACAGTGCCGGCTGGCAGCGTTGCTGTCACAGCCTTCAAGCAGGTTGGGGGGAAGCAGGTCTCCATCACTTACGAGCACAAGGTGACGTAAGGGGGAGCGGCATGCAGGGAGAGAATTTCTGGGGTGAGCTCATCAGGTGCCTGCGGGAGGAGAAGGGTCTTTCCCAGCGGGTTCTTGCCGATCGCGCCTCCGTGAATCGCTCGACCCTGCGGCGTATCGAGGCCGGAAAGACGTCCGCCGACATAGAGATGATGGAGCGGGTTTTGAGCTATCTCGGCTACGAGCTCGAAGCTATCGACATGGAAGCTCACAGGGCGCGAATAGCTGAATTGCGGGCCAAGTATATGGCGGAGCAGGCGCAGCATATTCCCCGGCTGATTTCTTTCCGCTTGGAGTGAAAACCCAGTTGCTCTCAGTCGGATATAAGTCAGTCTAAAAGCTCATGGTCACAAACCAAGGAGGGTCATGTGACGGACTTTAATGCCCCGGATTTGGTTCAGTTGGAGCACCTCTGCCACTTCGCTGAGATACGCCTCAAGCAACTCGATGGCGAGGTCATCGACGACGATGACGGCCCGCCTCCGGAAGATTGGGAATGGGAGTGCCTCCACAACGCCGTGGCTTGGCTGAAAGCTCTCAAGGAGATCACGCCACAGCAGGAAGTCGCTATGGCTCTTGCCGTGCTGAAGAAGCACAAGGTTCAGCCGAACATCAGGTATTTCCTCGACCTGTCGACCGCGCACCTGACGGAGGATACCCGGAAGCGTTGGTCGGACGGAGAGTTCGACAAGGTTCTGAGCTATGACGCCAACGATTATGGGTGGTGGCTGTGGACCGGGACCGAGAATGAGATGCTGGGTGACATTCCCGAGGACCTTATGACGGTCATCGCCTACGCCCGGAACATCGGCTGCGACTGGATCAAGTTCGACTGCGATGGAGAGCATGTAGCCGGTCTGACTGTCTATGACAGTGCCGAGGACTGAAGTTAATTGCAGGAGAGCGTGGTCGTGATCAAGGTGATCTCGTTTGCATTCAAGAAAGGCCCGCCGGGAGGTGTCGATCACGTCTTCGACTGCCGTGTGCTCTGGAACCCGCACCATAATCCGAAGCTGCGTGACCTGACAGGTCTCGATGAGCGTGTGCAGGTCGCCGTCATGCGTGACTTCAAAGTCCTCACGATCATCCAAGATGCGCTTGCCGTCGCCGGGTCTGGCAAGACGATCGCGTTCGGCTGCTACGGCGGCAAGCACCGCTCCGTGGTCGTAGCCGAGCAGGTCGCCGAAGCGCTGGAAAAGTCTGGCCACAAGGTGACAGTGATCCATCGAGAGCTAGGTAGCGGCCGGACCACAGTGTGAGACACCGCGAATTGGACGTCAGGAGCTGACCCATGATCTTGAACGGTAACGCTATCCGCGAGCGACGCATCATCTCCCCATTTTCGGAACGAACGAGAAGATTCGGTCTGACGTATGGTGTCGGACCTGCTGGCTATGATGTTCGGATCGACCAGGACCTCGTCATCCCGCCTGCCGGGTTTTCACTGGCGTCCACATTGGAGGAGTTCGACATGCCGAATGACGTACTCGGCATTGTCCATGACAAAAGCACCTGGGCGCGTCTCGGCCTTGCCGCTCAGAACACGGTGATTGAACCCGGCTGGAGAGGCTTCCTGACGCTGGAGCTGACCAATCACAACCCTCCCCGGAGTTGGTGGCAGCTCTGGCGACGTCAGAATGATGGTGCAATCGTGATCAAGCGCGGAATGCCCATTGTCCAGATCATCTTCCACTTGCTCGACCGTCCCGCGGAGCATGCCTATTCAGGCAAGTATCAGAATCAGAAACGAGGCCCGCAGCCAGCAATTCTTGAGAAGTAGCGCTATTTCTGTGCGCCGCGTCCAGATTTGCTTGTAGGATGGAGAATGTCGTTCCGAAGAGGGAGAAGAACGTGGAAGTCTGGACAGTTGGGCACTCCAATCATTCTTTTGAGAAGTTCTTGGGGCTGTTGAAGAAACATGAGATCTCGATGCTCGTGGACGTTCGGTCAAAGCCGTTCTCGCGGTTTCCTCATTTCCAGCGAGTCAATCTGATCAAGCTCATTCGGAGCAACGGAATCGACTACCGGTTCGGCGGCTCCGTTCTTGGCGGACTTGGCAACGTGAAAGTCACTTCGGCGCTGTTCGTCTCGAAGATGGACGCCATTCTTGAGATGACGTCAGAAGGTCTTCGTGTGGCGATGATGTGCTCCGAAGGCAAGCCATGCGAATGTCACCGCGCAGGCAAGCTGACTGCCTGGTTGCACCGTGAGCGCCCCGACGTGAAGACGACCCACATCATGCCGGACGGGAGCCTGGTCGATGGTCGGGAGTATGAGCCGAAGGTATTGAACGCGGTCTTCTGGCCGGAGTTCATAAAAGGTGACCCGCAACTCGGGCTTTGACAGATGAAGAAGAAAATGCAATCAATTGCACAGAGCGCGGGTGCCGGTGCGGTCCGGTCCTTTCCTTCCCGGTTAGGTAGCCTCATCGAAGAGAGCCGCCCGCTCCATCTCTTCGTCGAAGCGATTCCCGCTATGCGTCGTGCCATGGACCACTGCGGGGTTCCAGCCTTCGCATTCTCACCTATGAACGCGCTGCCCAAGATCGGGCTCGGCAAGCTGACTGTCGAGGCTGCGGCCGGGGCCGTGATCCTGTCCGATGACAACACCGATCGGGTTGTCCCCACGGGATCACAGAACGAATACTACCGGGAGATCCTGACCAGGCTCGATGCGGGCAGAGAGCTTGCTCTGGTTCCTGAGCACATTGCCAAGCATCTGAAGGCTGGCGGTGTGAAGGTCGCCAAGCAGCATGAAGAGTACATCATCCGGACGAACGATGTGCAGACGTTCCCTGGCGGCCGCAACCGCCAGATGCGCGGAGACATCAACCGGGCCAGGCGGCTATGCACGGTCGAGAGCTACGATCCGGCAAATCTCGACGAGTACAAGAACGTGGTGCGAACCTGGTATCGCCAGAACGCCGAGCTGAAGTTCCGGACTTACGACAAGACCAGTATCGACTGGCTGCTGCATCACTGGCCGGAGCTTGTTGACGCTGTTCCCTCCATGACCTGTCTCGGTGTCAGGCATGAGGGGAAGTTGGTGTCGGTGAACATGGGCTGTCAGTTGACGGCCACGCACTGGACTGCCTACACGCAGCGCTTTGATCGCGATTGCCCCGTCAAGCACGTCAGCATGTTTGGCTTCAACCAGCTCGCGTTCGCTTTCGCCCACCTGGAAGTCGAGAATGACGGCACCGCGGATACGAAGAGCATCCGGGCATGGAAGGAGCGTGTCGTCGACAAGAAGATAGATTTCTACACGGTGAAGCGATGAGCAGTTTCGACGTGATCTCGAAGGGCCTGCTACCCTTTCTCGGCGGGATGCGAAGGTTCATCCCGTTTCTTTTCTCGTCGGCTCAGGAAGCCGTGCCGATGTCTGAGTGGCACAAGTGGAGCTACCATGACATGACCTGTGGCAGCTGCGCAGGGTCTGCTGCGTTCGGCTTTTACGGGATGAGCGTATCGGCCAATGATCTGGCGATGCGGTCCTATATCCCCGCCCAGGTGATCTTCGGTAGGACCACGTTCAATCCACCGCTGCTCGCCATGGTGCTCGACGGTGAGGCCGGCGTGCCAGATGGCAAGTCGATCGCTCGGGATCTGGTTCCCGATCATATTCACCCTCTCGCCGCCGACGTGTTCGACAAGCTCTATTACGCTGGGGAGCGGTACGGCTTCGACGAGGGGACAGCAGCGTACTTCCGTTACATTGCCATCCGTTGGGTGCTGCTGAACAAGAATTACATGTATTTCCTGAAGCTGCCGACCAGGGACCTGACGCAGCTGGCGGTCCAAGGGCCTCAGTGGGCCAAGACGGTAGAGGTGATCCGAAAACCGCTCGAGAATCTGCGGAGGGTCGCGAAGGACATCGATCATCTCGTGCATGCGATCCGGTCAGCCAAGCATGAGCGCGCCCCGTTGGTGATGCGGGGAGATTGCCGGGAGAACATCAAGAACATTCAGTGGGATCGGCCGAGCTTCGTCGGGCTGAACCCTCCGACTGCCGGGAACGCCACATTCATGCAGTCGAACCGGGTGCTCGACACGCTGCTATTCAATGAGCCTCAGAAGGCGGGCGAAGGCGACATGCCTGGCGAACTGTGGCGCTCGCTGATCCTCGATTCCGTGAAGCACATCCCGAGCGGGCATTACGTGTTCAGCTTCGTCGGGGACGGTGCTGTGAGCTGGGAGGAGGGGTGCGCGGAAGTGTTCTCGCACGTTGGCCCGATCATCAAGGAATGGTCGTTTCCGTGGCACGGATCCGACACGAGGAAAGCCGGGCTTGTCATGATACGGAGAGCCTGATGGTTTCCCAGCTGGACAAGATCAAGAGACAGAACCACTGGCTGCGAGAGCTCTGTGACGTCGAGGAACAGGCGATCCGCATGTGTGGAGAGATCGATCTGGCCACCTGCGATCCGGAAGTCCTCGTAGCCGACAAGGGGCCGACGCGGCTGATTTTCGATTATTGGCGCGTGGTTCTCAGCTCCGAAACCCAATCCCCGCACTTCAGTGGCGCTGGTCGGTCAATCGCTCTGATTGTACGCGACCGTAACACACGTCGATTTCTCGGTGTGGTCGGGTTGTCGGACCCCCCGACGCACTGGACGCAGCTTATGACCCATCTAGGGTGGTTGGAGAACGATGGGCTCCGGTTGCAGCATCAGCACCGTGTTTTCATGATGCGGCGATGCCTGCCGGCTTTCGAGTTCGGGCGGATGACCGGCGGCAAGCTGCTTGCTCTTGCTGCCAGTAGCCGGGACGTGATCCGCATTCTTGAGCTGCGTTATAGCTACCAGTTCCTATTCTTTGGCATCCGCACGCTCCATGGCAAAGGCAGTCAGTATAACAGGCTGAACCAGCGCGGTATCGAGCTTATAGATGTTGATGATACCGACCATGGGTTCTATGGTATGGAATTGCGCAAGAAAGCGGTTTCGTTTCTTCGAGGCGAAACTGACGCGTTCGGGAAAACGACAACGTTCACGTTTGCAGACCAGGTCAACTACTGGCGCGAGCGATGGTTGAAGGCCCGGATGTCGTCGCTTTCTGTCGGATCGACGATTACGCTCGACCCTGAAAGCTACCGGCTGTCGGCCATGCTCGACGCCAAACGCATGACACTTGACAAGCTGCTCACGACGGAGGGCCAGAATGGCAGTGAAGCTGAACAAGAAGACGAAGACGTCTGAAGTCGCTGTGCAATTAACTGCAAAGAAGGATGTCGCCGGGACGAAGGAGCCGTCCGGGGCGGGTGATGAGATCGATTTTCGTCTTGTCGAGATCGATGACGTCGAACCCAACTCCTGGAACCCGAACGACATGGAGGCCGAGTTCTTCGAGACCATCGTGCAGCAGGTTCGCGAGGAAGGTATGCACCAGCCGATCCTCTGCCGGTTGAACCCCGAGAAGGAAGGCAAGTTCCTGATCGTGGACGGCGAGCACCGCTGGAGGGCAGCCAAGATCGCGGGCAAGAAGAAGATCGGCATCGTCGTCGTGCCGTTCGACGAGACCCGTGCCAAGGTCCGAACGCTGTCGATGAACAGCCTGCGTGGCCAGAACATCCCGATCAAGCTGGCTCGGCTTCTGGTGGATCTCCACGAGGAGTACACCCCGCAACAAATCAGGGCGATGACCGGCATCGGGGAAGACGAGCAGGTCTCCGTTCTGAAGCTGCTGGAAGTTCCGGAGTTCAACCCTAGCGACGGCATCAAGATCAGCTCGACCGACGTTGAGCGTCCGATCTCGGTCAGCATCATTCTGTTGCCGGATGAGCATGGTGCCTACACCACCGCCATGAAGAAGGCGATGAAGTTGATGGGGGATGATGTCACGGCGCTGATTGGCCACGAGGTCGCCAGCTACGACAAGGCCATGAAAGCGGCCATGGGCATCGCTGGAGCCAAGCTGCGCAACGTTGCCCTGGCACTCGTTTGCGAGACCTTCAACTCGTTGCCTGCTGACATGCAGAGCCAGATTGCAAAGGCCGCGCACGCGAAGATCTACGACAAGCTGGCCCAGGACGCAGAGGCGAAAGAGGCCAAGAAGCAAAAGGCTGACAAGAAGGTGTCCTGATGGCGCGACTTCGCATCAAGAGAAGGCGTGTTGTCCTTAACAAATTCCGCGAGAAGCTGGATGAGGCCGAGCGCGAGCTGATGCCAGTGACCGTGTCTGTCCCCGTCGACCCGACCTATCCTCGCGAAGGTGGGAATGACGGGGATCGGCAGCTTCACGACGAGCAGCAGGTGGCACGTGTCGAGCTTATGATGTTGAAGGGCGTCCGCAGCCGGCGGGCGCTCATGACGCTTCTCGACGTGGAAGACCATCGGCTGATGGACCGCTACATCAAGCGGGTCCATGCCAGGTGGGAATTGGGAGGCACGTCTCAAGACTTTGCCCGGCACCGCGGTGAAAGTCTTGCGAGGCTGGATCTGATCGAGAGTGAAATGTGGGCGAAGCTGAGCAATCTCGACCAGAAAATCAGCCCGCAGATCTCGTTGAATTACCTGAAGGCTTTGTTGGACGTGTCCCGCCAGCGCGCGGACATGCTGGGCCTGACCCCCAAGGTCATTGCCCATATCGGGGCCATGGATGACAGCGTGTCGGAAGTGACGAACTTGACCAGCCAACAGGATCGGATTGCCCGCGTGCTGTCGCGTATCCAGGGTATGATTACCGATCGCATGAAGGTCATTGAGCATGTCCCAGAGTCAGATTCGTGATCTGTCCCAGGAAGATCTTGCTCAGATCGCCTCCGAGGTCCTGTTGGAGGTCGCTAACGACTATCCAGAGGACATAGAGACCATTCTGTCGTGGGTTCAGCAGGCCGTAGAGAGCCCTGCAGCGATACAGGATCTCCTGCGCTACAAGCACCAGCCGGTCGGCGTGCGTGAGTTCGTTGAGAGCGCCGCCTTCATGAACAAGAAGGGGGTGCTGTGGCCGCGCGTGATGGATGCCCTCGAGGAGATCAACGATGGCACCCACACCGAGGCCGTGCTCACGGGCGGAATCGGGGTAGCCAAGACCACTCTTGCCCTCTACACGCAGGCGTATCAGCTCTATCTCATCTCATGCCTGCGCGACCCGCACGCCGAGTTCGACCTCGATCCGGCGTCGGAGATCACCGTCATATTCCAGTCGCTGAATGCGAAGCTCGCCAAGGGGATCGACTACACGCGCTTTCGGTCGATGATCGAGAGCTCGCCTTACTTCAAGTACCATTTCCCGTTTCAGGCCGACATCGAAAGTGAGATGCGGTTCCCGAACAATATCCTCGTGAAGCCCATCTCCGGTCAGGAGACAGGAGCCATCGGCGAGAACGTCATCGGGGGCGTCATTGACGAAATCAACTTCATGGCCGTCGTCGAGAATTCGAAGCATAGCAAGGATGGCTCGATCTACGACCAGGCGACCCAGAATTACAACTCGATCGCCCGCCGTCGTGAGAGCCGCTTCATGCAGCTCGGCCGGCTGCCCGGCATGCTATGCCTCGTGTCCTCCCGCAATTATCCGGGACAGTTCACGGACAAGAAGGAGGAAGAGGCCCGCACGAACCCACGCATCTACGTCTACGACAAGCGGCTCTGGGAGCTCCGGCCCGAACGCTTCGTTGGCGAGTGGTTCCATGTCTTCATCGGCGACGAGACCCGCAAGCCGCGCATTCTGGTCGAGGATGAGGAGGTTTCGAGGGAGGATCGTCACCTCATCATGCCGATACCGGTCGAATATCGCCAGACCTTTGAAAACGACCTGTTGCCAGCCTTGCGGGACGTGGCAGGCGTTGCGACGCAGGCGCTTCACCCGTTCATGCTGAATACCGAGGCCGTGACAGCCTGTTTCGGGAAAGTGCAATCAATTGCATCACGCGACGACTGCGACTTCAAGGCAACGAAGCTGCAGCTGTACCCGAAGCGCATCGTGAACCCGAACGAGCCTCGGTTCGTGCACATAGATCTTGCGATCTCGAAAGACAGCGCAGGCGTCAGCATAGGGCATGTGCCGAATTTTGTCGCCGTCAGTCGGGGTGACTTTATTGAGACGATGCCGGTGATTCAGTTCGACATGATCCTCGAGATCCGGCCGCCGCGAGGCGGGGAGATCGAGTTTGAGAACATTCGCAAGCTGATCTACACGCTCCGCGATACGATGAATCTGCCGGTCAAATGGGTGAGCTTCGACAGCTTCCAATCCAAAGACTCGATTCAGATCATGCACCGGCAAGGCTTCATGACCGGCTACCAATCCATGGACACGGACACCTATGCCTATGACGTGACGAAGCAGGCATTCTACGATGGCCGCATCCTTGCGCCCACGCATGCCAAGGCGATGCAGGAGATGCGGACTCTCGAGATCGACACGAAGAAGAACAAGATCGATCACCCGCCGCACGGATCGAAAGACGTCTCTGACAGTATGGCGGGTGTCGTTTTCGGGCTGACCTTGAGGCGTGAAATCTGGTCTCGTCATCAGATTCCGACCCATCGCATGCCGCGCTCGCTGATCGAAGCCAAGCCGCAGAGCAAGCACAGCCTAACTCATATTGAACGCACCCAGGGGGAGCATGGAAAGGAGCATCGGCATGCCACGGTTTCGGGTTTACAGCGACACGAACCAGCAGGGCTTCGAGCAGGCTCTGGTCGAGCAAGGACTGCCAGCTCGCATCGAGCGCTATGATGTTGTTGTTGACCGCGAAGACCCGATCTTGGACGAGCTCGCCCGTATGTGGGGTGCACGGAGGCTGAAGGACGATGAAGGCACTGGCACAAGTGGACTTGTTGGCGCGGGATTTGACGATCATCGAGCAGTGTCTTCCCGCGCACATGCTCTTCCTGATGATGGAGGAGTGCAAGAAAGCGGGGTTCGAGCTCCGGGCCGACGTGATGCACCATCTAAACCTCGCGGCAGTCGCACCCCTATCGCAGATCGATATGCTGAGCATCGCAAGGCTCTCGAAAAGGGTCGATGAGGCCGCCACGGCACTCTTGCGCGACCTGTCGCCGGACGACCCCCGCCACGGGCTCTATTGCTGTGCGCAGTTCATCCTGACGCTTGTCGATGAAGGCCGGTGGCTGGATGCCCGCAACCAGGCGGTGCTCGTCGCTCTCCTGCTCATGGATGACGTCAAGGATGATCGTAAGGACGTGAAAGGTGAGGGGGCGGTCTGGCGTCTGGAGGAGCGGAAATGGCAGAAGGCGGCAAGGAAAATCCTCCGCAGGGCGATGACGCTAGGCTTCTACACGAGCTCAATGCGAAATTAATTGCAAAAACTTCTTGCGCCTCACGGGTCCAAAGCTAGAATGAATCGTGTCCACAGAAACCATGGAGGGTAACGTGGGAAGCAAGATCTACAGGTTCTCTGCCGGTCATTGTGATTGGACAGAAACTGACCAGAAGCTCGCCAAGAAGCATCTGGGAGGCAAAGGCGCGGCTCTCGTCATGATGGCCCAGGCCGGCATGCCCGTCCCGCCCGGCTTCACGATTCCGACTGACCTGTGTCTCGCTTACATGCAGCTGGAAGGCAAGGAGCGCGACGAGTTCATCAAGGACGTGGTGGGCGATGCCTTCGCGGGCATGCAGTGGCTGACCAAGCAGTTCGGGTACACGCCGCTCGTCTCGGTTCGCTCGGGCGCTCCGGTCTCGATGCCCGGCATGATGGACACGATCCTGAATGTCGGCCTGACCGAGGACAACTTCGGTGCGTGGGCTGATCGCATCGGTCAGCGGGCTGCAATGGACAGCCAGCGTCGTCTGATCCAGATGCTGGGCTCCACGGCCTACGGCGTCCCGCACGCGGTGTTCGAGTTCCAGCTGGCCAAGCTAAAGAAGGAGCTTGGGAAGGTCGATGATACGGAACTCGATTTCATAGACCTGTCTTCGCTGGTGGCTCGTTACCGGAAGGCGTTCAAGGAGAACAAGGGCTTCCCGTTCCCCGACAACGATGCCCAGGAGCAGCTCCGCGCCGCGATCAGGGCGGTGTTCGACAGCTGGATGAATCCTCGGGCAATCGAGTACCGCAAGCTGAACAAGATCGACGAGGGCATGGGCACCGCCGTGAACGTGCAGGCCATGGTGTTCGGCAACATGGGCGACGACTCGGGGACGGGCGTGCTGTTCACGCGAGACCCGTCGACAGGCAATGACTCGATCATGGGCGAGTTCCTGCAGAACGCCCAGGGGGAGGACGTGGTGGCTGGGATCAGGACGCCCCGCCCGCTCAAGGAGATGCAGTCTCTCGGTGGCGAGTGGCCGAAGATGGCCGACGAGATCATTCAGACCTGCCACAAACTGGAGGATATGTACAAGGACATGGTGGATGTGGAGTTCACCGTGCAGCAGGGCCAGCTGTTCATCCTGCAGAGCCGGGTAGGCAAGCGTTCGGCCCGGGCTGCCTTCAAGATCGCAATCGACCTCGTGTGGGGAGATGTGATTGACCGGGAAACGGCGCTCAAGAGGCTGACTAAGGCGCAGTTCAAGGCCGTGCGCCGGCCGATGCTGGATCCGTCGTTCAAGGCGGACCCGAAGGTGGTCGGGCTCCCGGCGAGCCCCGGCGTGGTGACCGGGAAGCCGGTGTTTTCGTCGGGCGACGCAATTAATTGCATGGAGCCCTGCATCCTCGTCACGCACGAAACGACGCCCGATGACATCGCCGGCATGAACGCGGCGATCGGCATCCTGACCCAGACAGGCGGGGCGACCAGCCACGCCGCCGTAGTCGCGCGAGCGATGGACAAGACCTGCGTGGTCGGCTGCACTGCGCTCGACATGGAAGCCGCCAAGAAGTGCAAGAAGGTTACGATCGACGGCAACACGGGGAACGTCTGGTTCGAGATCGATGTGCCGGTGATCGACAGCTCTGGCAGCCCCGAGGTCAAGAAGGTGGTGGGCTGGTGCCTGGACAAGATGCAGGCTTATGAGTCGTCCCCCGTAGACCTCGGAGCGGATCATCGGCGGCACGCGGTCCAGGCCGCCTACTGGTGGGGGTCTGAGGAAGTGCTGGGGACGGTTCTGAACGGGTTGGCTGCGCTGCCCAGCCTGGAGCACGTGATCCTGGACATTCGTTCTCCGCTTAGCCTGTGCCGGGATGCCGATCTGGACCTGATCGATGCCTTCGGGACGGAGCCCGACAACTTTGTGTCGGTGCTGCTGGACCGCGCGTCACAAATGCCGGAGCTGAAGGGGTTGAAGGTGGTCCACGAGACTGGCTCTAGCGAAGACCCGGTCATCGTCCCGGCTGACTACGCAGCCTTCTCCGTTCTCACCGATTGAGGTAATGAGATGCAACCAGTTGCAAGGAGGCGGAGATGCCTTTGGTACTGAGCATGAAGGAGAGTGATGACTTCTGGGTGGAGGATCGCCAGGTGGTCATCACGAGGATCGAATCCGGTGCGAGGTTCTGGGTCCGGCTTGCCGGAGAGCAGAAGGAGATTGAGATAACCGATACGGAAGCGAAGGAGATCATGGACGACGTTTTCGTATCTGCCGGCGACTTCTACAAATACGGGGCGATACGTATTGCGATCGAAGCGCCGCAAGAGATCGAAATCCTTCGTGGAGATCGTTACCGAAAACGGAGCAAGAGTGGCCCATGAGTGGCAAAGGGACGAGGTTCCGGGAGTTCCAGGTGACGGAAGAGGCTGTGCAGAAGGCTCGCTACGCGGGCCTGTACGGCGACACGGTCAAGCGGATAGCCAGGATGGCGCGACGGTCTGCACCCATCACCCACGAGCGAGGCAACTGGAGGTTCAACGATTTCATTCTGCTGATCGAGGACGGCCGAGTTCTTGACGTGAGCCGCATCAAACTATCCTGACAACCGACTGCAAACGGATGACCAAGGAGGGTCGATAAAGCATGGATACCCAACATCAACTCGAGCCGAATGGCTACCTACCGCTCGATCTGGGCTGGCGCGGTGGCTTCTACACCTTGTCGATCGCGGGTGGACCCTACGACAACTTCCCCGGCCGGGATCAGGCGTTCGGGGTTTGCGTGCGAGCCGAGCGCGTCCCGGAGGGCGGTTTCGATGCTCATGTTCCGATCCACGACTTCAGCATTCCAAATGATCGGCTGGCGTTGGACATGGCGATCCGGGATACGTTCCGGGCGGCGATCCGAGGCAGGGACGTCTACGTCGGTTGCATGGGCGGATGGGGGCGCACAGGCTTGTTCCTTGCCCTGCTCGCGAAGACCGCAGGTGTAACCGACCCGGTCGATTATGTGCGCGAGTATTACCATCCTCGGGCGGTCGAGACGAAGCCTCAAGCCCGCTTCGTGGAGAGTTTCGATGCCCGAGAACTGCAGAAGTGGCTGCATCTCTTCGCCTGGACGCAGCGGGTGCCGTTTCTCAGGATGATTTACAGCTGATTGACGTGCAATTAAATGCAGGAGACGTGTGTTATCTCATTGATTGCACACGTCAATTTATTAGTATGAGTACAACGCCATTTGGAAACCATGGAGGGTGTTAGATGGCCTTGACCGATCCCCAGGACACGTTGGCTTATCACTCGTCGCGGGTGCTGTGCGCCAAGCGCGATATGAGCGCGGTGCTTTGCAAGAGCGTCGCGGATCGGGTGGCTATCTACCAGCAAGCCAACAACGCCAGCGACGGCTACAGCGTTCCGGAGACGCAAGCCCTTTGGTTCTATGGGATGAACCACGGGATGGCGCTAATTGGCAGCCAGCGTGATCCTCTGGAGCCGCTCAATGATTGGGAGCTGGAGTTCGTTGAGGCGTATCACAAGGAGCTCGCTCCACGGGCCATTAGGGCGTTCTACTATCTCCTGCTGATCTGCACCCGCGAGGCCCGGCACAATAAGTCTTTGTCGGCCAACTATGCGAAGATGGTGGAGAAGTTCGGGACGCCGGTGGCCGACTTCTTCAAGATGATCAAGGGGGGTGAAGCCAGCATCCACCAGGAGTTCCTGAAGAACCCGCCCGACGCTTCGATCGGGGCCTATTGCGAGTGCATGCAGTGGCAGTTCTACAATTCGAAATGGGCTGGCGGCTACGGCGGACCCGCGTGGGGCTCCATTGCCGATTGCTTGGTCCGGTTTGTTAAGGGAGAGTATTCAGCGGAGATGATGCTTGATACAGTGTGGACTTTGAGCCACAATAATGGCCCCATATTTAACAAATCGCTGTTTTACGGCATGTATAACCATGCTGCGATTATAAGAATACTCGATATCCAGCGCTCGGGACAGATACCGCAGGCCGTATTATTTGACGGCATCGTCAAGAAATACATCAACCCGGAGCTAGTTGCTTGGATGCAGCAAGTCAAGGACCGCTTCCCGGATAAGATTGGCGACTATGTGGATTGGGAGGTCGTCGAGGCGCTGGGCTCTGTCAAGAAGTACCAGCAGGATAAGCAGCAGCAATGGAGCAAGCACGGCATGTCGCCGGCTGCCCAGGCTGCTTTGAAAGCCGCCGAGGCGAAGAAGAAAGCCCAGGAGGAGGCCGCCAAGAAGGCCGCCGAGGAGCACGCCAAGAATTGGTTCCAGGTCATGCCGGGCCTGGAAGTGAAGAAGATCCAAATTATCCGCAGCGAAGCCGCGTAAATCCAGGAGGGAGAAGGCGGATGTCCAAAAGAAAGAACTTGAACGACGTGATTCACGGTGACCGCGCCCAGGTCAGGGGCAATCAGAAGAACACTAAGACGTTTGGGAGTTCGAAGCCTGATTATGATTATGGCTCCTCCAGCTACAAGTCGACGGGGAGCTCGTACGTTCGCTGCTATGAGAAGCACCCTCCCCTGAAGTTGCCTGGCACCGATCTGGTGATCTATGGAGGCTCCTGCTCGTCCCCCGTTGTGCTCGATGCCGACGTCTACATCGGCTTCGACTCGGGAATGCGCTTTTCGGAGAGGAGCTGGCCCTGGAAGAAGGGCACGGAGGTTTTCTTCAAGATCACGGATATGCGAGCCCCGGACAAGCCGGAGGAGTTCAAGAAGCTGATCGCGTGGACGCGCAAGCAGCTCGAATCCGGGATGAAGGTGCACTGCGGGTGCATTGGCGGCCATGGGCGGACGGGAACCTTCCTCGCTGCCCTCGTATCCGAGTTCGGGGAGAAGGACGCAATATCGTATGTCCGCCAGCACTATTGCCAGAAGGCCGTGGAAAGTTCCGAACAGGTCAAGTTCCTGATGGCGCACTTCGGGATCAGCAGCTCCAAGCCGACGAAGGAGTCGTATACGAGTGTCACCGGTGGGTTGAGCTCATCCTCGAGCAAACGAACCAAGGTGTTCTATCCTCTACCGAATGAGGGGAGTATATGGGGATGAAGACGTGCGGTCGCTGCGCAAAGTCAAAACCGCTTGAGGAGTTCTATCCCAATAAGCGGACGGACGATGAGCGCTACAAGCTCTGCAAAGAGTGTTGTCTGGAGGCTTGGTACGGCCGCCGCAACGCCGACGCCTACGATGGGATTGAATTTGCCCTGCATACGTACCTGTTCGAGTGCGATCCGCCGCGAACCTTGCAGGAGAGCTTTATGCGATCCGAGCGACGACGGATTGAGTGCAGACAGCTTGCCCTACGGTCGTGTCAGTGCAATTAAGTGCATAATTCATCTTGTCTTCACGGCGGGCCAAGTTAGAATGTCGATAAGGCCATTTGGATCAGGAGGATAGAGTGGCTATTAGCATCAAATCGATGAACGGGCTGGCAGCCCTCAAGAAGATCGGCATTCCGCAGGATCTCTATGACTGGCTGAAGTCCAAGCCCGTGCAAGTCTCGCTGGGGGCGACCAAGTTCACGTTCTCGATCCCCGCCGAGCTCGTTGGTGAGCCTGTCCAACATGAGGTGCCAGTCACGCTGGATCAGCTGCAGAAGCTGAATGCTGGGACGCTTCCTCCAACTCAGAAGACGGCCCTACGCCACGCCCTGGGTAGCACAATCTCCGGTCTCATAGCGGCTTACGGAGCCAAGCTCGAGGACAAGACGGCCGAGAAGCTGACCAGCGCCGTTGAAGCGAGCATGTATACGCCGGGGCAATGGGAACAGCAGCTGAGCGCACTGAACAAGCTGCCGCCGATCAAGTCGGCACCTGAGAAGCCCAAGCCGCAGGGGCTCTGGCCCATGTTCGATCTGACCCAGTTGAAGTCGGCCGCACCGGTCAAGCTCCGTGATGCGAGCATGATGTATCAGCCGGTGCAAGGTACGTCGGTAGGATCGCGCTACTTCGTCGTTGGGGCGAACAAGGACGTCCGGATCGCGGCTCGTTTCCAAAACGGAAAGCTATCGGTCAGGATCGAAGGCCCATCGTGGCAGAATTACACGGAGAACATCGCGTCATGCGGGTTCGGTAACGTCGACAAGGCCATGGATTACGCGAGCCTGCACCTCGACGTCGGCCATGACATGGTCGTTGCCAGCAAGACGATGGGTGCGATCCTGATGGGCCTCGGGGTCCCGCTCGAAACGCCTCTCCCCGAGATGAAGGTGATCAAGTCATGACGATGCTGACAGTCGAGCAATTCGAAGCACTCGAGGTCGGCGATCTGATCGAGACCTCTCCGGTCTTCTGTGCCTTGTCCGACGAGACGGTCGTTCTGCACACCGTCGTGCGCGACGAGAAGACTGACCGGCTGGAGTTCGTCGTCACATATTTCGGCGTGACGCTCGGGAGATGGGCCTGCACACGTAAGAATGGAGAGCTGGTGTGGGAAACGGAGTGAGAGAGTCGCTGGTCTACGCCCTGGCCGACAGCCTCAACATGAAGATCGAATTGCAGAGTGCGGAGCCGCAGCTGCGGGGCGAGAAGCAATTCAATCTCGAGATCGGTGGTCTTTCAGTTCCGATCAAGGTGAAGATCGTCAGCGCCCTCCTGAACAATTCAAATCACATGATCATCGTCAAGGTGATGGGAAACCTAGCCTTGCTGATGATTGCCGGCAACGACAGGAACCTCAAGACTCAGATCGAGGTGCATGTCCTTAACCTCGCAAAAATGGGGCAGGTCAAGGGTTGGCTGGAGAGAAACCAGTCGGCGACCTCGGCAGGTGCACGGTCTCTTCTGGACAAGGCGATCGTGAAATCTTTTGACCGGCGGGGGAAGGCGAAATGGACCGCTGCAGCGTGAGACAGGTAGGTTGGCCGCATGACCTTGAAGATTTGGACCACGGCCGATGCGCCGTTGATCAAGAAGACGTTCGGGGTATCGCTCAAGAACCACCGGCCTGACATCCCGCCTCATCAATTCCTGCCGCTGATTGACGACAACCCGCCCCCGGAAGCTGAAGCGGGTGAAATCGTTCTCGTTTGCGGCAACAAGCCCCTGGACGTGCTGCGCCGCGCTGGCCTCGCACCGAAGAACAGAACCGTCACGTCTCTGCGAGAGAAGCCGATCAAGAGCAGCCACGGTGGCTACTACCTCGTCACGTTCGACCCTACGTTGACGAGCAGTGAACCGGACAAGTCGGAGATCATTGATTGGGACGTCCGCCTGGCCGTCCGGTTGATGCGCACCGGATCACTGGAGCCGGAGATCGGAGACTATCGCTACGTCAATGACTACCAGCCGATGATCGACTGGATCGAGGAACGCTACGCCAAGACCGGCAAGCCCGTCGACGTGTCGATGGATACGGAGACGATGACGTTCTATCCGTGGTATCCCGATCGCGACATTGTCTCGATCAGCTTCACTGCCCGCCCCAATACTGCGGAAGTGCTCTATCTAGGCCCGCACAAGCCGCCCGTCCCCTTCAATCCCTCCGTCCCTTTGTTCGACCAGATCAAGTGGCTCCTGACCTCTCCCAAGGTCAAGCTGCGCGGCGCGAACCTGAAATACGACCTGATCTGGATTGCGGTGAAGTGGGGTATCGAGTGCACGAACTTCAAGTTCGACACCATGCTGGTCGGCACGCTCCTGAACGAGAACCGCTCGAACAGCCTGAACCTGCATGCCAAGATTTTCACGCCGATCGGCGGCTATGACGACTACCTGAACGCGACTTACGACAAGAGCGCGATGGAGAAGATCCCGCCCGAAGATTTTCTGACTTACGCGGGTGGCGACACGGACGCCTGCCAGCAGGTGGCTGACATCATGCGCGACGAGCTCGCCGAGGACCCGAAGCTGGCGACCTTCTACATCAAGATCCTGCATCCGGCCGCTCGCGCGTTCGAGAAGATCGAGCGGCGGGGCGTCCTCGTCGACAAGGAGAAATACGAGCAGCTGGCCGATGAGGTTCGGGGCGTCATCCAGGAGAGCCAGGACAAGGCGATGAGCCTTCTCCCGAACAAGATGCGCATCAAGTACCGGGAGCGGATCGAGAGCCAGCTAAAGGCCGGGAAAAGCCCTCTACTGCCCTCAATTCTCAAGGAATACTTCTTCACCCCCCACGGTCTAAGCCTGAAACCAAGAGAGCTCACGGCCAAAACGGGGGAACCCTCGATGGCCAAATCCCATCTGCTCCAGTTTGCTGATGTGCCGGAAGCCATGGCCATGGTCGAAGCCCTGACCGAAATGGACACGGCGTCCAAGACGCTGTCGACGTTCATCGTAGGCTTCCTCAATCACTTGCGCCCTGACGGCCGGCTGCATCCGACATACATGCTCTTTCACGGCGGGTTGTACGACGAGGAGGACGACCAGTCTGGCACCGTCACCGGACGTCTGTCGGCCAAGGACCCGGCGTTCCAGATCCTTCCGAAGAAGACGAAGTGGGCGAAGAAGATCAGGGCCTGTTTCCCGGCCCCGCCCGGCAAGGTCGTGATCTCCCTCGACTACAGTCAGGGGGAGCTCCGCGTGGTCGCCTGCGTGGCGAACGAGAAGAATATGATCGCCGCCTACGAGCAGGGTCTGGACCTGCATGCGGTGACCGGGGCTCAGCTCGGCGGGGTGCCCTACGACGAGTTCGTCTCGTGGAAGGAAACCGAGGATGCCAAGTTCGCCAAGATGTTCGAGGACCTGCGCCAGCAGGCGAAGGCGGGCAACTTCGGCCTGCTCTACGGCATGGGTGTCGAAGGCTTCATGGCTTACGCCTGGGCGAATTATGGCCTGAAGCTCAGCTATGCGGAGGCCGAGAAGATAAGAAACGACTTCTTCACGCTGTACAGCGGCCTGACAGATTACCACGAGAAGCAGCGTGAGATCGTCCGGTTCTCCGAGATGGTCCGCTCGCCGCTCGGCCGCATCCGGCACCTGCCGATGATCCGCAGCTGGGATCGGGCCATCCGCTCGAAAGCGGAGCGCCAGGCCATCAACAGCCCGATCCAGTCGTGCCTGTCGGACATGATGCTGTGGGCCATTGCCCTGATCGATGCCTCCTACCCGAACGGGGAAATCGAAGTGGTGGGTATGATCCACGACGCCCTGATCGCCTACGTGCCGGAACAAGACGCAGCCCTGTGGGCTGGTCGGGCGCAAGAGATTATGTCAAATCTCCCCCTACACGAGGTGGGCTGGAAGCCGCAGCTGCGATTCCCTGCGGACGCGGAAGCCGGGCTGAACCTCGCAGAACTCAAGAAGCTGAAGCTCGTCGCGTAGCCACAAGATGCAATTAATTGCAGCAGTGGGGCGCTTGATGCGGAGGCGGACAGGAGACCATCATGGCGGATGGAGTCGACGAATCCGAGAATTCGGGCAAGCCGACCGCTCAGGTGTACCGACTGGTTTCGGCCGGGTCCGGCAAAGAGCCTGTTCAGAAGTTTCTACGACGGCAGGGGATCGACGCTCCTGAGAATGTGGTTCGAGGCAACGCCTTCGAGCCGGAGGACGAGTACCAGGATCTCTATCTCGGCGCGCAGCGCGACCAGGGCATCCTGGAGCCGCCCTACAGCTTGCGTACGCTCGACCGCCTTTCCCAGGAGAACAACGCGCTCTCGCCCTGTATCGAGGCGATGGTCACCAATATCGACGGGACCGGCTACGACTTCACGAGCGAGGATGAGGAGGTAGAGGACGCTGCGGACGATAAGAACATCGAGCAGCTCCGGGACTTCTTCGACGAGCCTTGGCCCGGTGAATCCTTCGTCACGATCCGTCAGAAGCTGCGCCGTGATCTGGAGCGTACAGGTAACGCCTACCTCGAGGTTCTGCGCAATGCCCAGGACGAGGTCGTCTTCATCCGGCCCGTCGATGCAAAGATGATGCGGCTGGTCAAGCTCGACGATGCCATTCCGGTCGAGAAGATCATTCGCCGGAGAGGCAAAGAGGTGAAGATCACGGTCATGGAGCGGCAGCGCCGCTATTGCCAGCTCGTGAACGGTGTCAGCCTCGTTTATTTCAAGGACTTCGGCGTCGAGAGGGACCTGCACAAGACGACGGCGGTGTGGGCACCCAAAGGTATGAGGCTGCCGGCGAAGGACCGTGCGACCGAGATCATACACTTCAGATGCCTGCCCGACGCGCATACGCCCTACGGCGTGCCTCGTTGGATCAGTCAGCTGCCCTCCGTGCTGGGCTCCCGCAAGGCAGAGGAGTTCAACATGGAGTTCTTCGACAATGGTGGCGTCCCGCCCGTGCTGATCCTACTGCAGGGCGGAATGCTGCAGACGGAGACCCGCAAGGCTCTCGAGGAGAAGGTGGGCCTCGGAACCGCTGCCTCGAAGAACCGCGTCCAGATCCTGGAGGTCGAGCCGACAGGTGGCTCGATGGACAACCCGACCCAGGCTCGAGTCACGGTGGAGCGCTTCGGCGGCGAACGCACGAACGACTCCATGTTCGAGAAATACGACGACAAGTGTGAGCAGCGAGTTCGACGCGCGTTCCGGCTGCCCCCGATCTTCGTCGGAAAGGCTGACGATTACTCGTTCGCGACGGCCTACGTGTCCTACAACGTGGCCGAAGCCCAGATCTTCAAGCCAGAGCGTGACGAGTTCGATGAAGTCATCACGATGAAGCTCCTGGCAGCGATGGGCTACCGCGAGTACAAGCTCGCCTCGAAGCCTCTTACGATCGAGGATACACAACTCAAGCTCCAGGGCATCGAATTGGCGATCAGCACCAATCGTGTCGAAATGGAAGACATCCTCTACGAGATCAACGAAGCCTGCGGAACGAACATCAAGGTCTCCGAGGAAGTACCTGAAGCTACGATGACGGTGGATTTGAACGGCAACGTCGTTCCGCTTGCTCAAGGGAACAAGGGCGGCCAGGCTCCGGGCGATACAGAAAGCACCCCGACGGAGCCGACGACACCGTCCAAGGCGCAGAAGATCCACAAAGGGGCAACTCAGGGGGTGCTGGCTCTCGCCCAGGATACCCTGATCGCCTTGCGGGAGCGCAACTTCACCGATCTGAGCAGAAACGTGCAATTGATTGCAACGCTCGATGACCACGGACGGAAGGAGTTCCAGAAGGCGTGTGCCACGCTCCAGTTCGTAGACCCGTCGCATGATCATGAAGGGCTTGGCGAGCTGATGGGCTGCACCATCGCCGTGATGCAGGGCGACTACCACCACGGCCACCACCACGCCCATTAAGGAGGACGCCATGGCCAAGGTGCAGGCGTTCCTCAGCCTGGAGAAGTCCATCTCCAGAACCATGCAGGCGGCTTGGGTAAGGGTCGCCCGCAAGTTGATGGAACAGGTGCTCCCTCTGCTTGAGAAGGGGCGCTGGGACGACGCGCACGACATCGCGAACCGGCTTACGCTGAACGGCGTCGTCGAGGCCAACCGTAAGAGGCTGGAGGAGCTGGCTGTCGGCTCCCTGCTTTTCGGTGCGCATAATGTCACCGGAAATGTCGGTAGTACCTCGTTCGTCGAGGGGCGGCAGACGTTGCCTTATGCTCTGCAGCAGGCGCTGACCCAGTTGACCGACAGCGTGGAGAACAGCGGGGCGGACTTTGTGCGCAATCAATTGCACGACATGATCCGCCAGGAGGAGCTGCGGATCACGAAGGCAGAGGTCATGAAGGCTGACATGGATCTCGCCGATCGCCTGAACGCCGCGGTTCTTGGCAACGGCAAGGTAGCCATTGACATCGCCGCCAATCTCACCACCAGCCGGCTGGTCACGCTCGGGTTCCTTTCTGAAGCGATCCACAAGAAGATCGAGGTGTACCAGATCAGCGAGGTGCTTGATGGCCGGACCTGTGCCGTCTGCCGGTACATGCACGGCAAGACCTTTGATGTGCACAAGGAGTACAGCCGCGTCCTGATGGCGCTGGGCACCATGGACCCGAAGGAGCTCAAGAGCATCGCGCCGTGGCCGAGTCAATCGAGGGCCGGGCTGCAGACGCTCAATGGCATGAGCAGGGATGAGCTGCAGAACTCAGGGTTTGGATCGCCGCCGTTTCACCCGCTTTGTCGCGGCGTACTGATGCTTGTCGGGAGCGTGACCGAGGAAATTCCTCTCGGTGGAATGGTCATTCCCAAGCAGCCGCAAGCTCCTGCCGCTCCTGCTGCTCCTGCCGCTCCTGCCTACGAGACACTGCTTACGATCGATATCGTCGGGAACACAGCCCTGCGTGACAGGATTTCCTTGCTCGACGATCTTGCCTTGCAGCAACGTGCTCTGCAGGCATACGCGGCTGACGACATCCAGGAGGTTCTCGCGATTCTCGCGCAGGCAGGGGTCACGGACGAGTAAGCTCAGGCATCTGGAGCAATTTCTAGCCCGTGCTGTGCAGTTAATTGCACAAACCGATTGATGTAGCCTTCTGAATTTGTATTCTCCGCCTCGTGACATGTGCGTTCAGATCGAGGCGGAGCGGTGTTCAGGGAAGCAACAGGCGGTGGTGCAGTGACGGAGGCTTTCGCTTCCGATCCCTTCGCTGCGTCGGTTGTCTCCAACGATCCCCACAGCGTCTCGATCAAGAAGACCGACGACGAACAGCAGCTTGTCTTCGGCGAGGTTTATGCTCCCGGTTTCCCTGACAGCCAGGGAGACTTCATGACGCGAGAGTCCATCCAGGAGATGGCCTACGCGTTCATGCGCAAGGGCCTGGTTGACAAGATCGACCTGAACCATTCGCAGGAGGTATCTGGTTGCTACGTCGTCGAGAGCTTCATCGCTCGTGATGACGACTCGATCTTCATCCCAGGTAGCTGGGTCCTCGGTGTGAAAGTACCGGATCTCGTCACGTGGGAGTTGGTGAAGACGGGAGAGCTCAACGGTTTCTCCTTCGATGGCATCGGTGTTCGCGTCGAGAAAGTGATCGAGATCGATCTGCCGCAAGCTATCGATGGGGAGACCGATGAGGTCGGCGGCCACAAGCATACGTTCTACGTCAAGTATGACGAGGACGGGCGGTTTCTGGGTGGTCTGACGGGTCCGGGTCCTGACGGGCATGTTCACAAGATACTGCGTGGGACAGTCACCGAAGTGACCGATGACCATGCGCATCGCTTCTCGTTCGTCGAGGGAGTGCTCAGTGCCCAAATTGCAAATTAAGGCAACCGAGCTGGTCAACACGGACGTGAATTTTGTCTCGCTGGTCAAGCGGGGGGCGAACCGTATCCCGTTTCGGATCACGAAAGAGGATGAACCAATGCTGGACCTGCACAAGATTGGCCGGACTCTCTTCAAGAAGACCGACCCCAAGCCTGCAATCGTCGCTGCCGTCATCAAGAAGGGAGCCGATCTCAATCAGGTCGCCGCGATCTTCAAGTCGGCAGGTCTCGAGCCGAAGGAATTCGTCAAGTCCGAGAAGGACGGGATCGTCACGGTTGCCAAGGCAGATGCCGAGAAGGCCGAGGACACGGTTGTCTTCAAGGTTTCCGACGAGGTGGGCCTGGTCATCAGCCATCTCAAGAAGACCTTCGATAGCTACGCCTACAGCTCGACGGACTTCAGCGTGGTGATGGCCACCGAGGGCGTCTACCCGTCCATGTGCGTCGCCAAGGAGGCGCTCGGCACGACCATCGGGAACATCCTCTACAAGGCAGCGTCCCCCGCTGAAGCGTCCCAGCAGGTTGCCTCCGCAATCGATGCCTTCAAGGATTACATGACCATGCTGCTCGGCTCCGTGCCGGTGCAGGCGTTCAAGGCAGACATCGCTGTCGCCCAGGGCGTCGAAAAGGCCGCGACGGGCTCCAAGGGCAAGGCGGGTGCCTCGGAGAAGGAAATGGACGAGGAGGACGATAAGGAGGCCGGGAAGGGTAAGGCCCGGTCTGCGAAGGATGAGGCCACGTCCGAAGCTGCTCCGACACCGCCCGGTGACGAGCCGCCTGTCACCGAGACCCAGAAGGCTGACGCCGGCAAGAACGGCACCGGTGCTGGGTTCGAGCTCGGCGATGGCACCGGGACCGATCCGAGGGCGACCGCTGACGACTTGGCGAACACCGCCGTCAATGCCGTGCCCGGAGAGTCTACGACAGGCAATCCGAGCGAAGGCCCGGTCGAGGCTCGCAAGGAGGCGGTCGCCGGCCTGCCTGACCCGGATGGCTTCGAGCCTGGTGACGGAGATGGCTTCGCAGCTGCACCGACCGACAGCCAGCAGGCGACAGCCCGTGCTTCGGCAGATGATGCCGCGAACTCCACGCAGAACGGTGGCACTACGGGAAGCTCCATTCCCGACGGTGATTCCGGCCTCGGCCAACTCGGCGGCGTTCGTAAGGAAGGTGACGGCGACGTCGGCAAGAAGGGTAAGGGCAACAAGCTGCCCGACAACCAATCCGGCGCGGGAGCCCAACAGGCTGCCGGGCAGGAGAAGGACCTCAAGGATGTGACCAAGACAGACTACTCGGACGTCGTGACCGCGATTGCAGCTCTCCAGAAATCATTCGAGGGAGCTGTCCTTGAGGTGAAGAAGGAGGTGGGTGCGCTCAGTGAGCGGGTCGACCGGGTGGACACTTTGGTCCGCAAGGCCGACGAAGCGCTGAACGGAACCGTGTTCAACGACGCGGGCGGCGACGGTGCTTCGGTCAAGAAGACCGAATCGTCCACCCCGCCCCTCCTGGACACCGCCTACTCCCGACGCGCAGTCGCGTGAGTGCGGAGATCAGACCACTATTCTGAACCGAGAAGGAACTGAAGCAATGACTACGAACAGCAGCCTACTCCGCAAGGCCGATATCGCGATTGCGGACCTTCAAGCCAACGGCGGCGAGCTCTCGCCCGAGCAGGGCGCGGCGTTCATCCGCAAGCTCATCAAGCAGCCGACGCTGATCCGTCAGTGCCGCGTTGTGGAGATGACGGCCCCGAAGCGCAAGATCAACAAGATCGGCTTCGGCTCGCGTATCCTGCGCAAGGCGACGTCGGGCACGGCTCTGACCGAGGCCCAGCGTTCCAAGCCCACGACTGAGCAGATCGAGCTCGACACCAAAGAGCAGATCGCTGAGATCCGCCTTCCGTACGATGTGCTCGAGGACAACATCGAGCGGGCGACGGCGGCGAACAACGAGGCGGCCAACGCGGGTCCGGGCGGCCTGCGGCAGACCATCATCGACCTCATCGCCGAGCGTGCCGCTCTCGACATGGAAGAGCTCGCTCTGCTGGCCGATGTTGATTACGTCAATGCCGGCGATGCGGATGACGAGGCTTACCTCTCGCAGCTGGACGGCTGGCTGAAGCGTGGCACGGAAGATGGTAACGTCCACGACGCAGCCAATGCGACAATCTCCAAGGACGTGTTCAAGAACGGCCTGAAGACGATGCCGTCGCAGTATCAGCGCAACAAGGCGGCGCTGACCCACTACGTCTCGGTGAACAACGAGACCGAGTACCGTGACACGCTGTCTGATCGCGGTACGGCCCTTGGTGACCAGATGACCCAGGGTCAGAGCCCGGCGTTTGCGTACGGATCGCCGGTTCAGGGTGTCGCCCTGATGCCCGAGGACAGTGGCCTCTACACCGACGCGCTGAACCTCATCTTCGGTATCCAGCGCCAGGTCTCGATGGAGTTCGACAAGGACATCACGGCACGCGTGTACATCATCGTGCTGACGGCCCGCATCGACTTCCAGATCGAGGAGCCCGAGGCGCTGGTGGTCTACGAGAACATCGGCACCGCGTAAGCGTGAGATGCAATTAATTGCATGACGGGGCCGGATGAAATACTCTGGCCCTGTTTTTGTTGAAGGACGCTAGGAGAGCGCAATGCCTACAGTCAAACTGTTGAAGCCCGCCCGCTTGAGCACCCTGGGTCGCATCTGGGAACGCGGAGTCGTGGTGGAGGATGTCGACGCCGATACCGCCCGCAAACTTGACGCTGACCCGCGCTTCGAGGTGCGAGGACTGGGGCTGGAGACCATCCCTAAAGGCTCCGAGAACAGCAACGATCGGCCGAGCTCCAAGGGAGCGCTGTATGCAGCCATTCGAGAGGCTTCCGATAAGCTCGACGTTGATGACGAGTCGAACTTCACGGCGACCGGCAAGCCGCAGGTGCAGGCTATCGAGAAGATCCTCGGCTATGGCATTTCGGCCCAGGAGCGCGACGAGGCCCTGAAGACTGGTGCCTCCAAGGGGCAGGTCGATACCGGCGAGGACAAGGGCGGCAAGAAGGGCGGCGTGGTCATCAAGAAGGTGAGCAGTCAAAAGCCGGCCGTACCGGATGGCGAGGACGCCAAGGCCGAGGCAGGCGCTGACCCCACCACTTCTGGGGCCGTGGAGGTCTAAAATGCTTCTCGCTTCCGTTCAAGGCATACGCGAAGCGCTGGGCTTCGACGATATGACGGACATCAATGCCGCCATAGAGATGGCGCTGCACGCTGCTGAGCCGCAGCTTGCAGCCCTCCTCGACACGAGCTTTGAGCGGGGAGACGTGACTGATGTGTTCTGGGTCCAGCGGCCAGGCTTCAGCCAGATGGAGCACGTCAGGACTGAATTTCGACTGAGCCGGGGTCTGCTTGCCTCGGCTCCGTCGGTCACCGCAACGGAACGGGTATCGCTCGTCAACCCGAGCGCTTCGATCGATCTGTCGGCGGACATGAAGTTCGACCTGGAGAAGGGTGTCGCCAGGGACTGGTCGACCGTCTTCAATCGCCAGTACGTCACGTTCTCGTACACGGCCGGTTTCGAGCCCGACGCCGACAACGCTGAGTCTTACAAGCTCGACCAGGTGCCGAGATGGCTACAGGAAGCCGCCAAGCTGAAATGCCTCCTGCACATGGCGAGCAGTCCGTCAGTCACCGAGGCCGGGATCGATCTCGACAAGAAGGTTCTCGAAGCGCAGTACACCGCACTGATCAACAAGCACATCCGGTACGCGCCAACGGCCCTGCTGCCATTGTGAGTTGAGCATGTCGACCCAGTACACGCTCGAATTTGAGTTCAGGAACCAGCGCTACAGGGACGCCCAGAAGGGTCTTGAGGCGTTCGCCCGGCATGTCCGGCAGGATTGGGACGGGGCAGCCAAGGTTCTGGGACGTGAGCTGCGCAGCTTTCTCAACAGTGTAGCGACCGCACTCTCCCGCCGCCACACTAACCCTTGGCCGGGAGGAACCGGGGAGAAGACCCTGTCCCGACGCTCTGGCGAGCTGGTCGCCTCGATCGAAAAGAGCGTGCGGGTGAAGGGCGGGACGTTCGATAATCTGACAGGCTACATCAGCGCCGCCTTCCCTGGCATCGTGCATGAATTCGGAGCGACCATAAAGCCAAGGACTGCGAAGTTTCTGACAGTCCCGTTACCTGCAGCGCTCGATTCAAAGGGAGTGCCGCTCAAGAAGAAGGCCAGGGACTGGAACAACACATTCGTCGCCCGTAGCAAGGCCGGGAACCTCCTTATCTTCCAGCGCCGCGGTTCTCAGATCGTGCCGCTTTACGTGCTCAAGAGCAGCGTGACGATCCCGCCCCGGCTTGGTATGCGCGCCACCCTGCAGGCAGGGTTGCCGTACTTCGTCGATCGCGTCATGGATCAGCTCGTCAAGGACATCCTGGTGCAGTGAGGACAGCAGAATGCCGGAAAGTCTTCGCCACCAGATTCTCGCCCAGATGGTCGACACGTTCCGCCAGGTCGAGCCTCCTGACTGGCCGATCCAGTTCTCGGTGGTCGAGCTCGGGCCGCTGGGTGCTGAGGACAACCGCAAGCGTTACTCGATCGGCATCGTGCCGGGGCCTGAACGCTATGCGCACAATTTCCCGCTCATCGTCCGCTTCCTGCGGGTCGCTATTGAGTTCAGGGTCACAGTCAATCGTGGCGATCCTGCGCCGGGAAACCTTGCTGAGCAGGTGCTGTCGGTGATCGAGCATGTCGTGCTTGCCAACACAAAATGGGGAGGGTTGGCGATCGACACAGGATTGCAGAACAACGAGACCGACATGACAACCTACGAGGACCGCACCGTTGTGGGCGTGCTTTGGGTCGAGGTGCAGTACCGTCATCACCACGCAGACCCACACAATCCGAACCCTAGTCCTTAGCTGAGCTGGGCTCGCAAGTAATCCACTGGTGGTGTCCGTCGTTGACCCTGTGGCATCGCGATGCAATTAATTGCAGCACTACTATTCCAGACCTTGGAGCCGGGTTAGCTCCCGGCGCATCAGGAAAGGTGCTCCAATGAAGCTCAAGCGCAACCACTTCTCGGGTCTCGGTAAGATCTTCGGTGAGAAGGGAAAGAACCTGGCTGAGGTGCTCAACACCAAGCCCGACCATGAAACCTTCGACACGATCACCCCGATTGCGGACCCCGCCACGGCATCTGCCGAGGACGTGGCAACCAAGCTGAATGAGATTCTGACGGCGTTGAAGACACCTCCTGCCGCGTAATCGACCCACACCGCAGTTAGGAGGAAGGAGCTTGTCATGAACGTTCTTCTCACACGTCGTGCCGTCGTCCAGGCGGCTATTGAAGCAACTTACGGTGACCCCGAGGCGATGACGCCGGATGATGGCGTTCTCGTCTCCGAACCCACGTACAGCATCGACCCGAATGTTCTGGAGCGGAATTTCACGCGGGACAGCCTCTCGCAGACGCCGCACATTGTCGGCCGGAAGCTCTCGAGCATGGAGTTCACGACAGAGCTCCGCGGCAACGGCAAACAGAATTCGGGCGTTGCGCTGGATGCCCCCATCATTGCCCGCCTGTTTCAGGCATGCGGGTACAAGCTGACGCCGCACGCCGAACCGTCCGTGAAGGGCGTGTTCGATGTCGGAGACCACGCCACTCGGGTTGCCTGGGTGCCTGATGTCACTGCCGCCGACAACACGGATGCTATCTGCTACTACATTGAGGTGACTACGGCCGGGGCCTCCGGCATGGCCGAGGTGACCATCACCTCCGATACGCCATCGGAGAACTCCGCTGCCCAGGTCATCACGACCGACATGGCTTTGGACGTCGGTACGCACGGCCTGATTCTGACCCCGACCTTCACAGGGGATCTTGCTGTTGGTCAGAAATGGGTGGTCTGGCTGATGCCGCCCGGTCTCAGCCTGGACCCCGTCTCGGACAACTTCGAGAGCATCACGCTCGTGATGTACAAGGACGGCGTGAAGCACGTGATGCCGGGTTGCTTCGGTACGTTCGAGATCACAGCGACAGCTGGCGAGTTTGCCACGGTCGCATGGACGTTCACCGGTCTCTGGCAGCAGCCCGTCGACGAGGTCATGCCCACACCGAGCTATGAGCGCACCCTTCCCGCGCAGGTCGAGCTCGCTCGGCTTCGGGTGGGTGGCTTCTATGCTGTCGTGGAGGAGTTCACGTTCGATCAGGCCAACGACATCCAGGTCCGGCCCGACGTGTCCTCGGACGAAGGCTACATCGGCACCCGCCTCGTTTCCCGTGCCCCGGAAGGCGGGATCAACCCGGAAGCAGACCTGGTGGCGAGCAACGATTTCTGGTCTCAGCTCGCCAATGCCGATCGGATGCCGTTCCAGATGCGTGTCGGCTACTTGCCCGGCAACACCATCTGGATGACCGCGCCGGGTGTGCAGTACACCGGCCTGACCTACCAGGACCGCGATGGCATCCTCGCCTACGACGCGGGCTTGCGGTTCCCGGCCTACGACTCGGACGACGAGATCAGCTTCTTCCTTTGCTGATGAGACGCAATTAATTGCATGACGGTGGGCGGCCCTTCGGGGCCGCTTTCTTTTTTGCCCTACTTCGACTTCCAGCCAGGATGAAAGGGTAGGGGGTGGTCGATGCAAGTTGACCCGCCTATGCCCGTCGCGTATCGGGTCATGTCCGTTCGTAAAGGGGAGTGGCGATGTTGCGAATTGCTGTTGCATTGCTATCTGGACTGCTGTCCACCGGAGCAACGTTCGCTGGGGAGGTGGTAACGAACAAGAGCGATCAGTTCATGTACGGCTGCACAACAGAGAGTCAGGTGTCCCAGTTCCGGCAGATTGTTGTGGAGGACAAGGATAACACTGCTGCCAGGATAATGTTACTGCGTGGCATGATGGGTAACGGGTGCCTTCTCATCGATCGCGACGACAAGATCACCATCATCGAGCGATACTCGAAAAATTTCTATCGCGGCCGAAAACACGGCTTTCCGGACCCCGTCCTGATTCCGGTCGCCTACGTCGAGTTCATGCGCAACGGCAGCTGCGAAGGTGAGGGCTGCAACTAGCCCCGTTCACGTTAACGCCTCATTGAAACCCGCTGCGTAGTTTTCGGTTGCTGTACAGGGGGCGGACTATGACCGGTATTGATTCACTTATACCCGATTGGCGATCCAAATTTCCATCAACAGATACCGTTGGGAGGCGCGGTGGTCGGATAGCGGGTAGCCTCACAGTGTGGTTCGTAGGGATTATCGCATTCATGGTGTTCGCGATTGTTGGATCGCTTGCGGGCCAGACGATCATGCAAGTTTCCGCTTGGATTGCCGCAGGGGTTGTCATTCTCTGCGGAATAATCTCCCTCTTTATAGTGGTTGCCGGAGTTCCAAACTTCCTCCGGGAAGGGCCATGCCCGCATTGTGGTAGCAAAATCCGCCTAGCCAATCAGGAGGACACCGCGTGCTCCTGCTCCAGTTGCAAACATCGGATTGTGCTTCGCGGAAACCGGCTCTACGATGTTTCTACGTGAGCTCCCACGAAGACTGCCGGTTCCGAAAGGACCGGCTCTTTTTGTGGCTCGTGCTCTGACCCGCCCCGCTTCTCGATCCGACGTCCGTGTGCGATCAGTTGCACAGAGCCATAAGGTGGGCGGTGTTCGCATGCACGCATCAGGTAGCAGGTTCACCTGCAAGGTCTACATCGTCCAACAGGCCGATCGGAAGGGTCGCCTGCACGGAGAGGTCCTGGCCGTCAAGCTCACTCAACAGGCGGCACATGAGATCGCCAAGGCCCATGCCCCCGCCAAGGTGACATGCGTCGTAGCAGACAAGACACCGTTCCTGAACGGTCCGGAACATGCTGCGATCCAGGCATAGATGCAATTAATTGCAATTCAGCGCCGGCTGCGTAATCTGGCGGCGTGAGAACCGCCATGCAGCCCGGAGGCAGAATATGGCACTTGTTGCGCTGACCGTGTCCGACACGGTCGAATACGTATCCGATCTTGACCCCGCCAAGGGGCAGAAGTCCGTTCCCCTCGACTCCAATGACCCGTCCAAGGGCGAGATCATCACCGACGACATCGGTGAGGGGGCGACCGTCTTCCTGCTTCGCCCGCTGGACGTGTTCCTGATGGGTTACATCTACGACAACGCTTCGGTGCTGAGCGGCCGCCAGGGCGACGACATGGTCGGGATCCAGACCCGCGTCAACCAGACGAACATCGACGCTGTCAGGCACGGGCTCGCCGGCTTCAGAAACTTCTGTGACAAGCACGGCAACCAGATCCGGCACAGGACCCAGAAAGCGGTCGTCAACGGTCGCGAGTACCAGGTTGTGAGCGACGAGATCATGAACATGTTCGGCGTCAGGCTGATCGCTGAGCTGGCGCAGAAGATCAAGGACGTCAGCGAGGTCAGCAAGGACGAGGAAAAAAACTCCGAAAAGGCGTTGCCGCCATCCGGCTGATGCCTGAGCGATCTTGTGAGGGCTGCAAGCGACAGCAGGACTGGGGTTGCCACGCCCGCCCTTACAAGAAGGTGACTGAGGATGGGGAGGAGGTCGAGGCATGGATAGAGCCGGCAAACCTCCCCATCACCTTGCTGGGTGAGGAGACGTGGGCCTGCCCACGGCAACACATCCGTCAGAACCCGTTCTATTGGGCGAGGCTTCTGAAGTTTTATGGGATGTACCGGAAGGGCTTCCTTCCCGATCCGGGGGCGATCGCCGACCAGTCGAATAAGGCCGTAGAGATCTTCCGAATTCTCGACGACGCGAACGACGCGTGTGAGCGGGAAGAAAATACACGGGAGAAGCAACGGCGGAACCGTGAGAGCAGGGCACCTCGGCGAGGCAGGCGATGAACCAGCAAGAGCTCCAGTTCATTCTCCGCATGCGCGACGAGGCGACCCGTATCCTTCGTCAGCACGGGGTCGGCCTGAAGAAGGCCGGTAAGGACGCCAAAGGCTTGGCGGACGACGGCAAGAAGGCCGCCAGCGCCATGGATACGCTCGCCAAGGCGGCCAAGGCAGCCGGCGCGGCTATGGCCGGCGCATTCGCATCCACCCGTTTGCTGCGCAGCACCCTGGGCGCGTTCGCCTATTACGAGCGTGGCATGATCATGGTCCAGAAGACCACGAACATGACCTCACGAGAGATGGAGAGCTTCCAGGCGCAGTTCGATAGCATGATGATGAGCATGAACGGCGTCTCAGTGGATTCCATGCTCGAGATTGCTGCTGCGGCCGGACAGCTCGGTATCTCTGGCGGCAAGGAGATCCAGGACTTCTCTCGTATCATGGCTGAGCTTGCCCTGGCGACTGACGTTGTGGGTGAGCAGGGGGCCAAGAGTATCGCCCGCCTCTTGACCATTACGAAGGAAGGCATCGAGGCCGCCGACCAGTTCACAAACGTCCTCGTCTATCTGGGTAACACCACGGCGGCCACCGAGCGCGAGATCCTGCGAGTGGCCTCCCGCGTCGGGCAGGCGACTGCCCAGTTCAAACTTGGTTCGACAGCCATTCTCGGATTGTCGGCGGCAGCTGCTCAGCTCGACTTCCGGCCTGAGCTTTTCGGCACGAGCATGGGTCGCCTGTTCCAGGAGCTGAACGACGCGGCGATCAATGCCACGGAAGGCATGCACCGGCTCTCCGAGATGACAGGAATGTCGCGCGACCAGTTCCTGGAGATGCTTAAGACCAAGCCAGAGAATGCCATGCTGGTGTTCCTGCAGGTGCTAAAGGAGATGCGTGACGACGGCCAGTCGTTGTCGACCTTCCTGGAGTCTTTCAACCTCCAGGCCGTCGAGATGCAGTCGATCCTTGGTGCGTCCTCGCAGAACCTGGATCTTTTCCGCCAGAAGCTGGCTCAGTCCTCGCGGGAGCAAGAGCAAGGTAGCGCTCGTAGCAAAGAGTTCGCTCAGGCCGTCCAAGCACTGTGGGCGCAATGGGAGGGATTGAAAGCGAGTCTGACGCTTTTTGGTAAGACCATCGGAAGCACTCTTGCCCCGATAGCGGAAGTCGGAATTGCGGGCTTCCGCATGCTCGTCAACGGCGCTAATGCGGCGCTCAGCGCTCTGCCGGGTCCGATCCAGAGCATAATAGCTCTCGTCGTCACGCTCGCTCCGGCAGTCGCTGGTGCAGTCGCGGCATTCTCCATCCTGTCCAAGGCCCTGAAGGCTGTCGGTGTGACCAGTGCGATGGGCGCGATACTGGGCTGGGCAAAGAGCCTGATCGGCTTGGCAGTCCGTGCCGTGACGGCGCTCATGGGCTTCGCCCGCCTCGGAGCCGTGTTCGCCGCCGTCCGGGCTGCAGTCCTGGCCGTGAGTACAGCAATGGCGGGTCTGCTTGGATGGCCGGTTCTCATCAGTGGTGCGATGATCGCTGCCGCGGCGGCAATCATTGCCAACTGGGACAAGGTCACGGCGTTCTTCTCGCAGAGCTGGTCGGATATCGGTCAGCAAATCTGGGACGCGGTGACGGGTGCATTCGGCCGTGCGCTCAACTGGCTGTACGAGAAATGGACCCAGTTCGTCTCCTGGATGGGCAGTGCCGTCGGCGACGAGTATAAGGCGCTCGAAGATACCGCCAGGAAAGCGAAGGAGGAAGCCGAGAGACTTTCCAAGGTAGGCGGTTTCGGCATCATTGGCGAGCTGAAGAACACGAACATCGGTAAGGGTCTGTCCGGCAAGTCAGCCGATCTGCTGCGTGAGTTCTATTACCCGAAGGCCGATCGGCGGGAGATTGAGGCCCAGAAGAAGGCTCTCGAAGAACTGCTGTCTCTCAGCCCCGAAGCACGCATCAATGCCGGATACCTGCCGCAGGACATCGAGAAGCTGAAGGCCCTGATCCGCAAAGCCGAGCAGGAGCTCGATCCGATTTCGGTTGAGGTCAAGAGCCTCGACCGCGAGATCGAGGCTGCACGGGCACTCACTAAGGCAAAGGAGAACGAGCTCGCAATCCGTGAGCGCATCCGGGAGATCGAGGAGGAGCACGGCAAGCTCACTGACGAGCAGAACAGAGCCATCCAGGACCGGATGCGCGCACTCCACGAGATCGAGAAGACCACCGCCTACGAGGAGATGGTGCGCGAGCTTCGCCGGGGGCTTGAGCAGGCCCGTGCCCTGACCGAAGAGCGCAAGGTCGAATTGGAGATTGCCAACCGCCTGGCAGACGCGGAACGGGAGATTGGCACGCTGACGGCCCAGCGCCGAGCCGAGATCGCTCGCCTGATCGCGCAGACCAAGCAACTTGAGCTGTTCAAGGATCTGGAGGGTCGCCTGGACCCGATCAGATCTGCGATCCGGTCCTATGAGCAGGATGTGCGGACACTCGGCCGGGCCTTCCAGTCCGGGGCGATCGACGCCCAGCGTTATCTGCAGCTCCTCGAGCAGCTCAACCAGTCGACGCTTGCCGGGCGCAACCCGGTTGCGGATCGCGTTCGCGAACTCCGTGAAGAGCTCCATTTGCAGGGTCTCATCGGCCGCGAGCGGGAGATTGAGCAGACGGTTCTCCAGGAGATCAACGCTCTGCGCGAAAAGGGCGTGATGATCACCAGCAAACTTGCCGCGGCTGTGCGTGAGTATGCGACGGCGATGGCCGACGTGAACGCCGAGTCCCGGTCAGGCATCAATGCGTGGATGGACAGCCTCGGCACCTTCGAGGACGGCTTGCGTCGGCTGGAACAGGATGCGATCGGCGGCCTGTCTGATGCCTTGGCCGATCTGTTCACAGGCACCGGCAACTCGATGCAGCAGTGGGCTGCCAACCTCGGCAAGCAGATGGTCAGGCTGGCCATCAATCACATGCTGAAGGACCTGCTATCGGGCATGTTCCCCGACAGGAGGCAGGCTGCTCTTGATCGGGCGAGCCAGGCGCTGAACAAGGTCGAGCAACTCGGCGTCAAAGGAATCAACACCCCGCAGGCGATCATCAATGCGGGGTCCGTTGCAATTAATGGCACACCGCTTGGCGGCGCGATCCCCGGCTTGCCGTCCTTGGCCGCCAATGACAACGTGATGGGAGCTGCCGCGGCGGCCGCCACCCAGAGTGTGGTGGAGCAAGCCATCACCGCTCCGGTTCAGAGTGCCTTGCAGGACGTTTCGACCCAGGCCAGCAAGATCAGCGTGGATGCCGTGGCAAGCGCTGCAAAGGCGTGGAGCGATTCTCAGGCGCTGACGGTGAGCGCCGTCGAGCAGGGGGCCAAATCCTGGAGCAACCAGTTCGAACAAAGCGTGACGGCCGCCACTGAAAATCTCACGTCGTCTACAGCTCAGAGCTTCAACGAAGCGGTGAGCGAATTTCAGAGTAATGTCGAGAAGCTCGGGGGCCTCAATTTGGACGGCCGAATGCGTGAGGCGACCGAAGGTCTGATCATGCACCATACGGCTGGCCGCGGTGATCCCTCGGACGTGGCGGATGTGCTGAACAAGCGCGGCTTTGGTGCCCATTACATAATGGACCGCGACGGCAACATCTTCCAGATGGCACCGGACAACGCCCGCTTGTCTCACATGAGGCCAGGTCAGGGGGTTGGTGCGGGACTGTCAAATTCAAACACTATCGGCATGGAGGTGATCGCCCGAAACAACCAGGATCTTACGCCTGCCCAGATCGCTGCTGGTAAGCAGTGGATCGAGGAAATGCGGGCCAAGTATCCCGGTATCGGAACGAACGTCTTTGGTCACGGCGAGGTGAACCCGCACAAGCAGGGTGACGAGGGTACGGGCATCGTCGAGCCCTGGCGTCAGGACCAGTCGATGGGCCTCGACGCCGCCACGCAGAAGCTCAACGAGCTCGGGCAGGCAGGCCAGTCTGCGAGCCAGGCGCTAAACCAGGCCAAGATGGCCACAGACCAGGCCGCGCAGGCCGAGAAGATGTCGTCTCAACAGACGATCATGAGCACGCAGCAGGAGAAGGCTGCTAAGGATCAGCTGAGCTTTGCGAGCCAGAACAATGCGTGGCAAACGCAGAACGCCGGCAACCAGATTCAGCAGGCCGGTACGCAAGCCGGAGCGGCGGCTCCGCAGTTCCAGCAGGCCGGCACCTCGATCCAGCAGGCCGGGCAACAGGCATCCATGGCCGGGCAGCAAGCCTCCATGGCGACACCCGGCATGGGCGGCCTCGGAGCTGGCATCAGCGGCCTACTCGGCCCGCTCAATCAGGCGATCCCCGGAATGGGTCAGTTCACCAACATGATCATGCAGCTCCTGCAGTCGCTCATGGGAGGCATGGGCAACGGCATGGGTGGCATGGGCGGTATGCTGGGCATGCTGTTCCATACCGGTGGCGTGGTTGGGAAGGTACGCAACCCGACCCGTCGTGTTCCCGCCACGGCCTTCGCAGGCGCTCCGCGCTTCCACGAAGGCTTGTTCAGGCGAGACGAATTCCCGGCGATCCTGCAGCGTGGCGAGCGTGTGCTGACCGCGAACGACAACAGGCGTGTCGAGAACGTCCTGAGAACGATTGCCGAGTCTGACCGCAGTCGCGAGGGCAGTAGGGGTGGCAATACACCCACGGTGATCATGAACGTCAATGGGGTTCAGGACGCCTCGTCGTTCCAGCGCTCGCAGAGCCAAATCCTGACCAGGTTGCAGGGTGCCATGACACGGGCCAGGGCGAGGAATGGCTGATGGATTTCCACGAGCTGCAATTCCCGCCCAAGATTTCCTACGGTGCTGTCGGAGGGCCTGCCTTCAAGACGACCGTGTACACGCGCGCTAATGGTGCCGAGGACCGCAACATCGAATGGTCCCGGCCCCGCTACGAGTACGATGTGGCTTATGGCGTCAAAAGCCAGAAGGAGCTGGACCAGGTCCTTGCATTCTTCTACGCCCGCCTGGGGCGGAAGCACGGGTTCAGGTTCAAGGACTGGACGGACTACAAAAGCTGCCCGGCCACAAAGAAGCCTGCCGCCACGGATCAGGTCATCGGAACCGGGGACGGCACGAAAACCACGTTCCAGCTGACGAAAGCGTATTCGAGCGGTGGCGTGGATTTCGTACGCCAGATCAAAAAGCCGGTCGCCGGCACCGTGCGCATTGCAATTAATGGCACTGAACAGGGAAATGGCTGGTCGGCCGATACCACGACTGGGGTCGTGACGTTTGCAAGTGCGCCGGGTTCGGGTGCCGTATTGACTGCCGGTTACGAGTTTGATGTCCCGGTACGTTTCGACACTGACGAGTGCATGACGATGATCGACGATTACAACGCCCACACCTGGGGGCAAATCCCCTTGGTGGAAGTACGGATGTAGAGAAGCGGCATGTCTTTCCATGAGGTTCATTTTCCGCGCGGCATCTCCTACGGCGCAGTTGGAGGACCTGGGTTCAAGACCTCGGTGCTTTCCCGCGCGTCAGGGTTCGATGATCGCCAGAGCGAATGGGAGACGCCGCGTTCTCGCTATGAGGTGTCGCATGGCATCAAGAACCAGGCAGAGCTCGACCAATTGCTGGCGTTTTTCTATGCGCGGCGTGGCAGAGCGTACGGGTTCAGATTCCGGGATTGGGCCGATTACAGGAGCTGTGTCGCTACTCAGGCGCTGAGCCCCACGGACCAGGTCATTGCCGTGGGTGACGGGGTGAAGAGGCAGTTTCAGCTCACTAAGACCTACACGAACGGGTCGACGTCCTATGTGCGGGAGATCAAGAAGCCCGTCTCTGGGTCTGTGAGGATCGCAGTTGCTGGCGTAGAGGCGCTGTCCGGCTGGTCGGTCGACACGACCACAGGCATCGTCACCTTCACCGTGGCACCGGCTAACGGCCTCGAGGTCACGGCTGGGTACGAATTCGACGTCCCCGTGCGTTTCGATACCGACAAGTGCCTGACCACCATCGAGCAGTTCAACGTCCACACGTGGGCGTCGATCCCTCTCGTGGAGATCAGGGTGTGAACCGAGGATCATGCGATGAAAACTTTGCCGCCCGGACTACAGGAACACCTCGACAGCGGTGTCACCACGCTGTGCTGGTGCTGGAAGCTGGTGAGAGCCGATGGCGTCGTACTCGGGTTCACTGATCACGACGAGCCCGTCACGTTCGATGGGGTAGCCTATGAAGCAGTCACCGGCTTCACGGGCACTGCAGTGCAAACCGACCTCGGCCTCAACGTCCCGAACATGGACGTGCAGGGTGCCCTCAGATCGGATCAGCTGACCGAGGAGGAGCTGGCTGCCGGCCTCTGGGACAACGCCGTCGTCGAGCTCTACCGGGTCAACTGGCAGGATACCAGTCAGCGCGTCCTGATGCGCAAGGGGACCGTTGGCGAGGTGCGCCGGGGCAACTTCACGTTCATGGCCGAGCTGCGTGGCCTTGCCCACGAACTCAACCAGGAGATGGGTCGCCTCTACAGCTATTCGTGTGATGCCGATCTCGGGGATTGGCGCTGCAAGGTGAACCTGAACGACCCGAATCTGAAAGGTTCTGGCGCGGTCCTGCAGGTGCTCTCAACTGATCGGTGGTTCCAGGTGACTGGTCTCGATAGTTACCGGGCAAAGCTGTTCACCGGAGGAAAGCTGACCTGGACAAGCGGGGCGAATGAGGGTCATAGCTCTGAGGTCAGGCTGCACGCGAGACGCACCGGGGGTGTGCAGATCGAGCTATGGGTCCCCACAGGCTCTAGAGTCGAAGTGGGTGATACGTTCGAGGTGACAGCAGGCTGCGACAAGCAGTTAGGAACTTGCCGTTACGTTTTCAATAATGCAATTAATTTCAGAGGCTTTCCCTGGATGCCGTCAAATGACAGGGTCATTGCACCGCCGAGTCGCGGTGTGAACCACGACGGCGGGAGCCTGTTCGGGAATTCGTGATCATGGTCGTGCAAGTAATTGCAAATCAAATTGTGGAGGTGGCCCGCTCCTGGATCGGGACGCCATACCATCATCAGGCTTCGCTGAAGGGCGTAGGCTGTGATTGCCTCGGGCTCGTGCGCGGTGTGTGGCGGGAGGTGACAGGGGAGGATCATGAGAAGCTGCCGCCGTACTCGCCCGATTGGGGCGAGGTCAGAAGCCGTGAGACCCTGTACGAGGGAGCTGCCAAGTATCTGCTCGAAGTGGACCTGACGCACCCCATTCGTTCCGAGCGGATCACACGAAGCCAGGAGGGGGACGTGGTGCTGTTCCGAATGAAGCAGAACGGCATCGCTAAGCACTGTGGTTTCGTGGCGTTCAAGAACGGAGAGCGCACGCTAATCCATGCCGCCACCAGCTATCCCGTTTCCGAGGTGCCGTTCGATTTCGCGTGGTCTTTGAGGCTGGCCTACGCATTCCGGTTGCCGGGTGTCGAACCCAAGCCTCAGCCGGTCACCTCAATGGCGGAGGCTTGATATGGCTTCTCTTGTACTTGGTGTAGCAGGTGCGGCTATCGGCAGTGCTGTGCTGCCTGCCGGCGTCACGCTGCTCGGGGCGACGATCTCTGGCGCTACCATTGGCGGCATGATCGGGTCCACGATTGGTTCGTACATCGACAGCCAGCTCTTCGCCCAGGACATCAATCAGAAGGGGCCACGGCTCCTCGAGTTCAACATCCAGGAATCGACCGAGGGTGCTCCGATCCCGCGTCTTTATGGACGCCATCGGGTAGCGGGGCAGCTGATCTGGGCGACCAAGTTCAAGGAAACCGTCAGCACCAAGAAGCAAGGCGGTGGGAAGGGCTTGGGTGGCGGTGGGAGTGGCACCACGACGGAATACCTGTACTCGTGCTCGTTTGCTGTCGCCATTTGCGAAGGCCCGATCCACCGCATCGAGCGCCTCTGGGCAGACGGCAATCTGTTCGACCTCAGCAGTGGCGGCGACACGGATGGCGAGCCGATCCGGTATCGCATCTACTACGGCAGCGAGGACCAGCCCGTCGATCCGCTGATGGAGGCGAAGGAAGGCGCGGGCAACAACCCTGCCTATCGGGGCATTGCCTACATCGTTTTCGAGGACTTGCCTCTGAAGCAGTTCGGTAACCGAATTCCCCAGCTTCAGTTCGAGGTCATCCGCAACCTCGGGTCCGACTATGAGGACTCCATGGAGCGCCTGGTCAAAGGCGTGTGCATGATCCCCGGCTCTGGCGAATTCATCTATGCCACCGACAAGGTGACCTACACCTCGGACGCTCAGGAAACCTCTTCTGACAACAAGACCACGGTGGAACCGAGGGTCGACTTCAGCGTGTCGATGGACCAGCTCGGGGTCTTGCTCCCGGAGTGCAGCACGGTAGCACTGGTTGTTGGGTGGTTCGGGACTGACTTGAGGTGCAATCAGTGCCTGATCAGGCCGGGCGTAGAGCTGCGCAAGAGGGACACGAAGCCTCTGTCCTGGAGCGTGGCCGGGTATAGCCGGAGTTCCGCTCACCTCATTTCCAAGACGAACGGCAGGGTGAATTACGGAGGCACCCCGTCAGACAATGCCGTGAAGCAGGCAATAGCGGGGCTCAAATCGCGCGGGTACAAGGTGATCCTGTACCCGTTCGTCTTCATGGACGTCCCCAGCGGCAACGAGCTTCCGAATCCGTACTCGGTTAATGCCAGCCAGATGGGTCAGCCTATCCACCCTTGGCGGGGCCGGATCACGACATCGGTTGCTCCTGGCTACGCTGGGTCCTCTGACAAAACGGCGACGGCGGGGACTGAGGTCAATGGCTTCTTTGACAACGAATACATCCCGTTCATCGGGCACTATGCCAACCTGGCGGTTCAAGCCGGTGGCGTCGATGCCATCCTGATCGGATCCGAGCTCGTCGGGCTGACCACGATACGCAGCGGTCCAGGCACAGGCCCTTATCCCGCCGTGGAGAAGCTGCGCTCCCTTGCCAGCACCGTGAAGGGGATCGTCGGCAGCAGCTGCAAGGTTGGTTACGCGGCCAATTGGGACGAATATCACTCGCACCGGCCCAGCGATGGATCGGGCGACGTGATCTTCAACATGGACCGCCTGTGGTCGCACTCCGCAATCGATTTCATCGGCATTGATAACTACATGCCGATCAGCGACTGGCGTGACGGAGAGGATCACCTCGATTTCGAGCCAAGCCGCCGCATCTACGATAAGGGCTATCTGCAGTCCAACATCTTCGGCGGGGAGTATTACGACTGGTATTACGCCAGCGACAGCGACCGCCAGAACCAGGTGCGTACCCCCATTGTCGACGGCGGCTATGGGGATGACTGGGTGTTCCGCCAGAAGGACCTCCGCAACTGGTGGAGCAATAAGCACGTCGACCGCCCCGGTGGAACGAAGGGCGGTATGCTTCCGACCGACTTGAGCCATAACTTCACCAGCTTAGTCGTGACGGACAAGTACATCGACGAGAACGGCAACACGCGGCTCCGCATCGAGGCATCTTGTGACAACACTGCGGGTGCCTCAGATGCCGAGGCCGTTCTGCGCATCATCCCCGTTCCGGGCACGCCAGCGGCAGACGGCGACTCGGTGACCGCCTCTTTTACCGGCAAGATCACCCGGAGCGGCGGGGCAGCGTACGAGTATTGGGCCATCGAGCAGTTCGACGCCTCCAACGGCTACCTCGGCGGCAGCTATGTCAATCCCCCGACTGCGACGAACGTAGAGGGGACGCACTCACTCTCGCATACGATCAATGCCCCCGGCACAGCCAAGACTAGCTGGGCTATGACGGTCCGCGTCAGCCCAGGCACCATCGGCTCGGTCGTATTCGAGCTGAGCGTGCCTACCCTGACGATCAATGGCGGATCGAACCGCGTTGCCGACCCGACCTTCTCCACAGCGGACACCGGGAGCATCACGACGCCTCGGCTCGAGACCGACTGGACGCCGCAGAGCAAGCGCATCTGGTTTACCGAGCTCGGATGCCCTGCAATCGACAAGGGCTCGAACCAGCCGAACGTCTTCTTCGACCCGGAGTCGTCCGAGAGCTTCGTACCGTATTTCTCGCATGGCTGGCGGGACGACCTGATACAGCGCGCCTTTATCGAGGCGCATATGCAGTTCTGGAACGACAGCAACAACAATCCGACGTCGACGGTTTATTCGGGCCGGATGGTCTCCGAGGCCGACATCCTCGTCTGGTGCTGGGATGCCCGTCCGTTCCCGTATTTCCCGAAGACAGCTGCGAAATGGTCGGACGCTGACAACTGGACCTTTGGCCATTGGCTAAATGGGCGGGCAGGACTCGTTTCGGTCGATCATGTCATCAGGGACCTCATGCAGCGCCAGGGGTTCACTGACTACGATGTGAGCGAGCTCCAGGGCCTGGTCGCCGGTTACAAGATCGATCAGCCAATGAGCGCCAGGGCAGCCATTGAGCCGCTGGGCGGTGTTTTCTTCTTCGACGGGGTGGAGAGCGACGGGAAGATTGTTTTCCGGCACAGGGACCGCCCGTCCGTGTTCTCGATCTCTGACAGCGATCTGATTGTCCCGAACAATGCCGGCGAAAACAACTCGCCCTTCGAGCTGACGCGAGGGCAGGAGAGCGAGTTGCCCCGTTCCGTCAGGGTGACCTATACCGACTCCGCAGCCGATTACAGGACGGCGACAGCGCCCAGCAAGCGTCTGACGACCACCTCGCAGAAGGACGCGACAATCACAGCACCGTTCGTGATGGAGCAGGCTGAAGCGGTGGGCCTGGCCGAAGCAACGCTGATCGAGACATGGGGCAAGCGCGAAAGCGCGAAGTTCGTGCTGCCACCTACGGCTTTGGGCGTCGAACCAGGCGATATCATCGACGTCATGCTGGCCAACAAGGAGTGGCGCTTGCGCTTGGCGTCCGTGGCCGATGCTCATGTTCGCGAGGTCGATGCTCATCGCGCTGACAGGTCGGCCTATAAGATTCACGCCGGCCCTGTGCGGTCGTACACCGGGGCACCACAGTCCTCGGATGGTACACTCTCGCCGCCTCTGGTTGGTCCTGGGGGCACGCCCAATGTTTTTGGACCGTCCGCCCTGGCCATGATGGACCTGCCGCTGTTGACGGGTAACGAAGACCCGGCAGCCCCGCACGTTGCAGCCTATGCCAAGCCCTGGACGGCTCAGCTGCTGTACAGGTCGCCCAGCGGGAGTGGCTACTCGCTGAACACGTCCATTCTCACTCCGGCAGCAATGGGGGTGCTGGTCGACCCGCTTTATTCAGGCGTCACTCACCGATGGGACCGGGCCAACAGGTTCCGGGTCCAAATGTTTGGTGATGACCAGCTTCTGTCAGCGGATGACGACTTCGTCCTGGATGGAGGGAACACCCTGTTTGTAGAGAACGCAAACGGCGGTTGGGAGGTGCTCCAGTTTGCCAATGCGGAGCTCGTCGATACCCGGACCTATGAGCTGAGCCGGCTGCTTCGTGGCCAGGCCGGTACGGAGCTCGAGATGCGTGATCCTGTCGATATCGGGGCCAGGGTCGTGCTTCTCGATGCGGCCTCCGTTCTGCAGGCTACGCTTTCGACCAACAACCTGAACCTGGACTTCTACTGGCGGTGGGGTCCGTCCAACTACGACCTTTCGGACGCCAACTACCAGGAGACCGTCAAGTCGTTCTCCGGTGTTGGTTATCGACCCTATTCGCCCTGCCATGTCCGTGGGTCGAAGGATAGCTCCGACGACATCACGATCAACTGGATCAGGAGAACCAGGAGGGACGGGGATCGCTGGGACCTTCCCGACGTGCCTCTCAACGAAGACGACGAGCGCTACGAGTTGGACGTCATGGACGGCAGCACCGTCAAGAGAACGATAGACACAACGACGCAAAGCGCCGTCTACACGACAGCCATGCAGACGGATGACTGGGGCGGTCCCGTTTCGGGTCCGCTCACAGTGAAGGTCTATCAGATGTCGACGGTATTCGGGCGAGGTGCGCCGCGCACCGGCGTATTGAACTTCTAAGGAGGCGGTAATGCCGCAGACCACGAACCTCGGGCTGTCCATCGTTGAGGCTGCCCAGTCTCAGAAGCATGTGCCAGTCAACGAGTCCCTGGATATTCTGGACGCCATCGTTCAGCTCGGTGTCGTCTCGGCAGCAGTGACAGCACCGCCCGCTTCCCCGACCGACGGGCAGAGGTGGATCGTGCCGTCAGGCGCGACAGGCGATTGGTCCGGTCAGGCCGGGAACATCGCTGCCTTTCAGAATGGTGCGTGGGTGTTCTACATGCCCAAGCAGGGGTGGACCGCGTTCAACAACGCGACGTCCACGCTGCTCAGGTTCGACGGGTCGGAGTGGGTGTCCGCCCTCCCGTCCACCTTGGCACTGCTCGGTGTCAACACGACCGCTGACGCGACCAATAAGATGGCCGTCAAATCGGATGCCGTACTGTTCTCCCACGATGACGTGACCCCCGGCACGGGGGACGTGCGCGTCACACTGAACAAGAGCGCTGCTGCCAAGGATGCCGGGTTCACGTTCCAGGACGGGTTCTCGACGCGAGCTCTGTTTGGTCTGCTCGGGGATGACGACATCAGCATCAAAGTCTCACCCGATGGCTTGACGTTCCACCAGGCCCTGACCGTTGATAAGGACACCGGCAACATCGCTATCGGTGCAGGCTCGGACGCCAATAACAAGCTGCTGGTGAGCGGCGAGAATATGCTGTTCACGAACAACGGCGATCTGCGGTTCGTCTTCAACAAGGGAGCAACCTCCAATGATGCGGCCCTGACGTTCCAATCCAATTTCTCGGCCAGAGCGCTCATCGGCTTGCTGGGCGATGACAACTTCACGTTCAAGGTCTCGCCGGATTCATCCAATTTCCACAGCGCTATGGTGATCAATAAGGACAATGGACAAGTGTCGTTCCCGCAGGGCAGCAAGTTCTCTGCCTACATGTTCTGGAACGGCCCGGATCAGTACATCGGGGCGGATGGCTGGACGAAGGTCGGGTTCAACAACACCAGGCACAATGACCAGAGCGCATATGATGGCGCAGATTACGCGTTCGTTGCGCCGGCAGACGGCTACTACCTGTTCGGGGCCAAGGCCCGGTTCCGGTCTGACACAACTGACCCGACCCGTATCCAGATGGGGTTGTCGGTAAACTTCGGAGTCCCTACGCTGGATAACATGGCTGATGTCAATCCAGCCCTCGCCCCGTCTCAGACTGTCCTCCAGCTGACAGGGCTTCTGAAGCTGAATACAGGAGACAAGGTGTACGTTCTGACCCATTTCACAGGGCAGGACGGCTACATTCTCGACAACGAAAACTACTTCTGGGGGTGCCGCATTGCTTGACACGTCACAACTATCTCCCGCCCTGCGAGGGCTGCTGGAGGAATACAAGACCCAGATTTCGGATCTGTCCGACCGGGCAGCTGGTTTGGCAGGAGCTCTCAGGGACGCCCAGGACAAGCTCGTGAAAGCGAATGAAGAGCTGTCCAGGTTGCAGCAGGAGGTCAAATACAAGGAGCCTGATCCACCAAAACCTGAAGCTGTGACGTGCAGTTAACTGCAAGACGGCGGGGTGCTGGGTTGATACTGGCACCGGCCCTCATTTCCGCGGTGGCTTCATCGCCTAGTTGTTAGACGCTCCGGATTACGCCTTGGGCCACCCGAGTGAGTTGCTGTCGCTCCCGCGGGACGTTTGCACTATTGTTCGTCATGCAGTTAATTGCAGACTTGTCCGAGGCCAGTCGAGTCATGACTCAGCTCATTGACGTGGTGCGCCGCTGCGCACCTAGAGCGCGTCCCGAATACATAGAGGCGTTTGAGAACGGCCAGGAGCTCTTCGAGCGCTACGGCGTAACGACCCCGCTTCGGCTCGCACATTTCCTTGCGCAAGTGATGCACGAGAGTGGACGTTTGACGGTTGTCCGCGAGGACATGCGCTATCGCACCTCGCGGATGATGCAGATCTTCGGCGTCGGCAGACACTCGGCGCGCGTGACACAAGCCGAGGCCAAGGCGTTGGCCGGGAAACCCGAATCGCTCGCCGAGCGCGTCTATGGCCTCGGTAATCCGCGCAAGGCCCGCGAGCTCGGGAACACGCGACCTGGCGATGGGTGGAAGTATCGCGGCAACGGCCTGATGCAAACGACGGGGCGCGGCGCTCACCGGAGGCTCGGGAAGAGTGTCGGTCTCGGCGATATGTTCGAGCGGGATCCAACCAGGGTGACGTACTTCAAGTACGCTCTTCTGCCCGCGCTCGCTGAGTGGAAAGAAGCGGGCTGCAACGCGATGGCCGATCGGAATGACATCCGGGCCATCACGAAGGCGATCAACGGCGGCTATAACGGGTACAAGGATCGCGTGGCGCAGTTCAACAAACTCTGGCCCTTGCTTCGCGACAAGCGCAAGCCCGCTGAGAGCTGGAAGGCTGCGAAGGTCGACCCGGCCACGAAGACGCTGCAGCGCAACCTGGTCAAACTCGGTTATGAGCTCAAGGTGGATGGCCGCTTCGGCCCGAAGACCGCCGGCGCTGTGCGCGATTTCCAGGCCCGCAACGGGCTCGTGAAGGACGGCATTCCTGGTCCGATCACGCTCGAGGCAATCAAGGTGCGTCTCGCGGCTCCGGCTTATGCCGAGGCCCCCGAGACCGCGGCGGATGGCGTACCCGATGGTGCAAAACCGACGGCGGTCGGCGTTGGCGGCAACGTCGTTTCCCAGACGGTGAACAGGGCTGCCGAGTCGATTCAGGAGCAGGTCAATCAGCTCGCGCCTTATGTTGACGTGATCCCGATTATCAAGACCGGGGCGGCGATCCTCGCTGTGGTCTCAACCGGGCTGATCATCTACGGGCTATGGCGTCAGTTCGGTTCATCGCTCTTCTCCCGTCGACCCCCCGTCCCGCAATAGAGAGGGCCAGATGCTCAGCGTTGTCGGTTGGGTCCTGTCGTTCCTCTCCGGAGGCTTCGTCAACAAGGTTCTCGGTATCCTGACGAAAGTCATGGATAACCAGACCGCGCGGGAACAGCTGCGTACGCAGATCACGATTGAAGCAATCAGGGCTGAGGTGGCAGCCCAGCAGGCCGGGCGCGACATCGTGATTGCCGAGCAGGGTCGATGGTACACGGCCATCATACGGCCGCTGCTGGCTCTGCCAGTCATCATCTATCTCTGGAAGGTGATCGTCTGGGACATCGTCCTCGGGCTGGGGACGACCGATCCGGTTCGGGGCATCGTCGCCGAGTGGGCCGGTGTCATCGTGACGACCTATGTCGGCGGGCGCTCGATCGAGAAGATCGCGAGCATCATAGCCACGCGGCGGAAGTGATCGAGACAGCGGAGATGGGTATGGCCGGTGACCTGAATGACATCTATGAAGTGCTGGGGAGCCTCAAGGCGGAGGTCAAGAATCTTCGGCAAGACATCTCCCAGGTGAATGTCAAGATCGAGAAGCGACTCGAATCTCTGGAACCCAAACTGGCCGAGCTCTCGCATCGCACCGAAAAGGTGGAGCTCGGCATAGCTTCCGTGAAGAAGGATGTCGGTGAGGATGTGATGCCCGTCATCGACGAGGTGAAGGCATGGAAGCAGCGTGGCATCGGCGCGCTTGCCATGGCCGGCATGGGCGGCGGCGCGCTGGGTGTCGCCATCACGTCCTGGTGGGATTCGTTGTTGAGTCACTTTCGTTAGCGCCGCGCAATTAATTGCAAATTCCTCTTGATCCGGCAAGTATCACTGGCATAGTCAGAGGACGAACCCAGGAGGGGAACACCTGACGTGCTAAAACTCGCCATCCAAGCCCAGTTGCCCGTTGTCGCGGTCACCACGCGCGACAGCATGAACCTGCACGAGGTTCTGAAGGAGATCACGAAGCGAACGCCGATCGCGTGGCAGCCGAACACGCCCTTGGCCAAGAAGCAGCTCTACACCTTCGTATGCACATCGAAGAAGGTGGAGCTGCCCTTGTTCCCGCTCTACGAGAAAATGGTGTCGCACGAGAGCACCCTCGTGGTCGTCAATCCGCCAGCCATGGTCGAACCGATGTTCGATGCCGGCGAGGTCCCGGTCCCGCGATCCCTGATGATGAAGTTCATGACCGAGGTCGTGGACGATGCGAAGAAGGCGGAGGAGCTGCTGCGCGGCCTCGGGGGATGCACGATCAAGGAGGCCGCCGAGCTCGCTCGCCTGACGATGGCACGGGACAAGAGCCTCACCGTGCAGGGCCTCATGGAGACTCGCAAATCGAGCTTCCAGGCGTCCAGCGGCCTGACCCAGGTCGACACGAAGCAGAGCTTCTACCAGCCGCCTCCGAGCCTTGTGAAGTGGGTCGGGAAGGAGAAGCAGTTCTTCCTGACCGGCAAGGACGCTCGACTGCTCCCGAGAGGATTGCTCTTGGACGGGCCGCCCGGCGTCGGCAAGACGGCCGCCTCGAAATGGATGGCCGAGCAGATCGGGGTGCCGCTCTACCGCGTCGACATCGGCGGGACGAAGAACAAGTATGTCGGCCAGTCCGAGCAGAACCTGCTGACGAACCTGTCCCGCCTCGACCACGAGGAACCCTGCATCGCGCTGCTGGACGAGGTCGAGAAGGTATTCGCCACCACGCAGAACGATACCTCGGGGACCACGTCCACGATGCTGTCCCAGCTGCTCTGGTGGCTCGCTGAGAGGCGTTCCCGTGTGCTCGTGGTCATGACAACCAACAAGGCGAAAAGCCTGCCCAGGGAGCTCTATCGCGAGGGACGCATCGATCAGGTGATGTGGTTCGGAGGGCTCGACGAGAGCCAGGCCCCGGCGTTCGTTCATTCGGTGCTCAAGACCTTCGATTCAGAGGCGTTCCCGGACAACCATCCCGCCATCAAGAAGATCGTCGCCGATGCCATGGCGACTTCGAACATCGAGGGGACCAATCCGCCCACCGTCTCGCAGGCAGCGCTGACCAAGGGCGTCTACTCGTTCGTCAAGAGACTGACCGCCAAAAGTTTGCCTTCGGGCGGTTAGGAAGCAGGATAGGAAGGCAACATCACAAGGAGTGTGAGATGACTGCAGCAGCTGACAAAGTGACCACCGGGCAGAAGATGATGCGCGGAACCGGAGGTGCCTACGACTATCTGGTGATCGCCAGACGGGGCGACATCGCGCTCGGCATCAAGCCGAACAGCATTATGAACGGCAAGGCTTTCGGGCACCCAGGCACCGTCTGGTTCGGAACCCGCCTCCGTTCGGCCTCCGCCCAGGGCATGTTCGAGGAGGTGGAGGAAAGCAAAGTCGTCAAGCTGGAGAAGAAGCCCGAGAACTTTTGGGACGCCTGGCCGAACGTCGTGTGGGAGCTTCAGGACAATATGCGAGCCTCGACCACGATCGGAGTCCTGCTGCGGGGCTCCCTCGACGGCACGCGGACCGAGGCCGAAGCCCTGCTCGCCGAGATGAAGGACGGCAAACTGTCGAGCAAGATGGCTGACTACCTGTACGAGATCATCGGCCCCGAGCACATGATCCTGTCGCCGGCAGAGATCGCCAAGTGGCTCACCGAGAACGTCTACGGCAAGGTCGCCGGCCAGATCGAGAAGAGCCTCAAGGCCAAAATGATCGTCGAGAAGGAGATGGAGGCGAACATCGGTCACTTCGGCATGCAGGCGGCGATCCTCAAGAAGGCGTACGAGGAGGTCCAAGCCGAGAGTGAGGATCCGGATGCAGCCGATGATCTCGACGAGGAGGAGTTCGACGACGATCCCGACGATCACGACTGATCGGTGCAATTGATTGCACGGCACGGGCTTCGGCCCGTGCTTTTTCTGCTGCGGAGGCTTATTGCGGTGTCAAAGAAGATGGAGCGCCCGCACATCGGGCGGTGTGTGCACGTCGCCGGATCGCCCGTGTCGGGTATCATTCTCTACAGGCTGAGCTTCTGGAAGCCGACCCGAGAGTTCAACGGCCGCCTTTGGATCGCGAAGCCCTACTCTGAGATCAAGTTCGAGACGGGGCTGTCACATCAACAGGTGAAGGACGGGCTGTCCAAGCTCCGGCAGCAGGGGCTGATTCAAACAAGCCAGCACCTGTTCCACGGCAAGAATGTCATGCACGTCCTGGTCACGAACAAGTGCACAGAAGCCCTGAAAACGGCGGCTCGAGAAGACGGAGAAGACCCTGGGCAGGAGGTGTCAAACGACACCGCCCAATGCGTGTCTCCAAGCACGGCTTCATATACTTCGTATATGCAGGGAGAATCACAGGGAGAATCACAGGGAGTTAGCATGCTGACGCATGCCAGTGTGTCTCCCGCGGAGAAACAAGAAGGCGGGAAAGAGGGAATGGTAAACAAAGACCAAGAGAAAAACGCCGCGACAGTTGCGGATGCACTGAACAAATTCAAAGCTGGCGGGAAGCTACACCAGCCCGACTCCGTGAAGGCTCTGGAGTACGTCTGGAAGACCACGATAGCGCAGGAGCTCGAGAAGTACGTTCCCCAGCTGACCTCGAAGCAATACGGCCAGCTGAAGCTGTTCCGCGCCAAGTGTCCCGCAGGCAAGGCAGAGACTGTTCTCCGCCATGTGCTGATGAACTGGTTGGAGTTCACGAAGGAGGTGGAGTCGGCTGCAGGGGTCAAGACGACGCCGTTGGATCCTAATGTAGATTTCCTCTTGAAACACGCCGGCATTGCTGTAAATCTGTTCCTCGCATCCCAACCCAAGAAGGCTCCGCAGGAGGCGTCGTCGCCGAAAAAGGTTGTTGCCAAGTCCGTGCAATTAATTTCACAGAAGCCGAAGCCGAAACCCGGTGATGACGACTACGTGCCTCAGACCCACGCGGAGCTGATGAACATTCTCGGTGAGGACAAATTCTGATGCCTCTCGACCCCTACGCCTCCGGCGTGCTCGACAAGAACGTGCACGACCGCCTTGTTGCCGACATCGACAATTTCGCCCGTGATGCCGGCGTGCAGCCGCACTGGATTTGCTCTCCGCTGCCGCCTGACGTGACGAAGAGCGAGATCGGCTACCTCCGAAAGTTCCGCCAGCATATGGCCAGCCACGGGAAGGTCTCTGGCCTCTGCTACACGAAGAAGTCCGGCGTGGACGCCATCGACCAGCGAATGGCGGCTATCGCCGGCTGTCTCGTCCGCAACTTCATCCGGGCTCGCGTGATGACGCTCGGGTCGGTGCTGGATACGGTAGCAGGGCAGTCGATGCCCCAGCTGACTTGCCTGCTGATCCCGAATTTCTTTCACCCGGCCAGCGACGGCGGACACATTGCTGCCTGGCAGGTGTCGGCCCTCTACGACCTGCTGCTGTCCCGCCAGATCGCCGGCCAGCAAACGATCGTCTACGCGCCGGACCTGGCAGCGCTCGGCAAGGAGTACGGCATGCCGATGAAGAACCTGATTGATCAGAGCTTCGTAAAGGTGGGAGGCTCCCATTGATCGGCAAGATGTTCGTGTCGGCTGTCCTGGCTGAGAACTCGGTCGCGAACCTCCTTCAGCACGGAAAGATCGACCACCTGTTCAAGGGGACGGAGGTTGAGCTCTACGAGTTCGTCCGAGATTTCGCCAAGCAGTACCAGGCGTTGCCGTCCGAGGAAACGATCGAGAAGCACACCGGGGAGACGCTGGTCCAACACAAGGAGCCGTCAGGCTACTACTTCGACCTGATGCAAGCCCGGCACGTCGAGCTATCGCTCAAGAAGGGCATGAAGCAGGTGAGCGATCTGCTGCTGCCGGAGAACAAGGACCCGCAGGAAGCGCTGCGCGTCATTACTGAAACGGCAATGCAATTAATTTCACAGCGACACATCAAGCAGATCGTCGACTTCCGCGAAGCCTATGGCACGTTGATGTCGACCTATGCCTCGAAGTTCAACGCCGTCGACGAGTACGGGCTGCAGCTCGGATGGCCGACCCTCGACAGGATGTCTGGCGGTATGGAACGCGGAGACGTGCTGAGCATGATCGGCCGCCCAGCGGCAGGCAAGAGCCTCATGCTGCTCTACGGGGCACTGCACGGATGGCGCAAGGCCGGTGAGGAATCCCTCGCGACCGGTAAGAAGGCCGAGCACGACCAATCCCGCATGTTTGTCTCCATGGAGATGGACGTCCTTGCGATCCAGCAGCGGCTCGCTGCCATGCAGGTCCACGTCTCCGCTTCGCAGCTCAAGCACGCCGCCTTGAGCTCCAAAGGGCTCGCCAAGCTCAAGCAGGGGCTCACCGAGATCAAGGGCTACTCGTTCCCGTTCTACGTGGTGGATGGCAATCTGGCGGCCACGGTGGAGGACATCTGGATGATAGCCCGGCAGCTGAAGCCGGCCGCCATCTTCCTCGACGGAGCCTACCTCGTGAAGCACCCGACCGAGCGTGATCGCTATCGCCGGGTGGCCGAGAACGCCGAGCTGATCAAGTCGGAGCTCTCCGCCCTTGCCCCCGTCGTCTGCAGTTGGCAATTTGCCCGCTCAGCCAGCAAGAAGAACACCAAGAAGGGCGAAAAGGCCGGGCTCGAAGACATCGGCTACTCCGACGCCATCGCCCAGGTCGCCTCGATCGTGCTGGGTCTGTTCGAGGACGAGAGCGTCGAGACCCTCAAGCATCGCAAGATCGAGATCCTCAAGGGACGGGCCGGCGAAGTGGGCTCATTCACGACCAGATGGAGTTGGGGCTCGATGGACTTCTCGGAGGTCGAGGAGGAGAGCGTAGCTGATTTGCAATTCGTCTAAGACGTGCAATTAAATGCAAAACATCTTGCAACTCACCGGCATTCAGATAGCCTCAAAGTATGTCGGAAACCACGGAGGGTGACATGGCAATCGTCCTGACCAAAAAGAAGCCCACACTCGTCAAGCCCGAGCCCGACGAGATGTTGAGCGACTTCGCAGAGCTGATCGACAATGTCGGAACGCTCGGCCAGGAAGCCGAGAAGATCAACAAACAGATCAAGACGCTCCAGGAGCAGCTGAAGCCGTACAACGACGCCGTGGCGAAGCTGAAAGCCAAGATCGAGGAGATCGAGGCTGGTGACGACGCGGAGCGCGAGGAGCTTGGTGCATCCTTCCGTCTGGAGATCGGCAAGAGGGGCACGTCCCGCGAGATCAAGGACCTGAAGAAGGTCCAGAAGCTCATGGGCAATGACCTGTTCTACAAGTGCGCCAAGGTGGCCTTGAAGGACATCGACGCCTACCTGACGCTCCCGCAACGCGGGGAGGTCATCAAGGAGAACCGTACAACCCGCAGCTTCAAGGTGGTCGAGAGGGCCTGACGTGAGGAGCACCGTCAAGAAGCTGCAGGTTACGCTGACCTTCCTTGCGGCTGACAAGGTCGCCGGCAAGCACATCGTCAGCTCCATGCTCGGCTCTCTCGCCGTGGACGGCATCAAAGCCACGGCAGGACCCGTTGTCGAAGCTGCCGATCAGTCGGTCATCACTGTCTACACGGATGGCGGGTGTGACTTGAGGAAGGACGGCATCGGTGCCTGGGCCTATCTGGCGGAGTTCCCCGACGGTCACGTTGTGGAGCAGTGCGAGCCGATGCTCGGCACCACGAATAACCGGATGGAGCTGATGGCGGTGATCAAGGCGCTGGAAAGCCTGGAGTTCGGTCCACCCGTCAAGGTCTTCAGTGACAGCGAGTACGTGATCAAGGGGGTCACGCAGTGGAGCCGCAATTGGGTCCGCAACGGCTGGAGGACGCGCGAGGGCAAGCCGGTCATCAACAAGGACCTCTGGGAGCCGCTGCTGCAACTCTATCAGCTCCACGCGGTGACGTTCGAGCACGTCAAGGGGCACAGTGGCCATCCGCAGAATGAGCGCGTGGACAAGCTCTGCACGGCCGCCATGACCAACGCGCACAAGAACTTCCTTGCAGGGACCGATATCGACGAGGCGTGCCACAAGGATTACGCATGAAGCTCGAGAAGATCGTGGAATGCCTCAAGCTGCTCGGGACCCAGAACATTCAGGCGCACAAGCGAACCGGCTGGGTCATCAGCCGCTGTCCTCTCGAGCATTGGCGGCATGAAAACGGCCATAGCGGACCCGAGGTCTTCGGCGTCAGGATCGAGGCAGGTGACCCTGCAGTGAACTGCTTCGCGTGCGGCTGGCACGGCACCTTGGGCTCCCTGATCATTGCCATGCGCCACATGAACAAGCAGGCTTGCCATGTCGACGCGAAGTGGGGCCAGGCGCTGGAGCTCGTCGACGAAGCCGAGAAGGCGATAGAGTTCGACTTCGACAGTCCCGGCATCGAGGAGATGCTGTTCGGCCCTAAAGAAGGGCGGCACTACTTCCCCGAATGGTGGCTCGACAGCTTCCCGGTCTGGCATGAGATTGGCTGGGCGGTGGACTATCTGGCCGAGCGCAAGGTCCCCGCCGCCGTAGCGAACGCTCTCGACTTACATGCGGACACGAAGGAGAAGCGGGTCTGTTTCCCCGTTCGCGACTTCAATGAACGCCTGGTCGGACTGCACGGTCGCGCGATCCAAAGTGGGGTCGACCCCAGATACCGCATGTACACGCAGGCCGGTAAGAACAACCCGTTGTATTGGCTGGGAGAGAGCTGGGTCGACCTGACGAAGCCGATCCTGGTGGTGGAAGGCCCGTTCGACCTTGCCTCGGCGTATCGCGTCTACCGGAATGTGGTCAGCCCCTTGTTCTCCAATCCGAGTTTCGAGAAGCTGCGCCGTATGGCCGATGCTTTGGAATGGATCACATTCCTCGATCGTGGAAAGGGCGGTGACGCCGGCCGATCAAAGGTGGACAAGTTCCTGCAGGAAGATCACGTAATCCATCATTTGCAGCCGCCGAAGGGCCGAAAGGACCCTGGTGTTTGTTCTCCGGAGGAAATTGCGGAATTGCTCTCGGGAATTGTAAAACTCGATGATCTCCTGCTTGACTAATTCAGCCCGGAAGGCATACTGGCAATTAATTGCACGGCATGCCGGCAAGATCGGGAAAACTTGGGAAAACATTGGGAGAGCTAAATGGCTCTGAAATTCGCAAAGAAAGCTGCTACTCCGGGCGGGGCCACGACGAATGCACCGCCGTCGACTCAGACCCCCACGAAGTCATCCTTCGCTTCTCATAGTTCGGGAGCACCTAGTTTTCTCAAGAAGGGTGCAGCGGCGAAGAAAGCTCTCGCCCACGAGGAAGCCCAGGCCGAGCTGCGCAAGCAGGAGCAGGGCAGGATGTGGCGCTTCTATCTGAAGGAGGGCGAGGACCGTCAAATCACGTTCCTCGACGGCGAGCTCGATGCCGAGGGTATGCTCGACATCTTCATGTTCTACGAGCACAACGTGCGGGTGAACGGAGACTGGCAACAGTTCGTCTGCACTTCGGACGTGGACCAGACCCAGCCTTGCCCGATCTGCGAGAAGGGTGAGCGGAGCAGCTTCGTCGGAGTGATGACGATCATCGATCACAGCGAGTACGTCATCAAGAAGGGGCCGAACGCCGGCAAGAAGGTCGCCAATCAGCGCAAGCTGTTCGTCGCCAAGCAGGGTACGATCAAGCATCTGACCAAGCTCGCGGCCAAGCGTGGCGGATTAGCTGGATGCACCTTCGACGTCTCCCGTACGGGAGACAAGGAGCCCGGTGTCGGCAACCAGTACGACTTCGTGCAGAAGTTCGATTCCTACGAGGAGATCGCTGCGAAGTACGGAATGAAGGTCGAGGATGTGCATCCTGCCAATTATGCGGAGGAGATCCGCTTCCGCTCGCCCGAAGAGCTGATCGAGCTCGGCGTCGGAAAGGCACTCGGTGGCCCTGGCTTCGAGAAGGGAGCCTCGAACGTCAAAGACGAGCTGTGACGAGCAATTAATTGCAAGGCTTCCGCCGCACGTCCGGTAGTGCATCTTGCGGCGGGATGCGGGGGAGGGTCCATGCCCCTACGCTGGCCCCCTTCAGCGATGGACCTTCCCCCGCAACACTTCCTGGTCATGGAGGACCGATGGCCATTCTGTCTGAGCTGATCAGGCACGACATACCGCTCCGCACTGACGCGGTGGCCACTTACGCGTTCAAGCCGAGCTTGGAGAGCAAGTACCGCTTCACGTCGCGCTTCGGTGAGGAAGTGCTGCTGCACAGTGTCGACGATGAAAAGCGTCTCATTCACCTGCCTCGAGGTTTGTGCCCTGTCGGCGCGGTCGATGACCGGGTGGATGGCGAGGTCGTACAATACCCGAATGATCCCACGCCTCGCCCGCATCAGGTCAAGCTGTTCGACGAGACGGTCTCGTTTCTCAAGCAGGGGCTGTCCGGCATCGTCAGTGCCTATACCGGATGGGGGAAGACGGTCCTTGGCTATCACGCCGCCTACGTAGTGGGGCGTAAGACGATCGTCATCACGACCAAGGATGACATCTACAAGCAGTGGATCGACGGTGCCATCAAGTTCCTCGGCCTCAAGCCGCACGAGGTCGGCGAGATCCGGGGCGACAAGTGCGAGGTCGTGGGGACGAAGTTCGTCGTTGCCATGATCCATTCGCTGTCGAAGGACGGCAAGTATCCCGACTGGATCGCCCAGGACTTCGGCCTGGTGATCTTCGACGAGTGCCACCGTGTGCCGGCAGACCAGTTCTCCAACGTCGTCACCATGTTTCCGGCGAAGCTGCGCCTTGGCCTGTCCGCCACGCCCGAGCGCTCTGACGGCAAGGAGCTCCTGGTGCTCGCGCACATCGGCCCGATCCGCGCCAAGACCGAAGCGCAGCTCATGGTCCCGAAAGTGCTGCTCTTTCGGTCGGCATGGGAATGCCCGCGCGTGCTGCGTTCTGATCCCGAGAGCGGAAAGCGCCGTGTGGTACGGCTGCCGCACGAGCCCGGTAAGACGGCGCACCTGGAGAAGATCATCGCCGCCGATCCGGCCAGGAACCATCTGCTCGCCGATCTGATCTACGCCGCCTATGAGAAGAACCGGCAGCTCGTCGTGTTCTCGACGCTCCATGATCATCTGCGGGCGATGCACCGGGCCTGCCATCAGACGTTCGGCATCTCAGGGCGCAAGATGGGCTTCTACATCGGCGCTCAGGGGAAGGCCGAGAGAGAGGCGCGCGAGCGGGAGAAAGTGAAGCCGATCCTGTTTACGACTTACACGATGATGGGAGAAGGGACCTCGATCGACTGGATCGACACCTGTCTTCTTGCAATGCCGAGGGCGAACGTAACGCAGCCCGTAGGGCGTATCCGGCGCGAGTATCCTGACAAAGGCACGCCCGTCGTCATGGACGTGCAGGACCACGACAGCCCGGTCTTTTCCGGTTACGCCGGTTCTCGGCTAAAATGGTACAAGTCAATCGGATGTGAACTCAAAGAGATGAACTAGCTAGGAGAAATCAATGGCTCTCAAGATCGCGAAGAAGACAGGCACCGCATCGACCATGATGCAGGTCAAGGACAAGGGCACCGTGGTGGCCGAGGAGACCACCGAGGATAAGGTCGATATACCTGCCGCCAAGGCTCATTCCGGACCCTGGTGCGAAGTCGGCGTGGACATGAGCTACACGCACAACCTCGGCAACTACCAGTCCGCGAAGATCGGCATCTCCCTGAAGGTGCCATGCCAGCACTCCGAGATCGATAGTGTGTTCGACTACTCGAAGGAATGGGTCGACACGAAGCTGCAGAGCATGATCGAAGAGCTGCAGTCGGAGTGAAATTAACTGCACAAGTGGTGCTGTGTTCAACGATCGCCGCGTAGGCAACGGGGGTTATGTGGTAGTCAGCCTTAAGAAAGCAAAGACGGCTTCAACGTCCGCCGCGGACCTCCTGGCTGGATTCCAGAAGGAGTATGGGGAGAGCATCGGCTCATTCGGTGGGCAACTGGCCAATGCCGACCGTATCCCGACCGGAATGTTCGAGCTCGACCTGGCTCTTGCCGGCGGCTTCCCGCGAGGGAAGTGTTCGATCATTTACGGGCCTGAGAGTTCGGGCAAGACGAACATCGTCCTGCTCGCCATCGCCAAGCATCAGATGCTCTGGCCCGACAAGACGAATGTGTTCTTCGACGTGGAGAACAGCTTCGACCCTGGCTGGGCCGAGAAGATGGGCGTCGATACTGCCAAGCTGATCGTCATTCGCCCGGACTATGCCGAGCAGCTCGTCGATATGGCCGAGAGCCTGATTTACACTGACGACTGCGGAATCGTTGTGATCGACAGCCTCGCTGCGCTCGTTACCACGCAGGAGAGCGATAGCAGCGCAGAGAAGGCGAATGTGGGCGGCACAGGTCTCGTCACCGGGAAGCTCGTGCGCAAGACCACCAGGGCGCTGGGCGCGGCCGAAAAGGCGGGCCGCTTCCCGACGCTGTTCTACGTCAACCAGATCAGGCACAAGATCGGCGTCATGTTCGGCAACCCGGAGACGACTCCGGGCGGCAATGCTCCGAACTATCAGGCTGCCATCCGCCTCCGCGTCTACGGCAAGAACATCATCGACAACAAGGTGTCGTCGGTCATGCCGGTGCGGAAGGAGACGGCCTTCGTCGTGAACAAGTGGAAGGTGCCGATCCTCTCTGCTTCCGGCAAGTTCACGATGGTCACGCACCCGCACGATGGCTTCACGGTCGGCCAGTCCGATGACGTCGGCACGGTGGCGGAATACCTCAAGACCTTTGGCATGTTCGAAAAGGCTGAGAAGGGCAAGGGCTGGACCGTCGTCGGTGACCACTACGACACGCAGCAGGAGTTCAAGGACAAGTTCTACGCCGACGAGAAGTTCGGCAACGAAATCCGGCAGGCCATCATCGAGCGCCTGATGAAGGAGGGAGAGCTGATCGAGGAAGGCGGGTCGCCACATGATTGAGAACCCGTGGGTCAAGCGCCGCACGCAGCACCGCATCGGCAAGTCCGGCAGAAAGTCGGAGAGGCGTCTCGCCCATCAGCTCGCCACCAGGCCCCGGCCGGCATCGGGTGCCATGGAGGGCGCGAAAGGCGATATGGACCTCGGCACTGTCCTGCTCGAGGCCAAGAGTACGACCCAGGTCAGCATGGCGGTGAAGCTCGACTGGCTTGCCAAGATCAGCAAGGAGGCCCGCTCCGAAGGCAAGATGCCTGCTCTGTCCGTGTCGTTCGTCAAGCCGGACGGCACCCCGCTCCTCGATGGTGAATGGGTGATGGTGCCTCTCCACAAGTTCAAGGAGATGCTCCCTTGAACACGATCGTCGGAGAGAGCGGCTACGCGCGCAAGGAGCTCGACGCGTACTGGACCGAGAAGTGGGTGACGGAGTGGCTGTTGGCCGTGCCGACGCCACTTTCTGGTCTCGGGTACGACGACGTGATCTGGGAGTCAGCTTGTGGTGCGGGATGGATCAGCGACGTGCTGCTGGAGCATGGCTTCAACGTTCTATCCACCGACATCAAGGATTACGGCTACGAGAAGATGCAAGGTGTGGTGGACTTCCTCTCGATCGAGGAGGTCGACCCCCGCGTCCGCGTGATCATGACGAACCCGCCATACGACATCGAAGGCGTCGAGGGCGTGCCCGCCATCACGGCCGAGAAGTTCGTCCGCCGCGCTCTGGAGATCATGAAGCCTGTCAACGGCCAGGTCATCATGCTCCTGCGCAATGAATTCGACTGCGCTAATGGCCGCCGCGATCTGTTCGGTGGCTACCCGTTCTCCGACAAGTATGTGCTGACCAAGCGCCCCCGGTGGATCGAGAAATCGAAGGGCGATAGCGGTCCCCGGCATAACTACAGCTGGTTCGTCTGGGATTGGGCATCAGACCCTCAGAACGAGAGCGCCTTCGTCACGTACTTGTACGGATCCACCAAGCCGGATGGTTCTCCGGGTGACCAACCAACTCCCGCGGAAGCGGTGAAATTCGAGAAGGTGTGGGACGGCAGCAAGTATGTGGCGGTGCAGACATGAAATGGCTCAAGCTCGTCAAGAATCCACCCGTAAAAATCGAAGGCCACCATCCCCCAGGTCAATTTGCGATTAGCGATATCCCGCTCGATAAGAATGCATTGCTGGGGCTGATATCCGATACAGCCTGTATTGACGTCATAGATTCTGGACCGCCACCACTTCCCGAGCCGAAGGATATTCCGGTCAAGCTCGCACTTGAGGCGCTGACAGCCCAAGGCATCATGATCAAGAACTTGACCCAGAATACAAGCTACAGTTACGAGGCAATTGAGTTCGACCTTTCGATGACGATCCTGATCGAGTCGAAAACTGGCAAGGAGGTCCTCTCCAGCCTGAACGATTGGTTTTTCTCGAAAGTCAAGGGTTGGTAGATGGCAATCAGCTTCCTCAAGAAAGCAAAGGAGTACATGCCGCAGCGGAGCGTGAAGTATCTGCTGCACCGGCATTTGTCCGGTTATGACAAGGCTCGCTCCCTGAAGACGATCCATGCGTCCAGTCTGACCAAGCCCGAGGGACTGTGCCCGCGTATGTATGCCCTGCACGACGTCACCGGTATCAAGTCGAAGGACGAATGGCTGACGACCTCGAGCGCAGTCACCTTTCAGATGGGGCGCGATCTGGAGTGGAACGTCGTCAATTGGTTTGCGGACATGGGCAAGGCGGTGTGCCACTGGAAGTGCATTGCCTGTGGCACCCTGCACGAGTTTCAGACCCGCCCGCTGAAATGCCAGCAATGCGGTGTCAGCCGGTTCGACCCGAAGGAAGTCAGGTTCGTCAGTGCAGTTAATGGCGCAAGCTGCGGCGTCGACATGCTGGTGGCCGTGGGCGAGACGAAGCTGCGTCCGATCGAGCTCAAAACCATCGACAAGGACGAGTTCAAAGCCCTCAAAGCCCCCCTTGCGGAGCATCGGTGGCGGACCAACCTCTACCTCCGCCTTATCGCAGAGAGCGATCACAGCTGGTCCAACATGGTCTCTACAGAGGTCGCGACGGTCCTCTACGTCAGCAAAGGCGGCTTCGGCTGCCAGGATCTCGAGTTGAAGAAGTGGGGCCTGACCGAGCAATTCAGCCCCTTCAAGGAATTCGAGATCAAGCGGGACGATAGCCAGACCGACGACATCACGAGGCGGGCGAAGGCGATCAAGGACTTCAGGGAGGGCAAGGTCGGCATGCCTTGCGGGATCTGTCCCACCGCCATGGTAAAGCGCGCTTCGATGTGCGCCCTGAAATCAGCCTGCTTTTCCGGTGACCACCCTCCCAACTACGATTGGATGAAAGATGGCGACTGACCAGGACGATCGGGTGAAGAAGCTGACCCTCCGCATGAAATCCCTCGAGTTCAAGGTGACGGCCGCCACGAACGGTTACCTCGCCGCCTGCTTCATTGGAGACGAAGCTGAGAAAGCGAGGCTCCGCGACGAGCTGCACACGTACATCGACGTCAACCTCGACACGATGGACGAGATGTTCAAGATCACGTTTGGGAGTATCAAAGGATGACCCCGATCAGCTCGCTGGGTATCGACCTGTCGACGTCAGCCACGGGTCTGGTGCTGCTGCGCGAGAATGGTGCCCCGCGCCCCGATCTCCTGCACGAAGAGGAGATCAAGCCCGACAAGGTGACCGGTGTCGAGCGTTCGAGATTCATCGTCGCTCACGTCATGGAGCTGATCCACGGCAGGAAGCCCGACAAGATCATGATCGAGGGCTACTCGCTCAACATGAAGAAGGCTTCGAGCGTCATCCCGCTTGTCGAGGTCGGCGGTCTCCTGCGCTTCATGCTGCACCTCGACGGGTTTGCCTGGTACGACCCTCGCGCAGCCGAGGTGAAGAAGTTCGCCACCGGCAAGGGCAATACAACCAAGGCCCAGATGATGATGCACGTGCTGAAGCGCTGGGGCCATGAGAGCAAGTCGGACAACACGGCCGATGCCTTCGCTCTGGCCGCTCTCGGGTTGGCTCAGGCGAACAGGTTGCCTGGAATCACGATGGAGATGCGGAAGATCGCAGGCTCGTTGCCTTTGCGGAAAAACTGACGAAAAGAGATTTGCAATTAAGTGCACAGAAGGTAGACTGGTATTTCAGCATAAGCCCGCCCGGCATGTCTCGCCGGGAAATCCCGACCCACAAGACCAGGAGGGTGTCAACGAATGTCAAGCGCAGCAAGTCTTTCTCTTCTCAAAGGTGGCAAGACAGCCGCTCTCGAAGAGGAATTGGAGAAGAAGCCCGATGCCGCGGAAGTGGCTGAGCAGCCGGCCGCGGAGAAGGATGACGGTGAGGCCGTCGTGGTCGACGTCGACAAGATGTCCAGCAAGGAGCTCGATGCTCTCGTCGCGGAGCACGAGATCGAGGTGCCCGAAGGCTGGGCGAAGATGAAGGTCGACGAAAAGCGGGCGTGGCTCAATGAGCAGTTCGCTGAGGCCGACGACGGCGAGACTGAACAGGCCCCTGAACAAGCCGAGGAAGCCGCGTCTGACACGACGGCGGCGGAGCCGGAGCCTGCCCCGGAGATGAAGGCTCCAGAGCAAGCAGGGAAGGCACTGGTGTCGAAGGCTGAGAAGCCGGCCAAGTCCAAGAAACCCGGCAAGGCGGTGGCCAAGACTGGCAAGACTGCCAAGACGGGTACGATCGAGACGCCAGGCGATGACGTGCTCTCCGATCTCGTGCATGAGATCGAGAACATGAAGGAGAACGAGGCCCGCGCGGTCGTCACGGCCCTGAACAACGAAACCGAGATGACGTTGTTCAAGCTCGGCGGCGTGCTCTCCGTGATCCAGGCCAACGGCTGGTACGAGCCCTATGCGTCGTTCCGCGAGTATGTCGAGAAGGAGCTCGGCATGCACTACCGCCGGGCGGCCTATTGGGTGTCGATCTACAATCACCTCGCCGAAAGCAAGGTGCCCTGGGAGAAGGTCAAGGACCTTGGCTGGACCAAGCTCAAGGAGATCGCCGAGGTCCTGACGATCGAGAACGTCGACGAGTGGGTCTCGCTTGCGAACTCGCAGACGACCCTGCAGTTGATCGAGACCGTCAAGGGGCATAAGGCCAAGGACGCCCCGAAGGCCCTCGAGGATCAGAGTGCGAAGACGGTCACGACCAAGACCTTCAAGGTGCACGAGGACCAGAAGGCGACGATCGAGGCCGCCATCGCCAAGGCCAAGGAGCAGAGCGGCACGTCGGTCGACACGGCGGCTCTGGAGTTCGTCTGCCTCGACTTCCTCGGCGGCCAGACGATGACCCAGCGGTTGCAGAAGATGGGCCTGGAAGCCGCCCTGGAGGCGCTGGAGAAGGCGTTTCCGACGACCAACATCTCCGTCGAGATCGAAGAGTCGGACGAGTAGACCGGCTGTCCGTTTGGGCAGTTGTCGTGAAGGCCCTTGGCAGCTCTGCCGGGGGCCTTTTTCGTGCAATCAATTGCAAATATTATTGTGCGGGCAAGCGGTTTAAGTTAGAAAGAAAGTACAGATTTCATCCGGTCCAGGAGGGAAGAGATGAGGAAAATCCAGAAGATGAAGGCCCTGACTCAGGTCCGATTGGCGGTCAAGGGATGGGCGTTTGCCCCGCACGACTGGCTCCCTGGAATGGTACAGGCTGCTGAACGGGAGATCGCCAAGCTGCCCCCGGAGCTGCAGGAGGAGGCACAAGAGATCGTCAAGCCGGTTCGCAGCCAGATCGAGCGCCTGGCCGGCGTCTGACAACTGTTTATCCAGTCCAGGAGGGAAGAGATGACGGAACTTCACCAGAGAGCGCAAATCCTCAAGCAGCACCTGAGTGGGCTCCCCCATTCGAAGATCGACTTCGCCAGCTCGCTCATCAAGCAGCTCGAGCGCAAGGGCCAGCTCTCCGAGAAGCAGTGGTTCTGGGTCGACAAGCTGGCCGACATGGCCCAGGGCATCCCCGACTTCACGCAGCCCGAGCCCGAGAAGATCACGGTGGGCGCTCTCACCGGCCTGATTGCCATGTTCAACAAGGCGGCCGAGAAGCTCAAGTATCCGGCGATCGCCCTGCAGCTCCCTGACGGCAACGAGGTCCGCTTGTCTCGCGCAGGGAAGGAGAGCAAGAATTCAGGCTACGTCTACGTCAAGGTGCCGGCCTCGGTCGGGTATGCGGGCAAGGTCGACCCAGACGGGCAGTATTTCCCCAAGGACGTCAAGGAGCCGCTCAAGACCGAGCTCGCAACACTGCTCAAGAAGATGTCCCGCCACCCCGCTGAGACTGCTGCGGAGTACGGCAAACTGACCGGCCGGTGCTGCTTCTGCAGCCTGCCGCTCACCGATCCCAAGAGCACGGCGGTCGGCTACGGCAAGGTCTGTGCCCATCGCTACGGCCTGCCTTGGGGCGGCAAAAACAGTTCGTGCAATTAAGTGCATGTGGGGTGATGTCGAATAATGAGAGAAAGGGGGGCGTGAGATGACGGACAAGGCGGGCAGTCCTTACCCGTATTTGGGCGTGAACGGGGACTACTATGACAAGGAATTCCTGAAGAGCGTCGAACATGACCTGCTCTCCAAAGTGCCTGTGTGGGCGTCCGGCCTTGCGGAACCGACGCCATGCGAGAGGTTTGCCTACTACGTCTTGAAGCAGATCAAGATGAACAGGAGCTGGAATGACAAAGGCTGACCCCCGTCATATCCGGCACCCGAAGTTCTACACGAAGGAAGGCTGGCTGACGCCCTACGCACTGGCCTGCGGCTACATCGAGAGGAAGGAGCACGGATCCGTCCAGATCACGCTGGATATGCCGTCCCCCGGAGCCGGGCTGTACCACGTCAGGGCTTACGATTTCGCGAAGCACGAGCGAAGGTTCTGGGAGACGTTTACCCGCCTCACGGATGCTCGCAGGCACTACAGGCACGGCGAGGCGCTCGCGGTAGCTAACAAGGCGTCGCCAATTGAGCGATGCAATTAATTGCGTTTTCAAATATACAGGGATGCCGACCTAAGATATTGTAGAAGCATCGAAATTCATCCAATCCACGGAGGGAAGAGATGAGCCTCGCAGATGCACTGAAAGACGTGAAAGACGAAGTGGTCGGCGGCAAGGAGCTGACCGACGCTCTGTTCGCCAGCATCGCAGCCGAGTACGAGCTGAACCCGAAGCTGCTCGCCCGCAAGTGGGAGGAGAGCGGCTGGACGGTCGAGGGGCTCCGCATGATGGCCGTTGTGATGGACCCGGCCCGCAATCTGGAGAAGAAGATCGAAGAGCAAATCAATGAGCTCTGCCGGTCTTACCGGGTCTCGCGTGATCGTGTCGTGCAGAAGCTCTGGAACGGGCAGAAGGTGACAGTGATCTGCCATCTGCCTCGGGCCAACCGTTGGGGATACGTCGCGGTGAAGCATTCCGATGCGTCGGCTGTGAAGCTGAGCTGGGCGGCCCGCTTCGAGACGTGCAATTAAGTGCAGGAACAGTACAGGCAACCACCGCTTAGTCCAGGAGGGAAAGATGCATACCGAAACCACCAAGATGATCTACCCGCAGGAAGGCATCGCGAATCAGATCGCGAACAAGCTGATGCAGACTAAGGATACGAAATACGCCGTCTACAAGGTGACCACCGGCTTCCAGGTCGTGCCCGTCACCATCTGCAAGAGCGGCATGCCACCTGCCATACCGGCTCCGGTCGCCAAGGTCGCCAAGGATGTCCAGGCCGAGGACACCGTCACCCTGGAGTTCCCGTTTAATCGTCAGACGAAGTCGTGGTGGTACTTCGATGGCGGGGAAGTCCAGTTCCTCCACAAGTCCCATCCCATCTCCGTCGAGATCAAGGACAACATGCTCCGCATGGTCCTCGCCAAGAAGACCGCCATCAAGTTCGGGTTGTTGAAGGGCTAGTTCCGTGAGGGTCGAGGGGGTGACGTGCATGACCAGCCCCCTCTGCACCCCCCGAGGCAAGGGCGTTACCAGGGCTGGCAGAACCCATCTGTTCGGTTGCCGTTCGATAATCTGTGCCTGGCCCTTGGAGAGCCACGAAATAACGTGTAATATCAAAGAGTTAAGTGGCTGCAGCCCAGCAAGGTCATCGTACCCGCAAGCGCGCAGTTAATGCCATGTAAGCTATGGAGGGCTAGGTGAGTAACATGAGGATCGTCTTTACAGGACCCGCAGTTGACGGCTATGGACGCTCGATCCTGCGAGCCAACCTGATCAAGGCATGCGAGCAAGCGGGCATGGAGGTCCACTGTGGTGTCCGGGCAGACACGACTGTCCTCGTTGCAAGCAGGATAGACACAGCCAAGGCGGCGCGAGCCACAGAGCGTGGACTCACCGTCATGACCTACCCACAATTCATTGGGACGTACCTCCGCGGCACCGAGATTGCAGAGGGAGGTGAGGTCAACCCTTACACCAGCAAGGTCGACCTGGACCTGTTGGTGCCAGACTTCACGGAGGTGCGCCACCGCGAATTAATCGATCAACGCTGAGCGTTCTGCTTAGGAGAATCGTAAGTTTCCGTCAGAGAATCAGAGATTTTCCTTGTCTTGAGAACAAGACGTTTTGTAGAGCGCTACTATAGCTATCGGCATGCACCAAGACATAACTCAAGGAGGAGTGAGGTGGACAAGGTGCCAGATTTGTATCATCAAGTTGTAGGTCTTTCGAAGTCCGTCGACGAGAACTTCCTCGAGCTCGGCAGGATGCTACGCGAGCTTCAGGATACTGACCCCGAGAAGTTCCGCTTGGCCGTTCAGAGTCCGGCGCTGGGCCAGCGAAAGGCGTACTACCTCGTCACGATCGACCGCACGTTCAGCAAGATCCCGGTCAAGAAGGATCGCCTGAAGCGGATCGGCTGGACGAAGCTGAACATTCTCTCCCGGCACATCAACAAGACGAACTATGCCGAGCTCCTGAAACATGCCGAGAACTATACGGCGAAGGAGCTGGAGCAGCTGTTGAGGGGCGAGGAGCCGATGACGAACGCCCGTGCCGTCCTCGCCTACTTCCCGCCGGAGGATTACGCCCTGCTTGAGAAGGCGCTCCTGATGTTCAAGGGGCAGAAGTCGGGGAAGGGCATCGTCAACAAGGAAGAGGCGATCATGAACATGGTCAAATACGTCCTCAAGATGAAGAAGGACAACACATGACGGTCGATGGTCCTTTTCGCAACAGTGTAGACGCAATTAATTGCATGTTGGAGCGAGAGGTTTCATGAGCAGGCGGGCCAGGCCATCACCGATGACCTTCATCGGCCCGATCACGTCAGCAGAGGCTGGGGAGCAAGTCCCCAGCCACAGCTTCATGGTGCTGCAGCCATCCTCGGGGATCATCAAGCTCGACTACCCCGACAAAGCCACGGCAAAGGCCGCCCGCGACCAACTGCTGCAAAGCTCCCATACCCATAAGGTCCCCTCGAACAAGCTCCTCGCGGCCATCCACGAGGCTCTTGCAGGTGGAAAGGCATAGACCCCGATGTCAACCGGTCAGGAAGTTCGCGAGCTGTCCGTGCAGTTAATTGCAATTTAGTGCGGGCAATGCCGGCGTCACGGGAAGCCCGATGTGACCAGGCAGTATCACCCGGCCGGCTACTTTTACGACACGCTGCTCTGCCCATGCGGCCAGTTCCTCAACGAGCAGGAGATCAGAAGTGCGTGCAATCAATTGCAACAGAACGACAGGAGTAACCTACAGATGCCCACCATCGCGGGAGAAGCCGGCCGCACATAGGCTACCGGCATCAAGTTTGGGGGCTCAGATCAGTGGCAGTGAACAGACCCTGTCGAGTTGTCCATGTGGCAGCACTGACCTAGCGGCGAGCTCTTTCGGCAGCCACCGCCATGGGCAAACGCCCCTGAGACAGTCGCGAGAGTTAGCGCAATCGCAAAGAATATACGCATATCAGACCTCACTCTAAGACGGCTGAAAATCAGCCGCCCGTGAGCATACCGTCCTTGGTCGGATCGTCAACTAGCTAATCAGTCTGGGTGCTCGTAGGGCTACCCCTCAAATAGGGGTCGGGGCGTCCTGGGCGCTCCACCAGTCAAGAAGTCTTGAGGGTTACATGCTCAGGTATCGCTACGCAGTGCTGTACATCGTAGCTGGGATGATCGCTTTCGCCCTCGCCTATGTGGGCACGACGGTTTTGCTAAACTGACGAATCCTTCCCAACAGGAGGACGCAGTCATGAGACGAGCCTATAGACACCAGCGGGTAGCCCAAGCCCGCTATGCCTACTATGCACGCAGGGCCCACCGCCTCGAGCGCACCATGCCCAAACTGCTGGCGCGGTTCGCGGTTGCCGACAAGGCCGATCAGGCGCGCCGCTGGTATCAGCGCTGGTTGAATCCCGTCGCGCGAACGGCACTGAATGTCGCCCGTCATGAGATCCGGATGGCGCGCGAGATGCCGGTTTCGCCCGGCAAGAGGGACTGTCGGCACTGCGGCGCGCCCGGCAGCCCCGCATCTGTCGACAACCCCTACATCGGGGGGGCCAAGCGGATAATTGTGGCTAGAGCGCCCACTCGCTGTCGCGCGGGCGCAGATTAGATCCTGCGGTGATCGTCAGCTCCACAGGCTGGGACGCGACTTCGGTCAGTCCGCCCCGACAAGATCCCTGCACAGGGACATGGTCAATTGAGAGGTGACGTCACCCGAGTCGTCCTCGACGACGTCCATCAGGATAGTTGCCTTGGTCCTGAGCTCAGCGAGCGAGTTCGCGGGGCAACGGACGGCCGCCCATCTCAGCTCCGCGATTCGATCATAGATGGGGGTGACTCTTCGAGCCCACTGCTGCTCCAATTCCTCAGTCCACGCAGCACCTGGCCACGCCTTTTGCTGGGTATCCAGCATCGTTCCAAGTCGAAGCTGCAGGCTTAGAAATTCTGCGCCGATCTCGATCAGTTCAACTTTCTCAAGCGTTCCATTCCCCAGAGCATCTGCTGGCTGATCGTCGAGCCCTCTCCGCTCAGCTTCGACTGCGTTAGCATTGTCACCCATTTGCACCCAACCCCGCCACTACGCCACAAAAATGCTCCCGACGGTGCAAAGTTTAGCCGGATTGGGTGGATTGGCAACTGTGCGGCCAACGTGAAGCAACATCAGCAACGGGTTGAAAAAACAACGTTCAGTAAAGGCATGCGGTCCGATCATGGCAGGTCTGTCTGGGGCGCTGGGTCCTCCATGGGCTGGCGAGCACGTGGCTGGCTAGGGGCACTCTGCCGACCGACTGTGGTCTGGAGCTGGGCTGCTCTCTCGATGGAGGTCGATCAGCAGCTTGATCATGTTGATCGCCTTCGCTGTTACCGAGGGGCTGCGGATCTCGCGCAAGGTTTCAACGAGCTCGCCTATGAGCGCATCATCAGCATCGGCTCGAAGTCGCTCGTGATCAAGGGTCAGATCTACCCCGGGCGCGCCAATGAAGAACCACTCCATCGGCACCTTCAGCACTCGCGACAGTTCGTACAGTCGCCCGCACGTGAGACGGATGTCGCCGGTCTCGTGCTTCAGTACCTGCTGCCACGTGGTGTCGAGTTTTCGGGCAAGGTCTTCCTGGCTCATCCCGAGTTCAACACGCCGCTGCTTCACCCGAAGGCCTACGTGCGCATCGATCGAAGCACTCTTGGGCTGCAGTCCGTGGTGATCGATCATGCGAGCGACCTTGTGTGAAACTTGCTTACTCAAGTACTAGTGGCTCTACTACACCGAAGACCGTGCAAACAAGGCCGCACTGCCGTAAGTTGTGCGTGCTTCGCATTAAGCTCATGTGAGCGCCCTGCGTTGACAAAGATCAAAATTCGAGGCAAGGCGTTGACGTATCAACAGCAATCTGACTCGACTGTCGTCGACAGACTGCTAGCTGTACTGAGCGCCGCTCGCCAGCACGCCGCCGCTATCGCCTGGGAAGTAGGTCGCGCGCCGGCTCCATTGACGCTGATCACGCCATTGAGCGTCGCTTGGTAGCGCGGGCCCGTTGCGCTGCCAATGAACGTCATGCCGGATGGCGTGATGAGTGCGGTCAACTGAGCATAGCAAAGCCGAAGGGGAAGTTCGGCGTGCCGCTGCGTCGCAGCGTGCCGAAGCGGGAGCACTGCCGCTCCTGGCCCGGATTAGGAAAATGCCGCACGGCAGCCTCGAGGTCACATCTTGATGTGTGGGGGGACAGGTGACGAAGACGAACCCCTAGACAGCGCGTCGCTAGGAGACGCTCGTTCGCCAAGGTGGAGACCGGCCTGCAGATGAGGAGATGCAGTTAATTGCACGGTAGCTCCGAGCGCGCTGCCCTGGGCTGCCGCAAATCTCGCCTGCCAAGCCTCCGGCGATGTAAGGCCGCCCCATTGCACGCCGTCGTTGTAGTCGTAGGTGGTTGGGACAGTTCGGAGTCGGTCACGTCGTCGTAGTAGGAGACCGGGGCATTTCGGATCACGAGGGGTCAGACCAGGGGAGGGCGATTGTGGAGCCTGGGCGGGGGCGCGGGGGCCAGTTCGGGGTGTCCCATCTGCTTCCGCGTGCATAGACGGCTCACTTTCACGCTTGCCAACGAAGCGCATTGACCTTTAACTCAGCTGATCTATCTGGGGGAACGAGGCGTTTGAGTAAAAACGAAAACTCTTATGCAACCGGGTTCGCGATCACAGCAGCCCTGACTTTTGTCGTTAGCTATATCTACTGTATTGTGACGTACGGATTTCTACTCGGAGTGGGGCTAGGCTGGCTCCCATCGCTGATTGTTGCCGCTGTCGCTGGAGCCATTTGGCCACTTCTCGCTCTTATACTTCTCCTAGCCTTCATGTTCATCGTCTTCAGCATAGGTCGCGGAGGCTGGTAAGTGCTGCTACTGAGACTCCACGCTACGAGTTGGACCGTACGTGCGTCTGCACAGGTAGGCCATGCCCCGATTTTTTTACTGAGCACGTCGTGCCTAGCAAGCCGTGATACTGGGACGATCGTAGTTTCTGGAAACCGGCTGAATGGTCCTTTCATCAATTTGTTCGTGGAAGATAGCTATTCCACGCCCAAGCAATTGATGATCGGAGGTCATCCCATAAGCGCTCCAGTTTCAAACAGCCCGATGGAACATGACCCGCGACCACTCGGTGTAATAACTTGCGTTCCTGACTACGACAGCATGGATTGCGTCATTTACGTCGGCAGCGACATTCGCAACGATCTTCTCCAACGTCATCGGAACGGTGCACCAATGCCGAATGAGATCGAACTCTCCGTCGCGGGTGCCGAATACAAGCAGACCGAGTGGCACTGGGATGCACGGCAACTACCCGAGCTCGCAGTGATCAGCTTTGCGTTCCAGACAACCACGCGCAGCACATAACGCTAAGCCAGTGCTTCACGCTGTTGGCAGAACAACCAGCAGAGTAGCCGAGACCAATTTGCGTCTGCTAGATCCGATTCAGCCTTTGCCGAAAACCCGCCAGCGATCCTTGTTTCACTCACGCCAGGTCGGGCACTGGCCGCTATCTCGTAGGGTTGTGCGGATATCTGGGTCCGCGCTGCGCCTCGAAGGCTTCGCGGCCGTGCTCATAAAGTAGACGCACCGACTCTACCACGTCGTGCAAGGGGGAGAGCCCGAGGATCGCCTGGATACGCTCTAATGCGCATTCGTTAGTCCGAAGGGTCTTACGCTCCTCCGCCTGCTCCATAGCGACGTAGTAGGGGTCCAGGGCGGATGGAGGTAGTTGGAGTGTCGTACATAGCAGCGACACCAACGTGCGCGCTGGTATCTGCATACCCTTCTCCCAAGCGTGTACTGATTGTCGAGTTACTCCGACAAGCCGCGCCAGTTCAGCCTGCTTCAACCCAAGTCGCTTCCGCTCGGCGTGTATTCTCGCTCCTACTGACGTGCCTCGCTCATCCGATGAAATGCTATCCGCGTGTATTCCGTTGGGCTTGAGTGCGGAAGGCTGGGGCGAGCCGAACCGAAGCTCTTCTTCGGTGGTGCCGAGTGCGTCGGCCAAGCGTTGCAAGGTGTCGCCGCGAGGATTATGGACCTCACCCTTGAGATAGCCGTAGAGGGACTTGAGGTTGACATCGGCCGCATCGGATAGCTCCTCGGTTGTCATTCCCCTCAGAAGCCGCCAACGGTCCAAGTTCTGCGCCCAAAGCGGAAGCTCAGTCATGTAGTTGCCCCCTACCCGCAATTTGATCCGCCTGTTGCGCGAGTGTTTAGCACAGATCCTAGTGTCAGCACCGGGCCGCCGCAGGGATGCAGTAAGGTGGTGTGGGTAGACCAGCCTAAGCTAGACCAGCACATTCACCCTTTGCTGAACATATGCCACCGATCCTTGTTACGCTCACGCCAGGTCGGGCACTTGACCTTACGCCACTCGTCGCGGCGGCCTGAGCGGTAGGGCGAGTTGATCCGCTTGGAGACCACGCCTTCGAGACCAAGCCCGTCCATGGTGGCAAAGAGCGCTCCACCGTCGAGGTGACCGGCAACAAAGCTCAGCCACGGCAGGGACGCTCGTTCGACGAAGGAGTCGAGGAGCGCCTTGCGGTCGATGAGCGGCATGGTTCTCACGTCCTCGCCCTCGCAGGTGAGGAGGTCGAAGGCCATGATGCCGATCTGGTCGAGCCGGCCTGCACCCAGCGCACGCTGCACCGAGAAGACGTTGCCGATCCTGTCCGCCTCGTCGGCTACGAGCTCGCCGTCGATCACGAATGATTCAACCGGGAGCTCGCGCAGGTCCTCGAGCAACCTGGTGAGGCGGGAGGCAATGTCGTGTCCGCCTCGGGTGAACAGAAAGACCTCGCCGCCGGCCTTGATGAGCTGGACACGCCAGCCGTCGATCTTAGGCTCGTGCAGCCAGCCAGGCCCGGAAGGCAGGCTGGACGAAGACCTGGGGAGGCAGGGCGGTATGAATAGTGTCTGCAACACAATTGCTTACTGCACGATTTCAAGGTTTTGTTCAAGTCTGAGTGACTGAGTGTCCTAATGGGTGGCGATCAGGAGGGGGCCATGAGGAGGCTGTTGTTCTGCATCGCGCTGGTGCTGGTATCGAGCCATGCTCACAGCAGCATGTTCATAGAGCTGGCCACGGTTGTCTGAACAGGTTCTCCGCGTTCGATAAGTGGAGCTTCTGCCGGGTTTAGGCTGCCATGCGGATGGGCAGCGGGGTGAAGTAGGCGTGGTCGGGCGTCACGTCGTCAAGGCTCGAATGCGGACGACGGCTGTTATAGAAGTCCAGATATCGGCCGATCGATTGCCGCGCCTCGCCGACGCTGTCGTAGGCGCGCAGATAGACCTCCTCGTATTTGACGCTGCGCCAGAGCCGTTCGACGAACACATTGTCCCGCCAGGCCCCTTTGCCGTCCATGCTGATCGCGATGCCGTTGCTGACCAGCATGCCGGTGAAGGTCGCGCCCGTGAACTGGCTGCCCTGGTCGGTGTTGAAGATCTCCGGCTTACCATGCCGAGCCAGAGCGTCCTCCAGCGCCTCCACGCAGAAGGCGGCCTCCATCGTGATCGACACGCGCCACGACAGCACGCGCCGCGAGAACCAGTCGAGCACGACGGCGAGATAGACGAAGCCGCGCGCCATCGGCACGTACGTGATGTCCATCGCCCACACCTGGTTGGCTCGCGTGACCTCCATTCCACGCAGCAGATACGGGTAGATCTTGTGCCCTGGCGCCGGCTTCGTGGTGCGCGGGCGGCGATAAAGCGCCTCGATCCCCATCCGCCGCATCAGCGTTTTCACGTGACGGCGGCCGATGGCGATCCCTTCGCCAGCTAATAGACCGCGCAGCATCCGCGCCCCGGCGAAGGGAAACTCCAGGTGCAGCTCGTCCAGCCGCCGCATGATCTTGAGATCCGCTTCCGGCACCGGGCGCGGCAGGTAGTAGACGCTCGACCGGCTGATGCCGAGCGTCTTGGCCTGCTTCGTGATGGGCAGATCGTGCGCGCGGTCGATCATCGCTTTGCGCTCAGCAGGCCGGCTTTGCTGAGCGCTCCCTCTAAAAAATCATTCTCCAGCGTCAGCTCGCCGATCTTGGCATGCAGCGACTTCACGTCGACAGCAGGCGTGGCCGGCGGCGCGCCACCGCCCGGCCCGAAAACGTCAGCCGCCCCGCCTTCGAGCTGAGACTTCCAGGTCGTGATCTGGTTGACGTGGACGTCGTACTGCGCCGACAGCTGAGCCAGCGTGCGGTCGCCCTTGATGGCGGCCAAGGCCACCTTCGCCTTGAACGCCGGTTTGTGGTTCCGGCGTGGTCGTCTGCTCATCGTCTCTCCTGATTCGCTCGCACAACCGTGCTCGCTGTCAGGCAGAAATGCCACCTATCGGACTGTTCAGATTGTTGAGCCCGGCTCTCATTGAGAATTACGGGCATTGGCGGTCGCTCGACGCCTCGAGGAAGGCAGGGTTCGTCATGGCCACCTGGGACCTGCGAGCCAACTTCCTGCCTGCGGATGCCAGTGAGTACGAAAAGGCCAACAGGGAAGGACTGGAGGAATGCGGCTCCGCAGTCGGTCTAACATCGGCCATGCTCGTTCACGCGGTGGATTTGTACTACACGACCCAGCCTCAGAAGTGGGAGAGACCTGCTTTCGTTGTCTTGCTCGACGTGCTCAACACTATTTGCCAGAAGCAGATCAACGCCGTCCGGGCCACGCGTGGGCTGACGCCGCTCAACATGAAGCCATAATTTGAATCGCTGATACAAGGCGGTGCAGCCAAGTCAGAGCGGAGGGGGTTCATGGGTATGGTGGATCGTCAGCGGGTCGCGGCCGTGCGGGTCCTGGAGGAGCTGAATTATCGGTTCGACGGCCAGGAGTGGAAGCCACCGTGCGAGCCGCCCCATTGGCCGGAGGCAGATGCCATGCACGCCGTCCTCATGGATCGCGCGTCAGATCTGCTGGGATGTATCGAGGGGTCGGGGGAGGAAGAGGAGCTGGAGAGGATCGGGGACGCCCTCGACGCCTACGAGGCGAGGCGCTGGCCAAACGGCCGGGTAGCTGGAGGAAAGGGCTAACCTGTGAAAGATGCCTTTCGCGAGAAAGCACTCCTGCTGTTCAAGTCGCATGCCGCCGAGCTCACGAGTATGACTGAGGCTGTCAGCACCGGCACGGCTTATCGCGGCAGCCTGGTGAAGGACATCCTGAAGGAGATGGATGAGACCACACACGCGTGCGTCTCTACGTTCGCGCACTACGATGGCGAACCGATGCCAGATGACATTCGCGGGCAGATGGCCGATACCCTCCGTCAGATGAGTGAGCTGCTGTGTGAGCTCAGAATCCTGGCAGCTAAGCCCAAGCAGGACTGACAGGGTATGTCGATCCGTGACCGATACCCCGGCCCCTGGCGTGTCGAGGAGATCCCAGCCCCAGGCTACCGGGTGGTGTCGGCCAACGGGGTGGTGATGGGTTACTTCTACGCCGAGAGCAAAGGCCAGACCATCCAGCAGCTCACAATGGAAGAAGCTCGGGCAGTCGCTAAGGCTTTCGCAAGCCTAGTTCCTGACATTCTGGACAGGCAGACGCCGGACACTTAGGAACGACCTCGCTCGACGTTCCCCAAGACACACCGTCGAGTCTCCACATGCCCTGCTGGTTACCCCTCCAGCAGGGCTTTTTTGTGTGCTGAACATGCCGGTACTGCCGACTGAGAGACGTGGCTGACGGGGTCGGCTGGAATGCCATTGGGCTGGTGCAAAGCTTCGATCCTGAGCGCATACGCATCGTGCAGGAGGGCTTCGACAAGCAGAGGATTCCCGATGTCCGTTGACGGATGTGTAACTGTTCGTTCTAGACTGTCTGCCTACCTTTGAACCGAGTCTCGCTTGGAGGGCTGCACAGTGCAAGAGATTGAGATTACGGTCGAAAATGATCACATCGAGCGGCTAACTAGCGCTAGTCCCCTAATTGCCCTATCGGAACTCATTTGGAACGCTTATGACGTAGACGCCAGCGAGGTTCGCGTTGAATTCGAAGCCGGACCTTTGACCAAGTTGGGGCAGATCCGTGTGATCGATAATGGGTCCGGCATCCCATTCGAGCGCGCCACCGCGTTTTTTCAATCGATAGGCGGATCATGGAAAAAGGGCTCCGTCAAAACTGCTGGTGGTCGAGCTATACATGGCGAGAAAGGCCAAGGGCGGTTCAAAGCTTTTGCGCTTGGTGAATCCGTTACTTGGATTTCAGAAAATGACGGTAAGAACTTTTCGATCTCGGGTCACAAATCGAATCTCAAGCGCTTTGTCGTCTCAGACCTACAGCCAACTACATCATGTGGATGTACAGTCGAAATTTCCGGCGTTCTTCGTGACTTCAAGATCAGAGCCGAACATGGCTTTGCAGAACAAGTTCGCGACGTATTTGCCCTTCAGCTCTACGAAGACCCGAGCTTTAGCATTGTATATGATGGCGAGTTAATTGACGCTCGTGAAGCGATCAAGAGCGTAGTGCCACTTGCAATTGAAGCCGCTACCTCCGGCTATGACACTGTTACTGGGACGCTCGAAATCGTCGAGTGGAAGAAGAAAGTTGAGCGCAAGCTGATGCTGTGCCTCCCTGGCCGATTTAGTTTCCACTCCATGCCACCCGGTATACACGCCCGCGGCTTCGACTTTACCGCTTACTTGACGTCCGAACATTTCCAGCACCTGGCGGATGAAAATATAGAGCGACTCGTTGAGCTCGACGTACCCTCAATGGCGCTAGTCGAATCAGCAAAGGCTAAGCTGAGGGAATACTTTCGAGTGCGTGAAACCGAGCGCTCCCGAAGCAAGATTCAAGAGTGGAAGAATGCCCAAATTTATCCTTATGACGGACCTGCTCACGACTCTATCGAAGTGAATGAGCGGCAGGTATTCGATGTCGTGGCGCTCAATCTGGCTGATTATAGCACTGACTTCGATAAGACGCCGACCAAGCAGCAGAAGTTAATACTTCAGCTCATAAAGGTCGCCGTGGAGACTGGTCCTGGCGCACTCCCTGCAATACTGGAGCAGGTAGTCGTTCTCCCAAAAGGCAAGCAGGAGGAACTTGCTGAGCTTCTGCGCAAAACATCCCTGACTGCGGTAATAAATGCCGCTAAGGCTGTAACTGATCGTCTCGAGTTTCTGCGGGCATTGCAGATCCTTGTATTTGATCCGGTATCGAAAAAACAACTCCTTGAGCGCTCTCAGCTGCATCGAATTGTTGCCCAAGAAACGTGGATTTTGGGCGAGCAGTACAATTTGATGAATGACGACGAAGATCTTACGGCAGTCCTTCGAAGTCATCTTCACCTACTTGGTAATGACCGGGCCGAGCTTGCTCCGTTACAGCCAGTGCTCGATGCAGATGGAAAGGCCGCAATAGTTGACTTGATGCTCTCCCGTAGAGTGCCAACTCCCACGGATGACGAACGGAAACATCTTGTTGTTGAGTTGAAGCGACCGAAGCAGCCTATAAACGAAGACGTAGTCAATCAGATCAAGAAGTATGCCAAGGCTGTTGCGCTCGATCACCGTTTCCGGCATGCCAAGGTCGAATGGGATTTCGTGGTCGTTTCGAATAGTTTCACAGATGGCGCAGAATTAGAGGCGCGTCAGTCGGGAAAGCCTCACGGCGTTGTTCTGGATCTGGAGCACCCAATAAAGATACGTGTCTGGGCTAAGACCTGGGGTGAGATAATTCAAGAAGCCGAAGGTATTCTTACCTTCTATAAGCGTCGACTTGAGTATCAAGCGAACGACAGGGAGGCTCTTCGATACCTGAAAGCAATCAATGCAAATTACCTCAGCGATGAAGTCAAATGTAAGCTTGCTGAGCTAGAACTAGAACAAGCTCCCTCTGCCTGACAGACCTCACCCGGAGAATCGGCGCCTGGAATTCGACAGATCTACTCGGGGTCAGGAACGAGCCTATGGCTTCATGTCCGCTAGGGAGAGAGGGCAATTAATTGCAATTATCTCGTCTTCTATTAGGATGAGAGGGTCAAGGCCAGGGAGGGCAACGTGAAGCGACCCATCGAATGATCAGTCTCCGTTCAGACCGACCGCGATGATCTCGTCACCACGCACCCGGCGTTCGGGCTGGTCGCTTTCAGTAAGGTGTCGTCCTGCTCGTGCAGTTGATCATCCCACCCATGTTTGTGCAATTCGTGCGGGTAGTCGGGGGCGGTGTGAAAGCCTTGGCAATTGAGTCCGCCGTTTCCTTCCGCCGTGCAGCAGCTATTGCGGCCTGATCCATCATCAGTCGCCGGCAATCCAGATAAGTAGCGGTGCCCATCTCATAGCCCATCTCAACGCATTTCAGATGGGAAGGAGAGCAGTCGCCAAGACCACGCCGTGCGCGCTCCTGTTCGACCACTTGTCCCTTAGCGTACATGTTGCACAGTTCATCGTTTTTCACGGTTGTAATGTCCTGGACATTCAATCCTGAGATGCGATTGGCGGTTGCAAGCCCACATCCAGCCAGCGCCAGCATCGCGCTGAAGCATCCAAGCAAAGTTTTCATCGCCCCCTCCCTGCCGAGACTCAATTATCACGTCGCCGTACGATCTAGCGGATGAACCCGCGCGACGGCCGTGAGCTGCTGCGGATCCGGGCATCCAGTGGTACATGATGTCAGGCAGGGTGCCTGCCCTAACCTGGGTTAAGACCCAGCCGTCAGTGCGGTAGAGTACGGTGCATCGGGGTCCGCTCATACGGGAGAAGCTATCACGAGCGCATGCCGGTGTTGCTGACGGAAGAGCACGAGTTCGAGACGTAGCTCACGGGGTCGCCCACGGCGCCTTCGGGGTGGTGTGGAGCTTCGATCCGGACGCATGCGCATTCGTACAGGAGGAGTTCGGCAAGCAGAAGCAGGATCGTCTCTCTGACTGAGGAGAACGGTTTCGTCTGCCCAACAGCTCCAGACGCGCGGATACGTTCCTGCTACCGGCTTCGGCTGGTAGAAGCGGCTGTGAGGCGCCTCACTACTGCAGCTTCGTTTGATGAAGGAAATCACCCGTGGACCGCCTTACACCCGAACGGCGAAGCGAAAACATGAGACGCATCAGGGGGACGGACTCCGGTCCCGAACTGACGGTGCGGCGCGCCCTTTTCCGGATGGGCTATCGCTATCGCCTTCACATGAAGGGACTGCCGGGTAAACCCGACGTCGTCTTTCCGTCTCGGCGCAAAGTGATCTTCGTTCACGGGTGTTTCTGGCACCGCCATCCGGGCTGCAAGTACGCGTACATGCCGAAGAGCCGCGTCGAGTTCTGGGCCACCAAGTTCGCACAGAATGTAGCCCGCGACGCGCGAGCCCATGCGCAACTCGCCGGTAGTGGATGGAGGTGCCTTGTAGTATGGGAATGCGAGACGCAAGACGATAACCTCCTGACGATTCGGTTGTCTTCCTTCCTGGGGGAGTGATGCGGAAGCGGGCCGCCGCCGTGGAGCGGGGTGACAGTGTTCGCCGGAAGATCGAACGATTGAAGGGCGGCGCGAAGCCCAGGGTGCTGGACCTGTTCTCAGGTTGCGGTGGGATCTCTCTTGGCTTTCAGGCCGCAGGCTGCCAGATCGACGCTGCGATTGAGCTCGACGAGCTTGCCGCCGCCACCCATGCGCGCAATTTTCACCGCCATCTCGGACCCGAGGTCGAGGCCCTTCACGCACGCCCCCGAGATATTACGGCGATCGAGCCGGCGGAGCTGACTGAAGAACTTGGGCTTGGGCCGGTCGAGGACGCCTTTGACATTCTCGTTGGTGGTCCACCCTGCCAGGCGTACGCCCGCGTAGGTCGCGCGAAGCTGAGAGAAATCGCCGAACACCCCCGCGCCTTCAAAGTTGATCCCCGGGGCAATCTCTACCTACGGTACCTCCGCTATGTGAAGGCAACCAAGCCGCTTGCACTCCTTATTGAGAACGTCCCTGACGTTCTCAATTACGGCGGCCACAATGTCATGGGGGAGATCGCGGAAGCCCTCTCCGAGGTCGGCTACACGGCGCGCTACAGCCTTATCAATGCAGCCTTCCACGGTGTTCCCCAGATGCGCGATCGCGTGTTCCTGATCGCCTACCGGCAGGAACTCGACACTCGGGTAGTGTTCCCTAGCGCGACCAATTACATGGTGCTACCGTCTGGTTACGGCGGAACCCGCTCTGTCGCTCTGAAGCATATTGATCTGTTCTCGGGTCTGGAATTCGAGGCAGCCGATCACGGCGACCGCAGTCTGCCCGGCCCGGTTACGTGCGAGGAAGCGCTCGGCGACTTGCCCCCGATCACACTGCATCTCGAAGGCAAGCTTCGAAGAGGGGCACGCCGTTTCGACGAGCTGATCTCCTATCCAAAGAGATCCGCTCTCTCAGCCTACGCCCGGCTCATGCGCAACTGGCCCGGTTTCGAGTCTACCGAAGGCGTCTGCGACCACGTGATTCGCTATCTGCCTCGAGACGCCGACACATTCCGCGAAATGCCAAACGGGGCTGAGTATCCGGCGGCGCATGCGACCGCGACGGCAATCTGGCAGAGACGGGTCCGTGAAGAAGAGGCTAGACTGGGCAGACCATTGTCGGAAGTTCAGAAGAACACCCTTCATAAACAGATCGTGCCGCCGTATCCGGTGGGCTCCTTCCCGAACCGGTGGTGGAAGCTTCGCCGTGACTGGCCATCGCGTACTCTGATGGCTCATATCGGTAAGGATACCTACAGCCACATTCATTACGACTCGGCGCAGGCGCGCGTGATCAGTGTTCGTGAAGCCGCCCGCCTTCAGTCCTTTCCCGACGGCTTCCTTTTTTGCGGTACCATGAACCCGGCCTTCCGCCAGATCGGCAATGCCGTGCCGCCACTCATGGCCAAGCAGCTAGCCGAAAAGATTGTTGCCGCTCTGCAGCCGAGAGCAGGTAAGTCGAGGAGATGCGATGTCAGTGCAAGAGAGGCAGCAACGATTTGAAGCGGCCATTCGCGAGATGCCCGGGACGCAGAAGAACGCGCGGATAGCGAAGAATTTCGGCTTCTCAAACAGCGCACGCATTGTTGAAGGAGGGTTGTTCGCGTGCACCAACAATCTTGAAGCCTACTCGCGCAATCTCGCGCAAGCTAACGAGCAGCCCCTAACCCAATTCATCTTCCTCTGTGTATTGACTTTCCCTCCTCAGGACGACGTCTACTTCGCCATCACGGTGACCACCGAGGCCGCGCGTGTCAATCAGGGTCTTATCAAGCTATTTCGCGAGGGGGAGCGCGGGAACGCAGAGGCAACAGCCAAAGGCGAACGACCGGGCAAGATCAGCAACAATGTGAAGTTCTATGTCACGAACGATGGATCGATCTATTTCCATAACCATGACTTCGTCACCTCGCTGACGCAAGCCGCCGCAAACGGCGAGATGGATCACGACTGCAAGGCCAGAATCGACTCTGTCTACTTCTCGTTATGGCCTGCGGATGCCACGGCCAACCGGAGCCTCCTTGCTCGCGAATTCGTGGGCTACCTAGGTACGCTCATAGGACGTGAGCGGGTTCATGAACTCCGCGCTTTCGCAGCCGCCGCTCCGGTCGGCGCGAGCATGCAGCGCCGGCCTTCCTCCATTCCGCTCGCAGAAATCGAGAACGCAATCAGGCAGGCTGGCGGTCATTATCCGAGCGGCGAAATTGTTCGCTATCACGCCGCGCTGAGTTTCCTCGATCATAAGCACTTCGTCATTCTCACGGGCCTCTCCGGCACGGGAAAGACGCAGCTGGCCATTCAGTATGCTCGCGCGGTTCATGGCCTAAACGATCCGGCCGCTCACGATGCATTCCTGTTCATCTGTCCCGTTCGACCTGAATGGACCGATCCAACCGGACTGACAGGCTACTACGACGTCCTCTCGAACCGTTATGTCGTGCCGCCTTTTTTGGAAGCAGTCCTAGTTGCAACTGCCCATCCAGATTCGCCTGTCTTCGTGATCCTCGACGAGATGAACCTCGCTCGGGTCGAATACTATTTCTCCGACGTCCTCTCGGCGATCGAAACCCGAGGCTCGCTCCAGTTGCATTCGAATGCCGTGCCACTAGAAGGGACCACCGGCACGACCATCCGCGCGGCGATGCCGCTGCCCTCCAATCTCTACATCACCGGGACTGTCAATATCGACGAGACCACAAACCCGATCAGCGACAAGGTCCTCGATCGTGCCATTCTGATCGACATGTCTGCGGTCGATATCACCGGGTTCTTTGCCGGCTTGGCAGAACGGGCCCCCGCACTGGCAAACGCACGGGCGCAATGCGAACCTGTTCTCGTCCCTCTGCAGACCGTCCTGGCGCGACAGGGGCTCGGATTCGGCTATCGGACAGCCGAAGAAGTGCTTCGCTATCATGCCTTCGCGACCGGTACACTCGGAGCGCAGCCAGACGGCACACTCGATGATCTGTTGGTGCAGAAGGTTCTGGTCAAGCTTCGCGGTTCCGAGCGGCATCGGCCGATGTTGACCGAGCTTCAGGGACTTCTGCGTGGCAAACCGAAATCCGATCAGCTCCTGAATCGACTTGTTGCCGACCTTAATGATTTCGGCTCATTCCAGGTCAACCGGTAGCCCGCCATGACGCTTGTTCTCCGTCACGAGGCGAGCGGGAAAAGCTGGCGCCTCTGGCCGGAACCCGAAGTGCCATCCCCGGGCGATGTTCGCGAGACCGAGCAATATGTTTTCGACCTGACCCATCCTCTCGCTAGCCAGATCGACCTTCTCATCGATGACATGCTGCTTGAGCCCTTGAGGACTACGACGGCGGACACCGCCCGCTGGAGATGGTCTCCGGGTTTTCACGCCGGGCAGATTGAGGTGGCCCTCCGTATACCCGGCACAGGCACGCGGCGGATCGAGGTCGTGACCGACCCCGACAGCCGGAAACTCACGCGCTCCGATTTCGAGACGATGGTGCGCGAGATTCTCCAGGACACCTACTCCCTCTTCTCTCTATCGCCTTTCAGGCTCGGGATTTCGAAAGGATCGACAGGCAAACCGCCTCCGATCAGCCGCCTCGAGTTCATCCGATCACGTATCGAAACGCTTGAAGCCGTGCTCGGTGAGATCAATCGTCGCCCGCGGCGGACTCTGACGGCGGAGGATACGCCGGTGCCCTATCATCGCGCTCCGCACGCAACCGCTCCCGAGATTCTCCGCTCCTTCCGTTCAGGCGACATCCGTTACGAACACGGTGGCGTGTCGCGTCTTCCCGCTTCGCTTCGCGGGTTTCTTCCAGCCAAGCTATCTCTACGGGTACGCCGCACCTCGAATGACATTCTCGAGCATCGGCAGATGGCCGCGTGTCTTTGTTCCTGGGCAGCATGGCTCAGCGTCGCTGGGGACACTCTTTCCCAGTCCGTCCCGAATGCGCCGAATGGAGAACGGACCCAGATGGCCGCCTGGGCAAACCGTTGCTACCGGCTCTCCCGTCGCGTGACTGTGCTTGGGGCATTGGAAGTTCTCCGAGACGTAGGCCACTCGACGGCCACTCTGAGCCTCACGCCAATTTTTCGGAATGACCCTGCATACCAGCGCTTCTACCAGATTTGGAAAGATGTCAACGCAGCGCTTGCTGCAGTGTTCGGCGAGTTCCTGAATATGCCTCTCGGTCGCACATACGATCTTTACGAGTTGTGGTGCTTCCTTCGCTTCGTTGCGGCATCGGTTCGAAAGTGGGGCGCCGACAAGGTGGATGTCTCGAACCTCTTCATCACGGACGCCGCTGGGGGCGTGACAATTGCAAATGGCGCCGTCTCCGTCGCCGCCGGTGAAGATTGGGCGCTATATTTCCAGAACCCGATCCGCGAGTACTGGCTTACCGCCGACCGCAGGGGCTCCTACAGCCGTACGATGACGCCAGACATAGTCTTCGGTCGTAGAGGCGACACGCGGCGCAAACCGTCGAGACTGATCGTCCTGGATGCCAAGTACAGGGTCGACCAGGGACTGAACGATGCAATCAGCTCAATACACATGTATCGGGACGCGATCGTCCAAGAGCTCACATCGCAGAAGGTCCGGGGAGCAATCAAGGCTGCCTATCTCATAGCCCCCTTCTTGCCGCAGCTCGGAGATGATTTCCGCGACACCGCAATGCCGAGCAGGTTGTTTCATCCAGTATACCGACGCGCATTCAGGTTTGGAGCAATTGTGATGCGGCCCGGAATGGTGATCGATGATGTGGGGGCCATAATTGATGCGATTATTGCCGATGCGGGAGTCGCGTAGTGTGCGCTGTGCAGCAGCTATTGCAGTCTGCTCTGCGGTTGTGAAGTGGGGTGACATGCGCGCGGGCATTGCAGGGCGAGGGCTTGCGGTCCCGCATTCACATCACTGGGGACAACTTCCGTCTGCGTCTTTTCTCGCCATCGTGAAAGCCATATTCCTCCAACATGGGACAAATCTATTCTGACCAGCCATTTCGCATCCTAAGTCTCGACGGAGGCGGCGCCAAAGGTTTCTACACGCTCGGCGTCCTGCGTGAAATCGAAAGTAAGCTCGGCGGCAAACGCTTGAGCGAGGTCTTCCCGCTCGTCTTCGGCACCAGCACGGGGGCCATCATCGCCGCCCTCATCGCCCTCGGATTCACGGTCGAGCACATTTACGCCCTCTACCGCGATCACGTCCCCCGCATCGCCCGGCCGAAAACGCCGAAGGAGAAATCGACGGCCCTCACCAAACTTGCTGCCGAAGTGTTCGCTGATAAGAAATTCGACGCCTTCGTCACTGGCATTGGCATCGTCACCACCCGGTGGGTCGAAGAACGGCCGATGATCTTCAAGGCCAGCATCCAACAGGCGCACGGCAGCAGGCCGTCGTTTCAGCCCGGCTTCGGCTGCACGATTGCGGAGGCCGTCGAAGCCTCTTGCGCCGCCTATCCTTTCTTCAATCGCAAGACCGTCACCACCGTCAATGGCGACCACGTCGAGCTCATCGACGGCGGCTACTGCGCCAACAATCCCACTCTCTATGCCATCGCTGATGCTCTGATCGCCATGCAGCTCTCGCCGGATCGGTTGCGCGTCATCAGCATCGGTGTCGGGACTTACCCAGAACCCAAGCGCGCTCTTTGGGAGAAGTCATGGTGGCTGAGCCGCATGCCAAGCGTGCAGCTCTTACAGAAGACGATGGAGATCAGCACCCAGTCCCTCGAGCAGTTGCGCGCCATCCTGTTTAAGCACGTCAAGACGCTACGCATCAGCAATGCCTATACCTCGCCGGAAATGGCGACGGACCTGTTCGAGGCCGACATGCAGAAACTCAATATCCTGCGACAGCGGGGCGTCGAATCCGCGCAGAAGTTGGAGACGGCGCTGCAAGATTTTCTCCCGTGAGGCTGCACCATGACGATACCGGAAGCCCAACTCGACGTCTGGGCCAAACAAGGCCCCACCGGTCAGTTTACCGACACCTACAACGCCATCAAGAAGGTACTGGAAAGCTCCAACGCGCCATACACGGTCGCGAATTGCTCGGTCCATCTGCAGGGCTCATATAGCAACGATACCAACGTCTACGGCGACAGCGACGTCGATATCGTCATCTGCAACAGCAGCCAGTTCAACTACGACCTCGACCACCTGCCTCCAGAGCAGGCTACTGCATTCCGTGCCGCGCATAGCAACGTCCCATCGATCGCCAACAGCTTCAAGCAGCAGGTCATCGGTTGGCTCGGCAGTTATTATGGCAAGGCCAACGTCACGCGCGGCAACAAGGCTATCTATCTCAGAGGCAGCGGCACGCGGCGCGTTGCCGACATCCTCGCTTGCATAGAGCACCGCCAGTATTCCAGGTACGACGGCATCAATCCGCCCAACTTCGAACCCGGCGTGCAATTCTTCGACAGCAAGGGGAACGCCATCGTAAACTTCCCCAGGCAGCACGCGGCCGCCTGCACCGCCAAGCACCAAGCCACGAGAACGTGGTTCAAGCCGACGGTGCGTATCTTCAAGAATATGCGCAACCGGCTCCTGAACGACAACAAGCTCGCTGAAGGCATCGCCCCTTCCTACTACATCGAGGGCATGCTCTGGAACATTCCCGACGTCCTCTACGGTGCCAGCTACAGCGACACCTTCGTTACCGCCATCAAGTGGCTGCAGGCATGCGACAAGGACAACCTCCTGTGCGCCAACCGTAAGCGGTGGCTGCTGCGCGACGGAAAGCCCGACAGCTGGCCGCCGGCTAACTGCGACACCTTCATCGCTGCCCTGGTCACGCAATGGAACAACTGGAAGTGAGGTCCACAGACTACTTTGATCTTCTTCCCGGTCGGGAGGGGCTGCCCCGCACGCACAACAACGGCAAAGGCGATTGGGCGGTGCACATCGTTGCTGGCGAGCGCAACGTCCTGCTCTATTCCGCGGCGAACCGCCTGTTCGAGATCACTGTCCTCGAGGTCGACCCGGAGGCGTACGTCGAGGTCGGTTATTGACGCAACCGCGAATTCCGCAGCTTGCATTTAATTGCACTCGGAGCAATAGTTCCAGGCCCGGACGATTGAAAAAAATCGGTTCCGCGTGGGTGGGCGATTGTTGTTCCCGAAAAGGAGACGAGCGTGTTTGCATCTGTTTACGGGCCATCTCTGCCGGTCAGTGAAGAAACACATGCCGGGAAATATCGCGGCCGAAATGAAACATTCTACGATATGGTCTGCAGGATCGCGGCAGCGTTGTCGGACAATGAGGATCATCGGCGGGAGATCAAGCGCATCCTCTTGCAGATGGTATTCCTGCCAGCGGGGCGGGTCCAGCGCGCCATTGGCTCGCCCCATCAGGTCACGGCCTACAATTGCTACGTGTCGGGCACGATCGGCGATGACAGCGCCGACATCATGGAGAAGGCCAAGGAAGCCCTCCTGACCATGCGGATGGGCGGCGGTATCGGCTACGATTTCTCGCCCCTACGTCCAAGAGGCGCGTTGATCCGCACCTTGAACTCCCCGAGCTCCGGGGCGGTCTCGTTCATGGGCATTTTCGATTCGACCTGCAAGACGGTATCCTCGATCGGCCATCGGCGCGGGGCTCAGATGGCCGTTCTCCGTGTCGATCACCCCGACATCGAGGAGTTCATCACTGCAAAGCAGGCCACACAGGAGCAATGGATACTGCGGGAGTTGCTTGAGCAGCTTCCATCCAACCACCCCGCCCGGCAAAGCGGTTTGCGGGCTCTGCAGCAGGCACTCCCTCTGCAAGCGTTCAACGTCTCCGTTGGTATCACCGACGAGTTCATGGAGGCGGTCGTCCAGGAGAAGGATTTCACGCTTCGGTTCGGAGGTCAGGAGTATGGCTCCGTCTATGCCCCTGCCCTGTGGGACAAGATCATGCGCTCGAATTGGGATTGGGCGGAGCCGGGTGTCCTATTTCTCGACCGGATCAACCAGGCGAACAACCTGCACTATTGCGAGACGATCGCAGCGACCAATCCGTGCGGCGAGCAGCCGTTACCGCCTTATGGTGCCTGTCTCCTCGGATCGTTCAACCTGACGCGCTATTTGGTCAATCGCGGCGGCAAATGGGCGTGCGATCTTGAGGCGTTCCGCTCGGATATACCACCTGTCGTCCGTGCCATGGACAACGTCATCGACGAGACGATCTATCCGCTGCCGCAGCAGGAAAAGGAGGCTAAGAGCAAGCGCCGCATGGGGCTCGGGATCACAGGCGTCGCCAACGCTTTCGAGACCATGGGCCATCCCTACGCAAGCGAGGGCTATATGTACGCGCAGGGCGTCATCCTTGAGACGCTGCGTGACGAGGCTTACCGGACCAGTGCCATGCTTGCCAAGGAAAAGGGCGCGTTCCCGATGCTTGACCGGGATCAGTACCTGGCGGGCGAGTTCGTGCAGACGCTGCCGAGCGACATCCGTGATCTGATCGCGGAGCACGGCATTCGCAATTCCCATCTGCTGAGCATCGCGCCGACTGGAACCATATCGCTCTCGGCCGACAATATCTCGTCGGGTATCGAACCGGTGTTCTCGTACGAGTATTCCAGGACCATCATCGGCGAGAATGGGCCGATGGTCGAGAGCGTCACTGATTGGGCTTACCGTGAGCATGGCGTCAGAGGCCGCACGGCGGACGAATTGGAGCCCGAGGATCACGTCAGGGTCCTCGTTGCAGCTCAGCGCTACGTCGACAGTGCGGTCTCGAAGACGTGCAACGTCGGAGCAGGCGTCTCATGGGAGCGGTTCAAGGACGTCTACATGCAGGCGTGGAAAGGGGGCGCGAAAGGATGCACCACGTTCCGCGCCGCAGGTAAGCGAGACGGCGTTCTCGTCAAGGGCAAGCCGGAGAAGGAGCCTGATTCTGGTGGAGCCTGCTTCATCGATCCTGTAACGGGCATCAAGTCTTGTGATTCCTGACGGATAAAGCAGTCGGTGAACAAGCAATTAATTGCAGATTCCCCGGCCTACTGCCATGATAGTCGAGAGCCAGGGAGGGCATGTGATGGGCAATAAGCACACGGTTGTGGTCACTCGTCTGGTGCGAGAGACAGTCTGCAGAACAATCGAAGTCCCCAAGGGGGTTCACCCGAGTGATCCGGCGCGGGAAGGTCGACAAACATCGGCGGCTGGATGAGCCAGTGTGGCGGATCGTCCGAAAGATGTTGGTAAGCATGGATTACTGAGCAGGTTACTGAATATGGCCCGGACAACTGCACAGCGTGTTATGCCCTACCAAGAGCATAGCAAGCTAACTAATCAGTTCCTGAAGTTGGTTCGCTCGGTCGCTGACCGCGAAGGGTGGCGCGAGTACGACGTCTTCACGAAGTGGCTGGAGGCGGCTACCTGCGCGTTGATGAATCCGGTCCTCACTCGGCTCGGTGATAAGGAACGATGGGATCAGAACGAAGAGCGCTACCTGGAGATCGTGCGGTCTTGCTCAAAGCCATACCCGACGATGAATGACTTGGCGTCTATGCTCGGGATCATCACGCTCGCGTTGGAGGACAGCCCCAAGGACTTCATCGGGCCGGTTTTCATGGAGGTGGCGGCGAACAGCAATATGGGTCAATTCTTCACGCCGACCGGGGTCTCCGAATTTATCGCGCGCATGAGCCTGCACAACGCCAGGGGCTTGCTCTACGACGCCTACATCAACGAAGGGCGGACGTTCATCACACTCGCCGAGCCAGCCTGTGGTGTTGGGGGCATGGTCCTCGCTGCCAATCAGGTCCTCCGGGAGCAGGGGCTCGATATTATCGAGGAGGTTGAGTGGACGTGCGTGGACGTCGATTACAAAGCCGCCTGTGGGGCCTTCATTCAGTTGAACCTGACAGGAGCCTCGGCCGTCGTTGTGCACGGCAACTCCATTACCCTTGAAACATGGCGCGTCATGCCGACCATGGCTGCCCTGCTACGGCGTGCCCGTGCAATGAATTGCACGACGATCATGATGGAAGGGGAGCTATGTGAGCGGGCTGATATATTTTGAATCTTTCGCAACTGATTGCTTCTACGTCGGTCAAGGCCAAGAATAGGTTGTGTCCCCAGAATAGTCAGTTGTTATGAGAGACTTAAGAAAATCTAAGCAGGTCGGATGGAGAGGCAATCGCGATCCTCCTTGGATACAGGATACCTCAGAGCTTTAGGTAGCAATGGACGGCGTTATAAAAAACGCGATGGGGTCCAGAATGAAAATCAAAATCGTCAAGAAACGCCATATAGGACCGGTGGGGAATCCAGCTTCCATAGTTGCTGATGGAGGTGACGACCAGCCAAGTGAGTCGGAGGATTATCAATCGAGAACAGTTGAATCGAAGGAGGAGACAACCGCGGCGAGGTTCCCGGACCCGAGGATGTGCACGTTCTGTGGTCACGCTTACTTGTATCCCTGCGATGGCAATGGCGAGGCGTGCATGAATGCACGTTGGTTGAAGGAGCAAACGGCAGCGCAAGCGCAACGCTGCACCGTTTGATTGGGAGTGATCTATGAGCGTGTACCGCATCGCAGTGGTCGTGAGTGCCACTCTTGTCGTCAAGGCTTCGTCGGTAGAGGAAGCGCTCGAGGTAGCGCATTCGACGAGAGGCGTGATCCTGAATCTCTCGAGTAAGCAGGTTGCTATCTCGGGGGATGACCTGGACAGCCCAGACTTGCCGAACAGATCGCTCTCAACGGTTGGTGTCTGCATGGGGCCTTCGCCGGGTTCAGACCCGGACCTAGTGCACAAGGACAGCTGACTCCTTGAAGATGCTTAAGGGGCCGATCCAGTGCGGGTCGGCCCGTTTACCGCCGGAGGTGATGCTTGTGTCGTACAGGTCCGATGTCGTTGATCTGGAAGTCCGTTTGCACCATGAAACCGCAAATGCCGTGCTGGTGTCGCTGGACGGGGAAGAGAAGAACGCGGTGTGGATTCCACGGAGCTGGTGTGAGATCGAGCGTCATCCGGACAACAGGCTCGTGTGGATGCTGAGCCTCCCGGAGCATCGTGCCACCGAGAAAGGGCTCGTCTGACATGCCGATCATTATCAAAAAGAAGGCTGCGGTTCGGATGCCGGACCCGGTGGTGGATTCGGGGGCTGACAAGGACTCTCCCGGTCGTCTTCTCGATGGCCAGTGCAAGTTCGTGATGGAGAAGAGCCCGCACGCCGTGGTCGCGTGGTGGCTGATGGCGAGCTACGCCTATTACATCCAGGACATGTCGATCATCTCGGATGAGCTCTACGACCGGATGGCCAAGGACATGCTGGAGCGCTGGGAGGAGATCCGGCACCCTCACAAGAAGTTGATCACGGTCGAGAACCTGAAGGCCGGGTCCCTCTACGATCTTAAGTCGGAAGACTACCCGAGCATGGTGAAGGGGGCTGCCTCGCAGCTGATCAAGAGCTCGCAGGGTGTTTCGATTGACCTGCGTAAGTGAGTGTGCAATTAATTGCAGACACATAGGAGAGTGGCCATGACCCAGACAGTCTCCGACGACGATACGCCGCTCGGCCTCGCCGCGGCTGTGCGTGCGCTCAATGACCCGACCGTCACTGTCTCGAAGCTGAAGGCGGCTATCAAGGACGGACGCTTGGCGGCCACCGATGACGCGATTGTGAATGGCCGGAAGCTGGTCACTCTCGGCGCGATCAAGGCAATGCTGGCTCCTGCCGTGGAGCCCGCGGAAGCCAGCGAGCAGACGACCGGTCCGGTCGAAGAGCCAGTAGGAGAGCTTCTCAGCAATTCATCGAAAAGCAAGAAGTGTCACAAGCGATTCAAGTTGTGACGAGATAGTCATGGCGGTCATCATCAAGAAGAAGGTGAGACGTCTGATCGATCCGGACCCGCTCGTGGCTGAGGTAATCTCTCAGGATGTCTCGTCCGCTGTGGATAGGAAGCAGCAGTTGCTGCTCGAATTTGTCAGGGCGCTTGCAATTCAGGCAGCTCGTGAGGACCATAGGCGTGCACTGAAGGAGTGATCCGCTTATGAACCGTGCAGCCATCTATGCCCGCTTCAGCACCGATCTTCAGAACGAGCGATCCGTCGAAGACCAGATCGACCTGTGTCGAGCCTACGCAGGCCGCGAAGGGCTCCAGGTGGTTGCCAAGTATCAGGACAAGGCCAAGTCCGGGGCATCGGTCCTCGGACGTGACGGTCTCTACAACCTTCTGCAAGATGCCCAGGCGAAGAAATTCGACGTCATCGTCGTCGAGGCGCTCGATCGCCTGTCTCGCGACATGGAAGACCTCGCGGGCATGTACAAGCGTCTCAAGTTCCACGGCATCGAGATCCGGGCCGTGCATGAAGGCGTGGCCAGCACAATCCTGGTCGGCCTGCGCGGGCTCGTGGGTCAGCTCTACCGCGAGGACAACGTCCACAAAGTCCGGCGCGGCATGTCCGGCCTGATCAAGCAGGGGCTGTACGCTGGTGGCAGGGCCTACGGCTACCGCCCCGACCCGATGAACAAAGGCAAGCTCCTGATCGTCGAGGAAGAAGCCGAAATCGTTCGTCGCATCTTCCGGGAGTTCGTCGAGGGCAAGTCACCCAGGAAGATCGCCCATGACCTCAACAAGGAGGCGGCGACCCCGCCACGCGGCACGAAGTGGAACGCCTCGACGATCAATGGCAACCTGGTCCGCGGCAACGGCATCCTGCTTAACAGCATCTACGTCGGCAAGCTCGTCTGGAACCGGGTGCAGATGGTCAAGGACCCCGATACCGGCAAGCGCATCTCCCGACCCAACCCGCCCGAAGAATGGCAGTCGAGGGACGTCCCCGAGCTGCAGATCGTACCGACCGATATCTGGGAGGCTGCTCAGGAGCACAAGAAATCACGGGCTCACGTACCTGCCACGCTGCAGAAGCGTCCCAAGCGGCTGCTCTCAGGCATGCTGCGCTGCGGTGCATGCGGGTCTGGGATGTCCACGGTGGGCAAGGACAAGTCCGGTCGTCCTCGCCTCCGCTGCTCAGCCGCAGCCGAGAGCGGCTCGTGCCCAGATCCGAAGACCTTCTATCTGGAGAAGGTCGAGAGTCTCGTTCTAAACACCCTTGCCGCCGAGTTGAAGGATCCAAAGCTGCTCGTCAGCTACCTTGAGAAGTACATCGAGGAGCGACAGGCGCTCGCCCAGGAGATCATCAAGAACCGCTCCACGTTTGAGCGGCAACTCAGCCACGTGCTGGGGGAGATGGATCGCTTGGTCACGTCGTATCAGAAGAGCTTCGTGGAGGAGGACGTGCTCGCCGCACGCATGCCTGTCCTTCGTGCCGAGCGCGACACATTGAAGGAATTGCTGGCCGCCCAGCCCGAGGTGCCCAAGTCCGTGATGCTCCATCCACAGGCCCTGCAACAATACGAGGAGCAGCTCTCGCGTCTGGCGGAGGCCGTGCATCGTGGCCTTGAGTCGGGAGATAACCCGAAGGGGGTCGAAGTCCTGCGGAAGCTGATCAAGACCGTCACCGTCTACCGGGACGACAGCAAAGTCGGGGGTGTAAAAGTCGAAATTCGCGGAGAACTCAATCCGTTAGTCGGATTGGAAGCGAACTCCCGCACGGGTGTGGGGATCGATGGTAGCGGGAGGCGGACTCGAACCGCCGACCTAGGGATTATGAGACCCTCGC
>JAHDXY010000147.1 GCA_023384005.1 Burkholderiaceae bacterium | reverse complement strand
TGGTGGGTGCGCCCGGTTTCGAGTCGGCACTCGAGCAACGACATCGTGGCGCGCGCGTCGCCCAGAACCGCCACGCGGCGAAAGTGCGTGCGCGCCGGCTTCGCGTGTGCAGTGTCGAGTACCGCCATTCGAAGCCGCATCGACGGATCGCGACCGATCGCCGCATCGACGCAACCGAGTTCGGGCGCGCTGCCGTGCACGAAAGCCAGATAGCGCCGCGACATTGTTCGCGCTTCGAGCTGTGCGACGAGCGCGCTCATCGCGCGCTCGCTTGCCGCGACGACCATCAGACCGCTGGTGTCCTTGTCGAGCCGATGGACGATACCGGCCCTCGGAAGGCGCGCGAACGACGGGTCGAGGTACAGCAGCCCGTTGAGCAGCGTATTGCGCCAGTTCCCGGCTGCCGGGTGCACGACCAGCCCGGCAGGCTTGTCGATCACGAGCAGGTCCTCGCTGCGATGCACGATGTTCAGCGCAACCGGGTCGGGCGCGAAGGATTCGTCGGCGGCTTGCGGAAGCGGCGTGACGAGGAAGGTCTCGAAACCCGCGAGCCGGGTCGAGGCGCTCACCGCACGATCGGCACATTGCACGGCCCCCAGCGCGATCCAGCGCTGGATCCGGCTGCGCGACGCCGCGGCCCCGGTCCCGGCGAGCCGGGCAGCGAGAAAACGATCGACCCGTTCGCCCGCCGCACCCCGCGCGCTCAAGCACACGGCGGATGCCGCGCCCTCGTCGGGCGCGTTTGCGTCGCCGTCGTCGTCGAACGCGCCGGATGACGCGGTCGCGTCGCCGCGCCGTTGCGCTTCGCTATAATCGTCGCTGATCAAGCGGCTTCCTGTCGCCGGACCGAACGGCGCGGCGCGGGTTGGGAGTTGGGAATCGTCTGGCAATGGTGCATCTGATGAAGCGTTGGTCCGACCTGTGCAAACCGCTCGTGGTTCTCGCGCTCGCAACGGCGCTCGCTGCGTGCGGCTCGACGAACTCGGGCGACCAGACGCTTGGTTGGAGTCCGGACAAATTATATGCGGAGGGCAAGGACGAGATGCGCTCCGGCCGCTACGACGCGGCGATCAAGTTGTTCGAGAAGCTCGAATCGCGCTACCCCTTCGGGCGCTGGGCCCAGCAGGCGCAGATCGAGACCGCATACGCACACTACAAGCAGGCCGAGCGCGCGCAGGCGCTGGCGGCGACCGACCGATTCCTCAAGCTGTACCCGAACCACCCTGCGCTCGACTACATCTACTACCTGCGCGGATTGATCAGCTTCAACGAGCAGCAGGGTTGGCTGGCACGGCTCGGGGGACAGGACCTCGCCGAACGCGACCTCGACGCCGCTCGCGAGGCCTTCGATGCCTTCAACCAGGTCGTCACACGGTTCCCCCAGAGCAAGTACGCGCCCGACTCCGAGGCCCGGATGAAGTATCTGGTCAACTCGATGGCCAGCGGGGAAGTCCACATCGCGCGCTACTACTACCTGCGAAACGCCTTTGTCGCGTCGGCCAATCGCGCACAGAACGTGATCAGGAAGTACCCGCAGGCGCCTGCGACAGAAGAGGCGCTGTACATCCTGATGATGTCGTACGAGAAACTCGGCCTGCCCGATCTTCGCAGCGACGCCGAACGCGTGTTCAGGCTCAACTTCCCCGACAGCACGATTGCGCGCACCGGACTCGGCAACAGCGATCGGCGCTGGTGGCAGGTCTGGCGCTGAGCGCGCGCCGCCCGCGCGGCGCCGCGTTCAGGCTCCAGCGTCGACGAAGGAAAGCGCTTCGTCGAACGAACGGGTGAAGGCGAACGGCGGCAGGCTCGCCAGGAGCTCGCGCCCATAGGAGCGCTGCACGAGCCGCTCGTCGCACACTACCAGCAACCCCCGATCGGATTCGGATCGAAGAAGGCGGCCGGCGCCCTGCTTGAGCGTCATCGCGGCAACCGGCAACTGCAGCGCCCGGAACGGCTCCTTGCCTGCCCGGCGTGCCGCGGCGATCCGCGCGGCAAGCACCGGGTCGTCGGGCGGGGCGAAGGGCAGCTTGTCGATGACGACCAGCGAAAGCTGGCGCCCCGGCACGTCCACTCCCTCCCAGAAGCTCGCGCTGCCGACCAGCACCGGGGCGCCGAGTTCCCGAAAGCGCTCGAGCAGCTCGGCCCGGCTCGACTGCCCCTGAACCAGCAGCTCGAGGCTCTCGTTCGGGGTGGACTCGATCGCGGCGCGAATCCGCTGCGCGAACTGCTCGACCATCCTCAAGGTCGTGCACAGGACGAACGCGCGACCACGGTTGGCGCGCAGCAGCGGCCAGATCGCCTCGAACGCGCGATCCGCGAAGCCCGGCGCCGACGGTTGCCCGATGCCCTGCGGAATCCACAACAGGGCCTGATGGCCGAAATCGAAGGGGCTCTGCCAGACGAATTCGCGCGCGCCCTGCGCGCCGATCGCGTCGACGAAATGCCCGAAGCCCCCAGCCAGCGCCAGCGTCGCCGACACGAACACCCACGCGCGCGGGCGCTCGTCCATGTGACGGCGAAACGGCCCGGCAACCGAGAGCGGGGTCCAGTGCAACGTCAGACCCGAAGCGTGCACGTCGGCCCAGGCGACGCCGTCGGCCTGGTCGGGCGCGGCGCTGGCGATCGATTCGCTGCCCGGTGTGCCGGTCGGCGCGCCCGATTCGCGCGCGGCTGGCGCGCAAGCGGCCGCGCGCCACGCTCGCAGGCGCGCCACGATCTCTGCGGTGCGCACCGCGCAGCGGTCGAGTTCCGGGCCCCGATTCGCCGCGCCGTCGCACACCCGCAGCGCGGCGACGAGCTGGCGCTCGCAGCCCTCGATGGCGGCAGGCAAGGTGTCTCGCGCGAGCGCCGCTGCGGCGTTCAGCCGTGCGGGTGGCCCGGCGGCGAGGCGCAGCTCGCGAATCGATTGCTCGACCGCGCCGGTCAACGATGCCCAATCGGCCGCATCGCGCGCGTCGGAGAGCCCGGCACGCAACAGGTCGCGCGCGAGTTCGACCAGCGCGCGCGTCGACACCGTGGTGCCGAAAAACTGGGTCGCGACATCGGCGATCTGGTGCGCCTCGTCGAATACCAGCACGTCGGTGGTGGGAAGCAGATCGGCGATCCCTTCGTCGCGAAGCGCAAGGTCGGCGCAGAACAGGTGGTGGTTGACCACGACGACGTCGGCGCGCTGCGCGGCTTGTCGGGCACGAACGACGAAGCACTCGCCCCAGTCCTGGCATTCCTGGCCCAGGCAATTCTCGCGCGTGGACGTGGCCATCGACCAGACCGGGGCATCCTCGGCAACGCCGACCATCGCCGAGCGGTCGCCGCTCGTGCTGATCGCTGCGTAGCGCTCGATCCGCCCGAGCTGCGCGATGTCCTCGCGACGCGCGAATCGCCCTTCCGACAGGTTGCGCCGCAGGTAGTGCCTGCAGACGTAGTTCGAGCGCCCCTTGAGCAGCGCTATGGAAGCGCGCACGCCGAGCGCGTCGAGAACCTGCGGAAGATCGCGCGAGAACAGCTGATCCTGCAGGTTGCGGGTTCCGGTCGAGAGCAGTACCCGCCCTCCGGCGAGAAGGGCCGGAACCAGATAGGCGAAGGTCTTTCCCGTGCCTGTGCCTGCCTCGGCGACCAGCACCGCGCGGTCCTCGATCGCCGCCGCGATCCGCTGCGCCAGCTCGCGCTGCCCGTCGCGCGCGACGAACCCGGGGTGCGCCAACGCCAGCGCCCCGCCCGCCGTCAGCGCGTCACCACAGGCGCGAGCCAGATCGCCGCTTTGCTGCGAAGCGGTTGGGGACAACGCGAAACGCTCGTCTCAGGCAGGAACGTCTGGCACCAGCTGCATCTGCAGCAGCGAGATCGAGTCCTTGATCTGAAGCTTGCGCTTCTTCAGGCGCCGCAACTGAAGCTCGTCGAACTCCGTTCGCTCGCCCACCGTCGCAATCATCGCGTCCAGTCCGCGGTGCTCGAGCTGCAATTCGGCTATCCGGCGCTTGATCGTTTCCACTTCTGTCATTTTTTTCGAGTGATGGCCGCTGTCGGCCACGCGGCAGGTTTGGCTGAACTCCCGCAGGAATGATATTCCGATGAAACGGCTTGGTACAGGGTGCCCGCCAGCGGTCGGCACCATGACGGCCTGCGCACGCGGCGACCTCGCGGGCGGCGCTCAGCCAGGCGCCGTTGGACCGCGGTCCGGCCCGCCACCTCTAGCGAACGCGCCGGGGAAGTAGAGCTCGGTGAGGTTGCTCGCGTGCACCGGCGACTCGACCTGTCCGTAGGCGCCGAACATGCGCCAATCGCGCACCCAGAACACGTCACCGCACAGCTCCGACATGCCGATCGTTTCACGATCCGAAATCAGAACACCCTGCACGCGAAGCCCCAACCGGGCGCGTGCCGCAGTCACGCGCTCGCGCAACGCGGCGGGCGCCCCGAACTCGCCGTCCGAAGCGATCAGCAAGTCGGACATCTCCCAGCGCTCGGAGGCGATTGCCTCGAGCGCGGCTTCGAGCGGCTCGCACACGTCCGTCCCGCCGTGAAAGCTGCGCTCGAGGAACCCGGCGACCGCGGACAACGCGTCCGGACCCGTGCCCAGTTCGAGCCTGAGCAGATCGCCCGGTCCGCTGAACGCGAACAGCAGGCAGTCGCGGCGATTCGCGCCGGCGACACGAGCTGCCTCGAGCACCAGCGCCTTCGCGACCCGCTCGGGGGCGCCTGCCATCGAAGCGGAGGTGTCGACACAGAGAATCATCGGCCCGGCCTGTGGCCGCGGCGTGCGTCGGGGTTTCTCGTCACGCGAGTGCCCAGGCGCGCGCACGCGCACCGTCTCGAGCCCGAACTGGCGATGCTGATAACTGAGCAGCGTCTGCTCGGCGCGCCGCGCCGCGAGAAAGCGCCTGCGCCGGCGCCACTGCAGCAGCTCGCTCGAGAGCATCCGGTCGAATTCCCCTGAGCGGCGCACGCCCTCGGTTTCGAGCGGAGCGCCCGGCAGGTCGACCTCGCGCGTGCGCGTCACCCAGCGCTGCGGCGATCGCAGCGACGCGACCGGGAGCATCTCCACGACGTGCTCGGGCTCGGGCGCATCGCGAGCGCGGCCGAGGCGCCGGATCAGCGCAGCGACGCCGGGCAATCGCTCGATCCGCTCGCGCGCCTCGAGCACGTGCTGCCATCGCTGCGAGCGCAGCAATCCGCGCAACTCGCTCCAGCGCGCGACGCTGGCCGCGAGATCGAGCGTTTCGAAGACCCGCAAGACCTCCTGCAGATCCTCGAACCTCGTCTGCCAGTCATCGAGGAACGCCTGCGCGAGCTGCTCGATCGCGCCCTGTCGCGGAACCCGCGACTCGAGCTCGACGACCTGATCGAGATGCCACAACAGGCTACGCAGGACCTGATCGCTCACTTCCTCGCTGCCGCGCGCGAGCGTGTTCAGCGGCAAGCGGGCGCACGCGGCGCGAAACGCCTGGGCGATGTCCGGCTCGGGCCAGCGATCGCCCAGACGCAGCGGCGGCTCACCTGCCAGCAGGCGCGCGCGCAGCGTGCACAGCACGCGCAGGCGCGGCACCGGCTCGCCCTGCGTGTTCACCACGGCTGCCAGCCACAGGCGCCGGCCGAGGCTCTCGAGCGGCGAAAATCTCGCCTCGAGCTCGCCGACATCGAAGCGCACGCCGCCCGCCGCGCGCGCCTCGCTCAATCGCCGAGCTCCACTGGATGCGGAGCGCGGCCGTCGTCGAGTTCGTCGAGTGCGAGCGAAGCGAAGCCCCGGCGCGCGGCGAGCAGGCCTTCGCGCAACTCCCCGACGCTGTCACGGCTTTGCGTCAAAGCGCTCTCGACGGCTAACGCGAACTCCGCCGGCACCCACAGGTTGGCGCGCAGCGCCGCGAGCGTTTCAGCGCTGTAGTGCGACGCGCGCGCGAGATAGGCGTCGACATCGCGAAGCACCGCATCGACCTGCGCGATCCGCGCCCGCACGTGCGTGGCGCTGAAACGCTTGCGCCGGCTGAAAGCCGACATCCGCGGAGCCGCCTCGCCGATCGCCTCCGGGTCCGCCCCGCCCAGGCCGGTCATCAGCGACAGCTTGCCTGAGTCGTCGAACGCCAGCTCGGAGGCGGAACCTTCGAGTTCGACCTGTCGCGTGAAGGCCTCGACCACTCGCCGCAGCCACTTCGGATCGACCGGCTGCGCCGCGCCAAGGCGCTCGGCAAACCAGCGCTCGATCAGCTCGGCCTGTTCGGCACGTTCCGGCACCACAAGCGTGAGCACCCAGAGGTCGCTCGTCTCGACTTCGGTGCGCGCGTTGCCGAGCGCCGCGATCCGCAGCGCGCGCACGATCCGCACCCAGCGGCGGTCGGAAGCCTCGATCGAACGTTCGGCAAGGAAGGCGCGCAGATCGATCAGCGCGTCGCGGATCTCGAGCGGCACCGGGACGTGCGCCGCCTCGCGCTGCGTCGCCGCGAGCTCGGGCCCGCTCAGTTGCGGCCCGTCGCCCGGCGGCGCGTCGATGTGCGCGAGCAGCGCGGCGAATCCCTCCTCCGAGACCGGCGGCACCGCGCAGCGAAACAGGAATCTGTCGAAAAACGCGCGCAGCGCCTCTTCCTCGGGTACTTCGTTGCTCGCGGCGACGACACACGCGAGCGGCACGGCGATCCGGTGCACGCCCTGATCGAACTCGCGTTCGTTGAGCAGCGTGAGCAAGGCGTTGAGGATCGCCGAGTTGGCCTTGAAGACCTCGTCGAGAAACGCGATCGAGGCCGTGGGAAGGTATCCGTCGATGTCGCGCTCGTATCGACCCTCGTCGAGCGCGGCGAGCGAAAGCGGCCCGAACAGCTCCTCCGGAACGGTGAAACGCGTGAGGAGCCGTTCGAAGTACCGACCGCCGACGACCCGATGAAGCCTTCGCGCGAGTTCGCTCTTTGCCGTACCTGGAGGCCCTATGAACAGGACGTGCTCCCCGCACAGCGCCGCCAGCACGAGGCAGCGGGCCTGCCTCTCGCGCTCGACCAGGCCTGCGCCGACTCGCGCGATCACGTCGCCCAGGAGCTCGGGTCGGGGAATGCCGGTGGATCTCGAACTCATCGCCTTCGTCGTCGTTTCGTCGGGCAGGTGCGGCAACGTCGCCGCAACACAGGAATCGATGATAGGCCAGTCGCTAGCTCAGTCTGGCGCTCTGCCCGCGGCGGGGCGCCTCGAGGTACTCGCGGCTCTGCATCTCGGCGATCCGGCTCACGGTGCGTTCGAACTCGGCCGCGAGCGCGCCGTTGGTGTACAGCTCCTGCGCGGTGCACTGAGCCGATAGCAGCAGCTTCACCCGCTGATCGTAGAACACGTCGACCAGCCAAACGAAGCGACGTGCCTGCGACGACATCGACGCGTCCATCCGCGGCACGTTCGAAACGATGACCGTATGGAACTGCAGCGCGAGCTCGAGATAGTCGTTCTGCGAACGCGGGCCGCCGCAGAGTGTGTCGAAGTCGAACCAGACGACGCCGTCCGAGCGGCGCCGCGCGCGCACCTCGCGATTCTCGATGATGAGCCGCGGGTCCTCGTCGTGTGCATGCGCGAGGCTGCGGTAGGCCGCGAGCAGCACCTTCTCGGCAGCCGGGCCGGCGGGCGTCAGGTACGCCTTGACCTTCGACATCGTCAGTCGCCGGTAGTCGACCCCGGCGTCGACACAGAGCACGTCGAGCTTGTCGTTGAGCAGCGCGATCGCCGGGAGGAACCGCTCGCGCTGCAAACCCTGTGGATACAACGCGTCCGGGGCGTAGTTCGACGTGATCACGAAGGTCACGCCGCCTTCGAACAGGGCGCGCATCAGCCGCTCGAGGATCATCGCATCGGCGATGTCCGATACGTGAAATTCGTCGAAGCAGATCAATCGGTAGCGCTTCGCGATGCGCAGCGCGACCTCGTCGAGCGGATCCTGCGTGCCCCTTAGGTCGTCGAGCTCGCGGTGCACGCCGCGCATGAACTCGTGAAAATGCACGCGCAGCTTTCGCACGTAGGGCACCGCACCGAAGAAGCAGTCCATCAGAAAGCTCTTGCCGCGCCCGACCCCGCCGTGCAGCCACACGCCGCGCGGAACCTCGGGGTGCACGATCAGCTTCTTCAGCCGATTCGACCTGCGCGCCTTGAACGCGACAAGCTCGTCGAACATCCGTTCGAGACGGTCGAGCGCCGCGGACTGGGCCTCGTCCGCGGTGAATCCGCGCGACGCGAGCGCGGCGTCGAACGCGCGCGCTACGCTCACGGCCTGGCGGGCGAAACGTCGGGCACGGTCAACCTGCGCCGGCACGATCCTGCGAGACGCGCCACATCACATGTTCAGCGCGCGTTTCGCGGTCGCGAGTGCGGCCTCGCGCACGACCTCCGAGAGCGACGGGTGCGGGTGGCACACGCGCGCGATGTCCTCGGCCGAAGCCTTGAACTCCATCGCGACCACTGCCTCGGTCACGAGGTCCGATGCGCTCGACGCCACGATGTGCACGCCGAGGATCTCGTCGGTCTGCGAGTCGACCAGCATCTTGACGAAACCGTCGGTCTCTCCGGTGCCAAGCGCACGGCCATTGACGGCGAACGGAAACTGCCCGGCGCGGTAGGCGCGCTTTTCCGCCTTGAGCTGGCCTTCGGTCTTGCCCACCCATGCGATCTCCGGCGCGGTGTAGATCACCCACGGGATCGTGTTGTAGTCGATATGCGGCTTCTGTCCGGCGATCAGTTCGGCGACCATCACCCCTTCGTCCTCTCCCTTGTGCGCGAGCATCGGCCCTCGCACGACGTCTCCGATCGCGAAGATCCCCGGCACGCCGGTTCGGCAAAGATCGTCCACTTCGATGAATCCGCGCGCGTCGATCGACAGACCGACCTTTTCCAGGCCAAGGTCGTCCGTGTTCGGAACACGGCCGACCGAAACGATCAGGCGGTCGAACGCGAGCTTGTGCGCCTTACCGTCGGCGTCCTTGTACTCGACCGCGACGCCCTTCTTCGCCGGCTTGATTCTGCCGATCGCGACGCCCATGCGGATGTCGAGGCCCTGTTCGGTGAAGATCGTCCAGCACGCCTTCGAGACAGATTCGTCGCAAGCCGCGAGGAACTCGGGCATTGCTTCGAGAATCGTCACCTGCGAGCCGAGCCTGCGCCAGACCGAACCGAGTTCGAGCCCTATCACGCCCGCGCCGATCACGCCAAGGCGTTTCGGGACGCTGTCGAAGGCGAGTGCGCCTTCGTTGTCGCACACGAGCGCGTTGTCCACGGTCACGCCCTCGAGGTGGCGCGCCTTCGAGCCCGTAGCGAGAATCACGTTGCGCGCTTCGTTCAGGTCGACCTCGCCGCCGTCGCTCACCTCGATGCGGTGAAATCCGTCGGCGCTACCCGCGAAGCGCCCGTGGCCCTTGAGCCAGTCGATCTTGTTCTTGCGAAACAGGAACTCGATTCCCTTGGCCATCTTCTGAACGATCGCGTCCTTGCGCGCGACCATCTTCGCGACGTCGACCGCCACGCCCTTGGCGACGATGCCGTGCTCGTGCAGGTGCCGCGACGCGTTCTCGAACTGCTCGGAGGATGCGAGCAGCGCCTTCGACGGAATGCACCCGACGTTCAGGCAGGTGCCCCCGAGCGCCATCTTGCCGTCGGGGTTGCGCCACTTCTCGACACAGGCCACCTTGAAGCCGAGTTGCGCGGCGCGGATCGCCGCGATGTACCCCGCGGGTCCAGCGCCGATCACGATCACGTCATAGCGTTGTGCCATGTTCCTTCCTTGTCCCGGTACGATCAGATATCGAGAAGAATGCGCGCCGGATCCTCGAGTGCTTCCTTGATCGCGACAAGAAAGAGCACCGCCTCGCGCCCGTCGATGATGCGGTGGTCGTACGACAGCGCCAGGTAGTTGATCGGGCGAACGACCACCTGCCCGTCTTCGACCACCGCTCGATCCCTCGTGGCGTGCACGCCTAGAATCGCCGACTGCGGCGGGTTGATGATCGGCGTCGAGAGCATCGACCCGAAGACGCCACCGTTGGAAATCGAGAAGGTCCCGCCGGTGAGCTCCTCCAGCCCGAGCTTGCCTTCGCCGGCTCGCTTGCCGAAATCGGTGATCGTCTTTTCGATCTGCCCGAAGGTGAGCTGATCGGCGTTGCGGATAACCGGCACGACCAGCCCGCGCGGCGAGCCGACCGCCACACCGACGTCGAAATAGCCGTGATAGACGATCTCGTTCCCGTCGACCGAGGCGTTGACCACCGGGAACTTCTTGAGCGCGTGCACCGCGCTCTTGACGAAGAACGACATGAAGCCCAGGCGCGTGCCGTGTTCCTTCTCGAATCGATCCTGGTAGCGCTTGCGCAGGTCCATGACCGGCTGCATGTTGACTTCGTTGAACGTGGTGAGGATCGCGTTGGTTGCCTGCGACTGCAGCAGTCGCTCAGCCACGCGCTGGCGCAGGCGCGACATCGCCACCCGCTGCTCGGGGCGGCCCTCGAGCAGCGCGGCGGCATCGATCGGCGCGCGTACCTGCGGCAGCGTCGACACCGGGGCGCCGGTCGGAATCGTCGCTCCCGCGCTCGCGGCTGCGGTGGCCGCCGGGGCTGCGGCGCC
>JAHDXY010000146.1:6104-10603 GCA_023384005.1 Burkholderiaceae bacterium | reverse complement strand
TCGATGCCTGCGCCGCCTGTACCTGGCTGTCGAGCGAAGCGATCTGCTGATCGATCTCAAGCAGTTCGCCGCGCGGGGCCGCGCTATCGGCCTCAAGCTGCTGAATCTGACGATCCGCCGCTTCGAGTTGCGCGAAACGGCAGCCGGTCGCGCGCGCGAGCAGCACCACCTCGGGCACGGCGTCGACGAGCCGCAGCCCGGCGCGTCGCGCCTGCGCGCGTATCGCCGCGCTCGCGAGCAGCATCACTGTTGCGCCCGGCCACTGCCGTGCGACGTGGCGCACGGCGAGCTCGCCAGCGAGGATGAAGCGTCGGGCAGGAAGATGCAGGCCGTTGCCGCTCAGGGTGCGCGCGAGCTGGCGCGCCGAGTGGGTCGAGTTGTTCGACGCGACGACGAGCCTGCGCCCGACGCGCCGAACGAACTCGTGCGCGCCTGGCAGCGGCTGGTTGTCCGACGCAAGGCAGCCGTCCAGGTCGGCCACCACGACCTGCGCGGCGTCGAGCAGCGCCCAGGCCTGCGCGGACAGCGCGCCCAGATCCGTTTCGCTCAGCAGCCGCGGCATCGGCTCAGCCCTGCTCCGCGTCGATCCTGGCGATGCGCGCGCGCAGCGCCTCCGAGGCGACCTCGGGCCTGGGCGCGAAGGGGCGCGACAGATTGGCCCAGTGCACGCCGGCCTTGCGGACCGGCAAGCGGTAGAGGGCCGGATCGCGGCCGAAGACCTCGATCCGGATGTCGTCGTCGATCTGCACCAGCGCCCAGGCACCGGTCGGGTGCGGCCAGGTCGTGAACGACTCGGTGAGCGAGTGGATCGTCACGTAGTGGATTCCGTCGATCGTGTTGCGCGCGTTCCAGTGCGTGTGCCCGGCGAGGCACAGGATGACCTTTGCGCTGCGCTCGATCACCTCGCGCGCGTCGGCCGAATTGCCGTAGTGGGCGAAACCCGCCAGGTACTTCTCGAAGTAGAAGTTCCCGATCATGCTGCCCTCGTCGAGCGGCAGGTGGCTGAAGACGACGGTCGGCAGTTCGGTGGCGCGCAGATCCGCCTCGAGCCAGCGCAGGTCGGCCGCGTCGAACAGGAACGCCTGCTTGCCCCTGACGCAGGTGTCGGCGTTCCAGAACACGAGGTGAAAGCCGTTCAGATCCCGGCTCCACGAGCCGAAGCCGACCTGCATCAGCGCTTCGGAGATGGTGCGCGAGAGGTCGTGGCTGTCGTGGTTGCCCAGCAGGTGCGCGCGCGGCGCGGCGAAGCCGCTCATGGCGCCCGCGATCGTGCGCGTGAGCTGCTCGTCGGTCGCGGCGTCCACGTTGTTGATCCGGTCTCCGAGCTCGACCACCATGTCGAGCGGGTGACGGTTGGCCCATTGTTCGAACTCGCCCAGCAGCGTCACCGCCGCCGGCCCGCACTTCGTGCCCGCCTGGGCGCCGTGGTGGATGTCGGCGACGATTCCGAGGTTCAGGGCTCGAGGCATGCGCATCCCTCGTGATCGCGAACTCCCATTTCGCAGCACGATACCATTGTCGTCGCAGTCGCGTCGCGCCGACCCGCCCCATTCACACCCGAATTGGACCTACCCGTCGGCAGCAGGAAAAGGCATCGACGAAGCTCGCCGCTGCCCCTTTGTCGCGTTGTGTATCGTGCGCTGGCGTGAACGACAGCTCAGTCGAACGAACGATCGATCAGCCTTCGAGGACCCACGGCTCGATCGGCGTGCTCGACAGGCATTCCGAACCTGTTTCAGTGACCACGACCGGGCGCTCGAAGCGCAGTCCTCCGACGCCCGGGAGATTGCAAGTTAGCGCCATGATCTCGATGAAGTTCGGTTGCAGCACGACTTCCGGATCACTCGCATAGGGCATGTACAGATCAGTGAACGCCGGATACCACTCGTTGCCGAAGTGGCCAATGCCGTGCCCGAAACCGCGAATGATGTGCCCCCAGCCGTTGTCCACCGTGAACTTGCGGATGTCCGCCGCTACATCACCGATCGTTCTTGCCGGTCTGAGTGCCTGGAGCATGTAGCGGCAGGTCTCGACATAGGCTTCGATCACCCGCTGCTGCTCCCCGGTAGGCTTTCTCATGATCGCGTTGTGAGAAACGTCCCCAAGCATCAGTCCGTACATGCCATGGATATCGAGCAGCAGGAACTCTCCCTTTTGCACGATCTTTCTCGTGGCCGGCGTGCACGCCCCGGTCCAGGTTCGATGACCGGAGGCGATCTCCTGACCGCCTGTAAAGGTCCACGCGAACTCACTTCCGCGGTCGCGTAGTACCTGTTCCGCAATTCCAGCGATCTCGGTTTCCATCATTCCCGGTCGTACGCGCTCCCGAAGAGCCTCCTGGGCGGTGTCGCATAGCGCAGTCGCCTGGCGCATCAACTGGATCTGCTCCGGCTCCTTGAGCAGCATGTGTCGATCGATCTTGTGTGTGATATTCGAGATCTTCGCCTTCTTGCAGGCGCGCTCGAGTATCTGGTACTCCTCGTGCGTGATATTGCCTTCGGGCAAGTACCAGGAGTAACCGTCCTCAACCGCGACCCGGCTGTTGTGCAAGCCCAGTTCGACCAGGTGTCGCCCGACCATCTCCATCATCGGGATTCGGCCATAGCCGACGACGTCCTTGATCCAGCCCTCCTCGGCGACGCGCACGCAATCCATCGATACCGTGAACACCCGGATATCGCCTGTTGCGGGAATCACTGCTGCGCTGCGCCATGGAACGAACGCACCCGTCACGTGTGTGATCGTCTTCAATCGCGTCGCGACCAGCACGTCGACATCGTTGCGCTGAAGCTCCTCTTGCAGAAGGCGAATACGCTTGACGAAATTTATGTGAACCTGCATCTGAGACCTCCAGGAGTGAGAATCTATTGCCGCTGTCGTAGCGCCGATTTCAGGATCTTTCCCGATGCGTTCTTTGGCAACTCGCAAACGAACTCGATGTCTCTGGGTTTCTTGAAGCCGGCCAAACGCTCTCCGCAGTAGGCGACCAGCTCCATAGCCGTCGCGTCACGGTTCGGGCGCAGCACGACGAAGGCCCGTACTGCTTCGCCCCATCGGGAGTCCGGCACACCGACAACCGCGCACTCGGCGATCGAGGCATGCGTGCGAAGAACATCCTCGACCTCTCGCGGGTAAACGTTCTCTCCGCCGCTGATAATCAAGTCAGTCTTGCGGTCGACCACGTAAACGTAGCCTTCGCTGTCGATCCATCCCAGATCGCCGGCGCTGAACCAGCCGCCGCTCAGGGCTGCATCGGTTTGCGCCTGGTTCTTGTAGTAGCCGTCGAAACGCCCATCACACCGGCTGAAGATCTCCCCCACAACCTCGGGCGGAAGTCGATTGCCGGAGTCGTCTCTTATCTCGACTTCGGCGCCGAAGCACGGCTGACCACAGCAGCGCTGCTTTCGCATCTGATCGTTCGGATGCAGCACGGTCAGGAAGCCGCTTTCGCTCGCACCGTAGAACTCATGCAGCACCGGTCCCATCGATTCGATTACGGCTGACTTGACCGTGCTCGGCAACGCAGCCCCCCCGGTGACAAGAACGCGCATCGATTCAAAACTCGTATCGCGTAACTCGCGATGCTCCAGGAGCATGTCTAGCATCGTCGGAACAAGAAAGCTCGAGGTGATGCGCTCAGCCTGGAACGTTCGAAGTACATCGGCAGCAGAGAACTCCGATCTGATGTGCACCGCTCCGCCAGCTTGGAGCACCATCAGCGGGAGAAAACTGACCCCATGGAAGAACGGTGCAACCGCCAGGAAGATGTCGTTCCGGCGAAATCCGAACTCGATCATTCCAAACCAGATGCATACCGCAGTTCGATGAAACGACCGCACGACGCCTTTCGGGTTTCCGGTTGTACCCGAGGTGTACATCATCCAGAACGACCAGCCCGGTTCGACGTTGATCAGCGGCTCGGACTCCACGTTCACCTCAATACTGGTCAACGATCGCGCACCGCTCAGAATGGACTCGCCGATCACGATCAGCCCATTGCGGCCGAGTTTGGGCAGCCGCGGAAGGCACTCGGCAACGCTTTCCTGGAACGCTTCGCCAACGACCAGCCACGTCGCGTCCGAGTAGTTGAATAGCAACTCGATCTCACCCGGTCGAAGCCAGAAGTTCAACGTCAGAAAGCGCAGTCCCAGCTTCGAACATGCGTGGAACAACTCCATGTACTCGATCGAGTTGCGAGCGAGTATGGCAACGCAATCACCGGGCTTGCAACCAGCCTGCAGCAATCCATGCGACAAGCGATTGACCCGAGCGTTGACCTCGCCGTAGCTGAAGCGACGGTGCGTGTCCGCAAGACAGAGCCGGTCTGGCGCCTTGGCGGCGTTCATTCGCAGCGCGTCACCGATGGTCAGCATGCTGGCGATCAGATCCCGAGGTAGTGCTTGCTCAGTTCGGAGCTCGCAAGCAAGTCCGCGCCTGATCCCTGCATGACGACAGAGCCTTGTTCGATGACGTAGCCGCGGGTCGCAAGGCTGAGCGAT
>JAHDXY010000146.1:0-6094 GCA_023384005.1 Burkholderiaceae bacterium | reverse complement strand
TGTTCCACGAGAAGAATGGTGATCCCCTGGCGGTTGATGACTGGCAGCTTGGCAAAGATCTCCTTCACGACAAGCGGCGCGAGCCCGATCGATGGTTCGTCCAGCAGCAGCAGTTTTGGAGAAGTCATCATCGCGCGGGCGATCGCAACCATCTGCTGCTCACCGCCGCTAAACGAGCGCGCCAGCTGGTGCCTTCTCTCTGCGAGCTTCGGAAACAGCTCGTATACCTGCCCGAGGTTGCGCCGGCTCATCGCCCTGTCGCGCAGGATGTCCGCGCCGACGAGCAGGTTCTCCTGCGCGCTCATGTGCGCGAACAGGCGCCGCCCCTCGAGCACCTGCGCAATACCGAGGCGCGCGATCTCGTGAGTGGGCAGTTCGTTGAGGCTCTCTCCGAGGAACCGAATCCTCCCCGCGCTCGCGCGGGCTGTCCCCATGATCGTGCGCATCAGCGTCGTCTTGCCAGCTCCATTGGCGCCGACAATGCTCACGATCTCCCCTGCATCAACCGAAAGGGTCACGTCGTGCAGGACACGTACATCGCCGTAGCCGGAACTCAGGTTGCAGACTTCAAGCATCGCGGATCTCGCGTTCCCCGAGGTAGGCCTCGACAACGCCCGAATTCGCGCCGACTTCTGCCGGAGTGCCCTCGCAGATCTTGCGACCATGGTGGAGCACCACCACCCGATCCGACAGCGCCATGACCGCGTGCATGTTGTGTTCGACCATGAGAATCGTGATTCCCGACTGACGGACGTCACGAACCATCGCCATGATCTCCGCAGTCTCGACCCGAGTAAGGCCGGCCATCACTTCGTCGAGCAGCAACAGCCTTGGAGCCGTAGCGAGCGCTTTCGCGACCTCCAGCCGTTTTCGGCCCGCGAGCGTGAGCGTTCGTGCGATCTGGGCGTCGCGGCCGGTCATCTGAACATCCTTTAGAACCGACGCCGCTCGCGTTCGCGCGGCGTGCGCGTGCCTCGATCTCAGAAAGGCACCTACGAGAACGTTCTCCAGTACGGTCATCTCGCCAAACGGCCTTACGACCTGAAATGTGCGCGCAAGTCCCATGGCGCAGATCACCGGTGTACCAAGGCCGTCGATCCTCTTGCCGGCGAACCAGATCTCGCCGCGCGTCGGGCGCTGAAAGCCGGAAGCCAACTCGAACAAGGTCGTCTTTCCCGCGCCGTTGGGCCCAATCAGGCCAACGATCTCTCCCTCCTCGACGCGAAACGACACGTCGTCGATCGCGCGCAGGCCGCCGTAGTCCTTCGCGACGCCGCGATACTCGAGAAGTATCAATGTGCCCCCGCGCGGCTGCGCGTCATCCAGCGCTGCCGCGCGTCCTGCAGGCTTCGGTAAACACCGCGCGGCTCAAGCCGAATCACCGCCATCAACAGCAGTCCATAGAGCATCATGTCTACCCCTATCGTTCCTCCCGTCAGATAGCGGGTGCCCTCCTCCGCCGAGAAGAGCAACAGCGCTCCCAGAACCGGCCCCCACACCGTTGCGCGCCCGCCGATGATGCACATCACCGCGATCTGCACGCTCAAGTTCGCGCCGAATACCTTGTCCGGGCTGATGTAAAGCATGAACTGCGCGTAGAAGGTTCCACCAACCGCGGTAAGCGCCGCGCTGAGAACGAGCGCCGCAAGCTTGCATCGGGTGGTGTCGACGCCAAGCGCGCGCGCGGCGTCATGGTCGTTGCGAATCGCGACGAGATAGTGCCCAAGGCGCGACCGAAGTACTGCATGATTCAAGAGTACTGCGATTGCAGCCAGCACGACGATCACCACGTAGTAGAACTCCCTCCTCGTGTGCTGAAACTGTAGCGGCGCATCGCGCAACAACTTGACCGCGAGGCCTCCCGGCCCGCCCAGCGCCGTCTGCGAGTTCTCCGCAACGATCTTGAAGATCATCGCGGCGGCGAGCGTCGCCAACGCAAAGTAGGCACCACGCAATCGAAAACATGAAAGCCCGATGATCAGCGCAGCAACCGCCGCCAGCGCAGCCCCGACCAGCATACCGAGCCAGGGACTGATTCCGAGGTGAAGAAACATCAGCGTCGAGGTATAGCTGCCTACGCCGAAGTACGCCGCGTGCCCCAGTGACAACTGACCGGCGATTCCTCCGATGAGGTTCCAGGCCAGCGCCAGGTAAGCGTAGAGAAGGGTCAACGTGATGATCGACAACGCATACTCGTTCGAGATCACCAGCGGCAGTACGGCAAGCCCCGCGACCAGCATCACGGCGGCAGGCGAAACGCGAGCACCGCTCATTCGCGCTCCAGCCCGAAAAGCCCCGATGGCCTGAAGTAGAGAACACCGAGGAAGATGGCAAAGATGAGGGCCTCGGAGAAAGTCGCCGGCATGAACTGCCCACCGATCGACTCGAGGACCCCGACAAGAATTCCACCCCAGAACGCGCCGCCGATGGATCCGATCCCGCCCAACACTACAACGACGAACGCGCGCAATCCGAAGACCTCGCCCACAAATGGATTCACCGGATACATCGGCAGCAGAAGCGCTCCGGCCGCTCCCAACACGGACAGACCAATCGCGAACGAGACCTGATAGATGCGGGCGCTGTCGATGCCCAGCACGCTGGCTGCCTCGCGATCCTGACCGGTCGCGCGGATGGCCCTTCCAAGGCGCGTGCTGCGCAGGAACAGCACGAGTGCGGCCGTGATCGCGCACGACACCAGCAAACCCGCAGCCTGCGGGTAACTCAGCACGAGGTGGCCGGCCACAACGGTCTTGTCGCTCCATTGCGCCTTGATCACCTGGTAGTCCGGCCCGGCGATGAACAGAAACAGGTTATCCAGGAATATCCACAAACCGGTCGTAAAGATCAGAACGCCCATTGGTTCACGCGTGGCCTCCTTGCGGTAGATATCCTCGAGCAACCAGCGTTGGGTCAGGAATCCGACTGCGAACAGGACCAAAGCCGCCAGCGGAATCACGGCGAGCGGGTGAAGGCCGAGATCGCGACCCGCCCAGAGCGACACGTACATCGCCACCATGAGAAAGGATCCGTGCGCGAAGTTGATGATCTTCATCACGCCGAACTGAAGGCTCAGCCCGAGCGCGATCAGTCCGTAGATCGCGCCGCTAGCGGTTCCGTTGAGGAACGCCTGAACGAGCACGTCGCTCAAGCGGACCTCTGCGCCAGCCCCGGCGACGCGCTCTTCTCAGGCACCACGACCAGCCTCGGGAAGTTCGAGTAGCGAGCAACCCTGGCTAAGGACGAGCGGCCCATTTCGGGACCGGCCAGGCCATCCGGAAACCCTCGGGCGCAAGCTCCGGCGGCCAGATCGTTCTGTACTTCCCATCCGCGATTTGTTGCACGACAAAGCGCTTGAGCGTGTTCTGCCCCTTCTCGTCGAACTGGACGTCGTAGCCGAGCAGCTTGGTAAGGTCGGTGTTCGTGATTCTTGTCTGAGCCAGGGCGTCGCGAATCGATTTCGGGTCCGCCTTTCCCGCGCGTTCGAGCGCGTCCTTGAGAATCCATACGACTGAGTACGCAACCACCGAGAATTCCGTCGGGTCCGCCTTGTGAGCCGCCGCGAACTCGCTCCAGAATCGCTTCGCAAACGGTGTCGTGACAGCCGCTTCGTAGCCCGCCCACCCGTTTGTGGTGAACGTGAGGTTCGCGCCCCGCGCTCCGACCGTCGGAACGAAAGTGGCATCGACCTGCCCGGCTCCGCTACCGATGACGGCCATCGCGTCCACCTGCATCTGCTCGATCAGCTTGTGGATCTGGATCGCGTCGGTCGCATACGAGGTGACCGATATGACGTCGGGATTGACTCCCTTCGTCTTCAGCACCAGCGGGCGCAGATCGGGTGCGTTGGGCGGATATGATTCATCGAGAACGACCTTGACACCCTGCGCCGCGAATCGCGCGCGCATCGTTTTCGCAAGATCCTGACCCCAGTCGGTGTTCTCGTAGATGATCGCGGCGGTGCGCGGCTTCGTCCCGCTCTTCTCACCGATCCACTTGACGAAATCGGCGACGCTGTCTGCGTTTCCGGAGGACGGAATCTGCGTTGGGCGAAAGACATACTTGAACCCTCGTTCCGTGATATCGGCCTTGGCCGAGAGATCGACGATCCAGGGCACCTGGTACTTCTCCGCGACGGTAGTGGCCGGAAACGTGACTCCGCTCTGAAACGCGCCAATGATCACGGGGACTTTCTCGACCGTTATCAGCCGCTCGGCCTCGGTCACTCCCACCTGCGGGTTTCCGCGCGAATCCACCTCCACGAGTTGCAGCTTCGCGCCGCCCATGGACTTGATGCCGCCCTCTGCGTTGATGTGCTTGATCGCAAGGTGCGTGCCGTTGCTCATGGCCCGACCGATCGAAGCGGCGGCACTCCCGGATAGCGGAATGATGTATCCGACTTTGACCGCCTCCGCGGCCAGGGCGCCTGTCGGAGAGACGATGCACGCCGCTAGCAGGCCAAGCGAGAATGAAGCCTGGAGGGATCGTTGCAGCAAACCGGTTCGGTTCATGATGTCTCCACTCTGTGCATGTTAGACAAACGAATCAACATCGGGCCCTGCGGACTTGCAGGGCCTTGCTCGTTTCCCGAAAAACCCCGCCATTCGTGATCAAACCGCCGTACGTATCGAGCTGCGGTCAATCTGCGCGGCGAACTGCAACTGACACTGACACCAGCGTCAGTTGCAGCTACGATAGCAATCTCCCGCTTATCATGTCAACCTCGCAGTGCGTGCCTGTCGCGGCGGCACGCACTGCGACTGGTTCCAGATCTCGCGCAGATCGATGGCCGGGACCCGGGACGCCGTTGCTGCCGATCGCACTCGGCGGGCGATCGGGAATCGAACACAGGAGGAACGATGCCGCCAAAAGCGCAGCGCACCGCTTCAGCGCAAAGGAGAAAGCGTTCCGCGCCGGTCACGGAGGCCGCGCTGCTGCGGGCAGCGGAGGAAGTCTTCGCGGCGAGTGGTTTCGTCGACGCGACGGTCGCCGACATCGTGGAGCGCGCCAAGGTCAGTCGTGGAACGTTCTACCTGTACTTTACGAACAAGGACGACATCTTCGCGACACTGATGTCGCGGGTCGTCGACGACATGTTCGTCATCTCGGCGACACGACAGCCCGGCACAGTGCGCGAGCGAATCGAGGCAGGAAATCTGGCATTCCTGGAGACATTCAAGCGGCACCGGAAGTTGATGCGCAGCATTCTCCACGTGGCGAGTCTGGATCCCGCAATGGCGAGAACCCTGAACAACCTGCGCAACCAGTTCGCCGACCGCGTGCGCCGTCAACTCGAGCGCGGAATAGGTAGCGGAAAGTGTCATCCGCACGATCCAGCCATCGCCAGCTACGCGTTGGTCGTCATGGTCGAGTTCTTCGCCTACTCGTGGTTATCGTTTGGCTTCGGTCCCAAGAACGGCAACCTCGACATCGCGACCGTGGCGAGCGAACTGAGCCAGTTGTGGTACCGGTCTGTATACAAGGAGTAGCACGAACCGTCGCGTGAAGACGCTTCGGACGCGCCCGTACGAGGCGGGACTTGGCGCGCAGCGCCAGGAACGAGCTTCGAGATCGCCCGGCAACGGCGCGACCGCCACTCCAGCGCGGCCTCCGCGTCAGCGCCCAGATGTTGGCAACTCCGCAACGCTTGCATATGCTTACCGCAGCCAGCTCACTTCCCGGAGAACCGATGACGAACGCCACGATCCGCGACGCGCGCCCGCTCACACGCCTCGACTGCGACCTCCTCGTTGTCGGCGCCGGCGCGGCCGGAGTAGCCGCGGCCACCACTGCCGCGCGCGCCGGGCTGAGCGTCATCGTCGTCGAGCGCTACGGATTTTGCGGCGGAGGCGCGGTGGCGGGGCTCTCGGGCACGGTCTGCGGCCTGTACGAAGCCTCGCGCAATCCCGACTCGACGCCGCGCCAGGTGGTGTTCGGCTTCGCCGACGAGTTCCTGCGACTGCTCGCGCGCAACAACGGCGTGACCGGCCCGGTGCGCTACGGCAAGACCTTCACGCGCGTGCACGAGCCGCACGTCTGGCGCGAGACGGCTGACCAGCTGCTCGCGCAGGCCGGCGCGCAGGTACTGCTGCAC
>JAHDXY010000145.1 GCA_023384005.1 Burkholderiaceae bacterium | reverse complement strand
ACCCTCGTCGGTCAACGCCTGCACCATGCGCCACAAATCCTGGCGGCTGACCGGATCGACACCGACACTGGGCTCGTCCAGCAACAGCACGGCGGGTCGTGCCATCAGGGCACAGGCCAGGCCCAGTTTCTGCTTCATGCCGCCGGACAGCTTTCCGGCCAGGCGCCTGGTGAAGGGGCCGAGGCGGGTGAAGTCGAGCAACTCGGCGAACAGCTCGACGTGCCGGTCGGCGTCCATGCCGCGCAACTGCGCATACAGACGCATGTTTTCCATCACCGACAGATCCTCGTACAGGCCAAAGCGCTGCGGCATGTAGCCGCTCGCAACGTGAATCGCGTCGTTGTCGTTCACTACGTCGAAACCGGCCAGGGTGGCGCGGCCGGCGTCCGGCACCAGCAGGCCGGTGAGGATGCGCATCAGGGTAGTCTTGCCGGCCCCGTCCGGGCCGACCAGGCCGGTGAGGCGGCCGTACTGGATGCGGGCGCTGAGGCCACGCAAGGCGTACACGCCGCCAAAATGTTTATCCACGCTGTCGATCACGACGGCAGCGTCGCTGCTTGCGATGGGCGGTACGGCTGACGTGGTGCTGGCGAACATGTCAGGAACCGTTTATGCGCCCGCCGGCGACAGGCCGGGTATCGACCTCGATCGTCACCGGCATGCCCTGGCGCAACGCCGCGTCGGCATCGTCGATCACCACCCGCAGGCGATAGACCAGGTCGGTGCGAAGATCAGTGGTTTCCACCGTCCTGGGCGTGAACTCGGCGCGTGGCGAGATGAAACCGATCTGGCCTTGATAGACCTTCTCGGAAGAATCGCTGCGCACGCGCACCCGTGTTCCGGGCGCGATACGACCCAGATTCGGCTCGTCGACGTAGGCGCGCACATACACCGGCGCGTCCAGGCTCAGGCTGTAGACCGTGTTGTGGCTGGCGACCATGCTGCCCGGCTCGCGCACCCGTGCGATCACGGTGCCACTGCTAGGCGCGAGCAACTCGGTATCGGCCAGAGCGGTGACGGCCTGTGCGCGCGCCGCTTCTGCGGCGGCCAGGCGCGCTTCGCCGGCGGCGATGTCCTCGCGGCGAAAGCCTTCCGTGGCTTGCGAAAAAGCGGCTCTGGCGGCCTTGACCGCGGCGGCTGCCTGATCGCGTGCCGCCCGCGCGGCATCGACGGTTCGCTGGCTGCTCGCGCCGGAGGCCAGCAGTTCGCTCTGACGTCGGAAGTTGCGCTCGGCATTTTCGGCGACGGCCAATGCCTGGTTGACAGCCTCCTGCGCCTGGGCGATCTCCTGCGGGCGCAGGCCGCGACGCAGCTTGTCCAGTTCCGCCTGTGCTGCCCGCACGGTCGCTTTGGCCGCCGCGAGCGCCTCCTGGTAGGGCCGTGCGTCGAGCGCCGCCATGCGAGTACCGCTGGTGACGGCATCGCCCTCATCGAACGCCATCTGTGCCACGCGCCCGGGCTGCCGGAACGCCAATTGCACCTCGCGGATATCGACGTTGCCGTACAGACGCAGCAGGCCGTCATCAGTTCCCGTACGTTGCATCCATAACCATCCGGCTCCAACGGCGGCGATGGCAACGGCGGCAATGACGATTGCGCGCTTCGCGGCGCTGGAAAAACTGCTGATCTTCATTGGTTGACCTCCCTGTAGCGGCCCGATGTTCCGGTTTCGCCAACCCCACTGCTGGCGGGTGTGTCGGGGTCGCGTACGCGGCGAGCGCTCACGGCGTCGCTCCGATACCGCGACGATAGATGGCAAACACCGCCGGCGCGTCACGTCGGATGCCTGCCACGTCGCCTGCCAACAGGGACTGCATCACCAGGCCCTGAATGGCGCCGATGAACAGGACGGCGGCGGCATCCACATCCAGCTCCGCATCCAGCTCGCCCTGCGCCTTGCCGGCTTCGAGCAGGCGGCGCAGCCGCTCGCCATAGTGCCGGATCAAAGTCTGCGCCATCTGCTTGAGCAGAGTCTCTCCGGGCCGCTGCAATCCGCCGAAGAGCATCCTCGGTATGCCCGGGTGCTCGACCACGAAGTCGATGTGCGTCGCGAAGACCGCCTCAAGGGCTGCGCCCGGCGACGCGGCGCTTTCCGCGGCCTCGTCTACCCGCGCGAGCAGGCGTTCGGTGACCCAGGACATCACTGCCTGCAGGATCGCTTCCTTGCTCCGGAAGTGACGAAAGAGCGCACCCTGAGTCAACCCCATGCGCTGTGCGATGGCGGTGGTCGTGATGTCGCTCGGGTTCTGCTCGGCCGCCAGGTCGACCACCGCCTCCACAGTAGCCAAACGCCGTTCGTCGGCAGGGAGGTATTCGCGATGTCTGCTCATTTGCATGCGCTTCCAGAAGCAAGTAATTTGTTACTACCTTATCATCAAATGCGGATGCGGCGCCAGGCGGATCGATCTCGGCCGACGAACGTCAGCACACGAGCGGATACCCGGGATCGCGAATTCCGTGTTGAATCGGATCGGGCTTCTTCTTGCCCGAAATCCCCGCGCCAAATGGGCTTCCGGCAATCAGCGCCGCGGATGATCATCTGCCGAAACGCCCGGAATCGGCCAGTTCCTCGCCCAGAGCCGTCTCCTTTCTCCGTTGGAATCGAAAGAGAGCTACTACGAAACGCTGGAAGCCAGTTCGCGGGGCTGGCACGATCGAACGCGGGCGCGCTGAGGTCGCGGACTCGGGCCCTCTCCGACGTCCCGACATCTCCCCATCTCCCATTGTGGGGCGCTGGTTCGCACGATAGGATCCGCGCCAGACCATGGACGCAGAACCCAGCCGCGGGCTCCTCAGCCGCTTGGTGTCGATCAAGCCCGGCGAGGGCGCGATGGTGGCGTGGGCGTTCCTGTACCTGTTCGCCGTGTTCAGCGCGTACTACGTCATCCGGCCGATTCGTGACGAGGCCGGGGTCGCCGGCGGCGTGGCAAACCTGTCGTGGCTCTTCACCGGTACGCTCGTGGCCATGATGGCGGTGAACCCGCTGTTCGCGGCGCTCGTGGCACGACTCGCGCGATCGCGGTTCATCGGCATCACCTACCGGTTCTTCATGCTGAACCTGCTGGTGTTCCTGTTGCTCTTCAGGATCGCCACGGGCGATGCCAATGTGTGGTTGGGGCGCGCGTTCTTCGTCTGGACCTCGGTTTTCAATCTCTTTGTCGTCTCCGTGTTCTGGGCGTTCGTCGTGGATGTCTATTCCACCGAGCAGAGCAAGCGGCTGTTCGGATTCATCGCCGCGGCCGCGACGCTGGGCGGCATCCTCGGCTCGAGTTTGACGGCCGCTGCGGTAAAGTTTGTCGGAGTGCCGTTTCTGCTGCTGGTGTCGATCGTTCTGCTCGAGGTCGGGGTGCAAGCGTCTCGACGCCTGGGCGCGCTCAGCGACGCGTTCCAGACGCCGGCGGCGCGGGCTCCGAGTGCCGGACCTGGGGGCGGCCCGGCCGCCGAGCACCCCATCGGCGGCGGCGTGATGGCCGGGCTGACCCATGTGATGCGTTCCCCGTACCTGCTTGGCATCGCCGGCTACATGCTGCTCTACACGATCCTGTCGACCTTCCTGTACTTCCAGCAGGCGGAGATCGTTGACCGCACTTTTACCGACCGCGCCGCCCGCACGGCGTTTTTCGCACGCATCGATCTGCTGGTGAACGTCCTGACCCTTGGCGGCCAGCTCTTTCTTACCGGGCGGGTGATCAAGCGTGTCGGAGTCGCGTGGACGCTCACGTTCGTGCCGGCCCTCACGGCGGTGGGATTCCTGTGGCTCGGCCTGATGCCGATCGCGGCCATCGTCGTTGGATTCACGGTGCTTCGCCGCGCGGGCAACTTCGCCTTCGCGCGACCCACGCGCGAAGTGTTGTTCACCGTGGTGAGCCGCGAGGACAAGTACAAGGCCAAGAGTTTTCTCGACACGGTGGTCTATCGCCTCGGTGATCAGGTGGGCGCCTGGTCGTCGAGCCTGGTCACCATGGCGGGGCTCGGAGCGGGCGCGATCGCCTGGGTCGCGGTGCCGCTGGCGTGCGCCTGGGTTGGGAATGCCTGGTGGCTGGGCCGCCGGCAGGAGCGCCTGACGGAACGCTCGACCGGTCGATCGGCCGACTCGGGATCGGGGCGATCCTCAACCGAAACCGTACCGTAAACTGGACGCGTTCGTGTGTCGTTACTGAGGAGAAAGCATCGTGTCTACGATTTCGCGCCGCGATTGGCTCACCACGACACTGGGGGCGGGTGTCGCACTGACATATGGACAGAGAGTCGCACTCGCTCAGGCGAAGTTGCTCACGCGTGCCATTCCCTCGAGCGGAGAACTGCTCCCGGTGATCGGCCTCGGCAGTTCCGCCACGTTTTCCCAGGTCGCGCGAGCCGAAGATGCCACCGCGCTGAAAGAGGTGCTCAAGACGCTGGTCGACAACGGTGCCAGGGTCTTCGACACTGCGCCGCAGTACGGCGCGTCCGAAGAGGTGGCCGGCCGAATCGCCAACGAACTGGGTCTGGTCGACAAGATCTTCTGGGCCACGAAGGTGAATGTCGCGCGCGGCGGGCCGGCGGACGCGGCCGCGGCGCGAGCCCAGATCGAAACCTCCTTCTCGCGAATCAGGAAGGCGAAGATCGATCTCATCCAGGTGCACAACGTCGGCGATCCGGCAACGCAGTTGCCGATCCTCAAAGAGCTCAAGCAGCAGGGCCGCGTCCGCTACATCGGCGTGACGACCACGTTCGACCACCAGTACAACACGCTCATCAGCCTCATGAAGTCGGAGCCGCTCGACTTCATCGGCGTGGACTATGCCGTCGATGGCCGCGAGGTGGAGGACACCATCCTGCCGCTGGCGCGGGAGCGCAAGATCGGGGTGCTGGCATACGCGCCATTTGGCCGCACGCGGCTGTTCCGCCGCGTCGGCGATCGGCCGCTGCCTGACTGGGCCGCGGAATTCGATGCGAAGACCTGGGCCCAGTTCTTCCTCAAGTGGGTGATCGGCCACCCCGCAGTGACGACGGTCACGCCTGCCACGAGCCAGGCCAGGAACATGCTCGACAACATCGGTGGGGGCATCGGGCGGCTGCCCGACGCCGCGACCAGGAATCGCATGGCGGCGTTGATCGACTCGCTTCGGCCCAGCTAGCGAGGCGTTCGATTCATCCCAAGAGCCGCGGTCGGGCGTTGCGCGCTTCCATGCCGGTCGGGGTAATCGTCGTTCGCTTCACATCTTCGGCGCGCCGAGCCACCGAACACATCAACCGGTGGCGACTCGCGCTCGCCTCGCGGCGCGCCGGCGGATCGACCGGCCGAACGTTCGGAGTCAGCGGATCCGCAACGCGAGGGTGGCCAGGCCGATCGCGGGATACGGCGCGCGCGTCGGCGGGCGTTGAGCGATCGGCTCGATCTGCGCCGATCGCGCCAGCAGCTCTTCCAACGCGACCCGCAGCTCCAGCCGCGCCAGCGGAGCGCCCGGGCAGAAATGGATTCCGGCGCCATAGAGCAGATTGGCGGCCGGATCGCGATCGAGCCGGAATGCCTGCGGATCGTCGAACACACGACCGTCGAGGTTGGCGCCGACCCAGTTCAGCGAAATGCGTTCGCCGGCGCCGATCAGCCTGCCGCCGATCTCCACCGGACGCGTCGTGACGCGCCGATTGACCGCCAGCGGCGCGTGGATGCGCAGGATCTCGTCGATGGCATCGGGCAGCAGCGACGGACGCACGCGCAGTCGCTGCTGCAGTTCGCCGTGCTGCGCGATGAAGTCCGCCAGGATCCCGACTGCGGCCGAGATCGTGCCGATCTCGCCGACGGTCCAGTTGCGCAGGATGCTCACGATCTCGTCGTCGCGCAGCGCCCGATCCCCGATGCGTTCGTGCATCAGAGCGCTGGTCACGTCGTCGCTGGCCTGCGTGGCGGCGGCCCGCCGCGCCTGCAGCAATTCGACGACATGTCCCTCGAACTCGCGCGCGACCTTCGCCGTGACGGCGCGGTCCTCGGCGAATCGCGCCCTGTCGTTCCTGTGCGTCCAGTCCAGCATCGGCTCGCGCAGTTCATCCGGCCAACCGAGAAAGGCGCACTGCACGCTCACCGCGTAGCGATGAGCGAACGCTTCGATGAATTCCACCTCGCCGCGCCCCAGCACAGAGCCAACCAGGTCCGCCGCGATCTGCCGGCATCGCGGCTCGAACGCCGCCATCCGATCGGGCTGAAAATATGTCTCGACGATGCGCCGATACCGGGTGTGCTCGGGTGGATCCATGCCGTTCGGGACCGCTGGGTGCGCGGAGACGGCGCTGCTGAAGGTCTCGGGGTCGTTGAGCGCGCGCAGCACGTCCGCGTGCCGAAACAGCGACCAGCCCAGGAGATCGCTGTACGCGACCGGACAGCGTTCGCGCATCGCGTCGTAAGCGGCACGCTGGTCGCGCTGGACAGCCGCGGACTTCGGATCCCAATCCTGTCTGACTTCTTCGTTCACCTCTGCTCCCTGTCGACGCGACTGCGCCGCCGGCTGATCGGGCGCTTCAGGCCCGCGGGCACCATACCATCGTGCAGGGACGCGCGCGGCGACGCTCTGCAGTCCCTCACCACGCGGCTTCGAGTAGCCTCAGCATGCGCTGCGTGTGGTCGTGCGGTCGATCGCCCGGGTTGGCGTTGAAGTTCTTCAGCGTGTCCTTCGCGAGAAGCGGCAATTCCGACCTCGGAATGTCGAGCTCGCCCAGACGCGCCGGCATTCCGATGCGGCGATAGAGTGCATCCAGAGCGTCGGCGGTCGCCGACGCCGCGGCGTCGGCCGTCATGCCACGCTCCCAGACGCCGATCGCCTGGGCGATACGGGCCGCCACGTTCACATCCTCGGGCGGCATCAGCCGGGTTGCCGTGGGCATCACCGAGGAGGTGGATTCGCCCTGCCAGACGTGGTGGTAGCGGATATGCAGTGCGGTCGCGATGGCATAGGCGCTGCTTCCCGCGGGGTCGCGAACGGGTGCTCGCCCCTGTTCGTCGTCGTCCGCGCGATTCTGCAAAAAGGCGGCAGCGCAAAGGTCCAGGCGCAGCGTCGCGTTGCCGGGTTCTTCGGTCACGCGCGGCAACGCCGCATCGAGCAGTTGGAAAGCCTGCCGCCGATCGGCTTCGGCGAGCGGGTTCATCGTCGGCCCGAGGGCGCGAAGGGCGCTCGCATGCCCCATCGTCGCCGTCGAGCGCACCAGCCCGACCGGCGCAGTCAGCAGCGCGTCGGCGTCCCAGAAGATCGCGCAGGGCCGCGTCTTCGGGTCGAAGAACTCCATGCGATGGTCGAGGTCGTCGTTCTTGAGCGCGCTGCCCGCGCGGTTCATCGCCACGTTCGGCGTCGTGACGACGTTGATGATCGGCGGCTTCGGCGCCAGCAGGCGCGGACTGTGCGCGGGCTTTCCTTCCGGGTATTGCGTCATCAGGCTGAACGCGTCGCCCTTCTCGCCGAGCAGGATCGCGACGACCCGCGTGCCGACGATGACGCTCCCGCCGCCGAGCGCGATCAGCAGGTCGGCCCCGGCGGCGGCGGCCGCTTCGGCCGCCTGCCGCACCGCCGGCCACGACGAGTCCCTGTCCATCGCCGGGAAAACTCCGGCGTAGAGCGGACCGAGGTTGTCGGAAATGCGGCCGAGTAGGTCCGTCTTCGACGCCACAGTGTTGCCGCAGATGACAAAGGCCCGCTTGGCCTTTTGGCGCTCGACTTCGGCCTTGAGCGCGCCCAGCGCGTTGCTGCCCGCATGCAGGCGCAGCGGATAGCTGACGGCGCGAAAGCCGTCGGTTTTCACGTTCATCGATATTTCCTTTCGGAGCAGGAACTCAGGGGTCGTTCGCGGCATCCGCTCACTCCCGGCCCGGCTCCGGTTTGCCAGATCTGCCTTCGAGCTTTTCCCAGACGAATTCCAGTTGCTCCTTGTTGGTGAAGCGCCGCACGGCTTCCCGCACGTACGGGTCCGTGCGCAGCCTGCTTTGCGCGGATGCTTCGAACTCGGACATGACGTGGAAGTCGACGTTGAACGATCGGTTGAGCGCGCGCTTCGTCAGGCCGATCGCGACCGTGGAGGCGTGGCAAAGCCGGCCCGCGAGCGCCCTTGCTTCGGCCTGCAGGCTGTCCTCGGAAACGACCTGGTAGACGATTCCCAGGTCTTTGGCCTCGTCGGCATCGACGATTCGCGCCGAGAACATCAGCTCCTTGGCTCTTTGCAGGCCCACGATGCGCGGCAACAGGAAGAGGCCGCCGAAGTCGGGCACCAGACCCAGGCGGCCAAACACCTGGCAGAACTTCGCGCGCGGCGTCGCGAGAATGAAGTCCGCGGCGAGCGCGAGGTTGCAGCCCGCGCCGAAGGCCGGACCATCCACCGCCGCGATGACTGGTTTGGGAAGTTCGACCAGCCGATACAGCAGTTCGTGCACCCGGTCGAAGCGCAGTTTGTCTTCGGCCAGGGTCGGGGCGCTGTTCTGCATCGCCTTGACGTCTCCCCCGGAGGAGAAGTAACCCCCGCTTCCGGTGAGGATGATCGCCTTGACGTCCATGTCCTCGAGCGTTCTCGCGACCGCGTCGTTCAACTCGCGCTGCACCTCGGCGCTCATCGCGTTGCGGCTCGAGGGCCGATCGAGTGTGATCGTGGCGATCGCATCGCTCACGCCATAGCTGATGCTGTTGTAAGTCATCGGGAGTTCATCCAGGATTGTCCGAAACGAAGAACACGTTGCGCCAACTCATCGCGCGGCTCTCCTCAATTCGCCGCCGGCAACGGCGATCGCCTCGCCGCTGATCCACCTTGCGTGCGGCCCGCACAGGAAGCACACCAGTGCGGCGACCTCCTCGACCGTCCCCGCGCGCCTGATCGGGATCGCCGACAGCCGCTTCTCCCATTGTTCGTCGGTGCGCAGCGCATCGATGCGGGCCGTGTCGAGAAAGCCGGGCGCGACCACGTTGCAGGTGATGCCGTGCGGACCCAGCTCGTCGGCCAGCGACGCGTTCAGCGCGTGAATCCCCGCCTTGGAGGCCGCATAGGCCGCCATCGCGGCGGGCGCCACCATCGCCGCGATCGACGAGATGCTGACGATGCTGCCGCCGTGTCCCCTCGCGATCATCTGTTTCGCAACGTACTTGCTGACGATCATCGTGCCGGTGAGGTTGACGTCGAGCACGCGTCGCCAGATGTCCTCGTCGAGTTCGACGATCGGCACCCGGTCTGCCGCCCGCGGATAGGTGGCGTTGTTGACGAGGATATCGACCTGACCGAAGCGCTCGACCGTTTCGTCGACCATGCGCCGGACTGCCGCTGAATCGGTCACGTCGGCGTGGATAGCGTGCGCGCGTACGCCGGTTGCCTCGATCGCTTCGACCACATCGGGAAGGCCGCGCCAGCCGCCCGCCGCCTGATCCGCCGGGGCGGCGCTGCCGAGGGAGCGCCCGCTTCCCGTGACCACGACATCGGCTCCGGCCTGCGCCAACGCAATGGCGATCGCGGCACCGAGGCCTCGCTCGCGCGTGGCGCCGCTGACGATCGCAACCTTGCCCTTCAGTTCGCGCATTGGCCAACCCGGCTCCGGCAGTGCCACAATCCGTGGTGCGTCGACAGTTCTCTCTCGCGGCCGGGACCGCCGCGGCGCCCGGCGGCGCGGTGTGGGGTGGAGTCTCGCGGCGCGCGCTATGCCGCGACGGCGCGCAGCGTCGCGTCATAGCCCAGACGCAGCGCCTTGAGGTTGACTTCCGCGCGCCCCGGCGCCCGGGCGAGAACGGCCCTGGTCATCTCGTCGAGGGTCAACAACCCGGTCAGACGCGCGAGTACGCCGAGCGAAACGATGTTGGCGCACTTGCGAAAGCCCACTTCGTCGGCGAGCCTGGTCATCGGCGCCCAGTGAATCGAAACGCCCTTCCCGAACGGCGAAACGTCCGTGACCATCATGTCGTCGACGATCACTCGAGTCCCGGGCCGCATCGCCGCGGCGTGCTGCTTGACCGCATCCTGGGCCATCGCGACCAGGATGTCTGGACGCAGTACCCAGGGGACGATGATCTTCTGGTCGCTGAACGCGACATCGCCCAGCGCGGAACCGCCCGAAATGCTTGCGGAGTACTCCTGGGTCTGCACGACCTGATAGTGCTTCACGATGCCCAGGGCCTCGGCGAGAACGATGCTGCTCGAAACCATGCCCTGGCTTCCGACTCCGGCAAAGCGGATCTCCGTTCTCATTTCACGGCCCTTTCCTTCATCTTCGCCATCGCCTTCGTGCGCAGTTTCGCGTACTCCTCGGTAAATTCTGGTCGCGGTTCCTGCTCCTTGTGCAGCACCCCGAGAACGTACTTGATGCCTTTCTCGTCCTCGCTGTAGACCGGGATGTCGAAACGGTCCTCTTCCGCCATGCTCGAGGGGTTGAGCATCGAATGGCTCTTGTAGAAGCGCATCATGTCCATCGCTTCCGGCATGCCGTTGCGCCGGCCCCAGAGCACGTGGCAGTGCTGCATGACTTCGACGAAGGCAAAGCCCTTCCATTCGATCGCGTCGGCGATCATCTTCGTCAGGTGCGCCGGGTGCGCGACGGTGCTGCGTGCGACAAAGCCCGCGCCGGCGCCGATCGCGAGCTTGCACGCGTCGAAGGCCGCTTCGGGCATTCCCAGCGTCGATGTGTCGGTCTTGCTGCCCAGCGGCGTCGTCGGCGCGAACTGCCCACCCGTGT
>JAHDXY010000144.1 GCA_023384005.1 Burkholderiaceae bacterium | reverse complement strand
GGATTCGCCGCCGAATCGTCGCAACGAAGATCGTGCACCAGCATTGCCGCCATCAGCGCGCGCGTGGTTGCCGGTTCGAAGGCTTCGACGCCGAACCGGCTCGCCCCCGCGAAGGCCGCCGCCAGCTCGCGGCGCCGGGTGACCGACAGGGTCGTGCTCGAGGGCGCGACGTTGATCGACGTGCGCACCCCCGCCGCGCGTGACGCCAGCGCGCGCCACTGCTGCAGGCGCTTCGCAAGCGCGTAGTTCGCGCCTTGCTGCGCGACCAGGCTGTCGCACACGGCGAGCCGCGCGGCGTTCGCGCCCAGGTTCTCCTTCGGGTAATTCGGTCTGAAGAAGCGCCCGCCGGAGAGGATCGACAGCGGCGCCTGTCAGGCGCGCTGGCCCAGGCCGCGCGCCGCGTAGCGCGCGCGAGCCTGCGCGGCGGCTTCGACCGGGGTCGCGTAGACATCGGTGGGAGTCGCCAGGAACGCGAGCGCAACGTCGTCGCGCCGGGCGAGCACTGCTGCGCTGAGCGCGTCCATCGCGGCACAGACCTGCACGTTGCGCGCCCCGTCCAGATAGGCATAGGCGCCGATCGTCAACGGGCCCTCGAGCGCTGCGATCCAGCGCGCGAGTTCGGGAAGATCGGTGAGCAGGTTGGCGCCGAGCGAGCCGGCCGCGGCCGCCGAGGCGAAGGCAACCGACTGCGCGGCGGCGCTGGTCTGTCGCGGCTTGCGCTTGCCTTTGTCGCGTCGCCTCGGTGCGATCACTGTCGCGTTGCCGGCGCTCACCAGCGCCACCAGCCGTTGCCAGGCATGCGCGTCGGGCAGGTCGATCGCCACGATCCTGGCGCGCCATTGCGACAGCCATTGCAGCGGCGCGATCTCCGCGCTCGCCCCGAGCAGGACGAAGGTCTGATCGGAAAGATCGAGCCACTCGGGGTGTGCGGCCACGCGGGCGATGGCCCTCGCGTGCGAGGGCTCGACGACGCCTTGCCCGACCCATCGGTCGAGTTGCGCCAGCAGCGCTTGCCCTTCGAGTTGCTCACCGCGGTAGGGCACGGCCAGCGCTTTGGGCGGAAACACCGCCCCGCAGACCATCGTCGCCGCGTCTACGGTGAAACGGGGCTTGAGCGCCGCGGCTTCTGCGAGAGCGACCTCGCCTCCGTCGCGCGCGAAGCGCATTCTCGAATGCACCGCGCCGAGCCCGGCGCGTGCGATCGCGAGCGCGTCTTCGCCCCTCACCAGTCCGGTCTCGACCAGCCTGCGAAGGTGCGTGGCGTACGACCGGTGCCAGCGCGGATCGGAGGCGATTCGCGCGGCTTCGGTCGCGGAGATCGTCGCCATCGCGTCGGCGACGATCGCGCGGCCCGCCTCGGCCGAACCGCGGTGACCGTGCGCTCCCGTGGGAAACGAGACGCCTTCGGCGTCGTCGTCGTGTGCCGTGCTCGTATCATTGCCTGTCAGGCGCTGTTCGCTCAATTCGATCTCTCAGGATGGCGAGGGGCCCCGGGCGCGGCTTCGCGTTCGACCGCGATTCTCGGGGCGAACCGATGGCTTCGCAACCGCAGCCATCAAGACGGAGGGCAGGATGAAGCTGGTTCTCGCGATGATGAAGCACGAGACGAACACGTTCTCGCCGGTGCCCACGCCGCTCGCGCGCTTCATGCCGCAGGCGGACGACGGCCGCAGCGACGCCGATCGGTACGCCGGAACCAACTCCGCGCTGGGCGCCTACATCGATCTCGCCCGGGAACGGGGGGTCGAATTCACGGTCGCGCTCGCCGCCGAGGCCAACCCGAGCGGGCCGGTCGATGCCCAGGCCTACGACGGCATGGTCGGCGCGATTCGAGACGCGGTCGCGGCGGGGTGCGACGCAGTGCTCCTCGACCTGCACGGCGCGATGGTCGCGCAAACCAGCGACGACGGCGAGGGCGACCTGCTCGAGGCGATTCGCGCGATCGCGCCGAAGGTGCCGATCGGCGTGACGCTCGACCTGCACACCAATCTCAGCGCGAAGATGGTCGCGAACTGCACGGTGATGGCCGGGTACAAGACCTATCCGCACGTGGACATCGCCAGAATCGGGCGACGCGTCGGCGAGATCGTGCTCGACACCCTCACAGGCAGGGTCCGTCCGGTGATGGCCTGGGCAAACATCCCGGTGCTCGCAGCGACGCTTCGCATGGGCACCGACGACGAGCCGATGCGTGAACTGCAGGCGATGACGGTCGCTGCCGAGGCCGAGGGCTGCCTCGCGGCGACCCTGTTCGGCGGCTTTCCGCTGGCCGACATCCACGAGGCGGGCGTGAGTGCGGTCGTGGTCGCCGATGGCGATCCGGCGCGCGCGCAGTCGACGGTCGACGCGTTGCTCGCCGCGGCGCAGCGCAGCCGTCACGAACTGCTCTACCGCGCCGAGCCGCTGCAGGCCTCGGTTGCGCGCGCGAAGGCGCTCGCCGGCGCGCCGGCGCCGGATGGCGCTCCCGCCGACGGGCCGGTGATCCTGCTCGATCACGCCGACAACTGCGCGTCGGGCGGGACGCAGGACGTGATGACGGTGGTCGCCGAAGTCATCCGGCAGGAGCTGCACGACGTCGCGGTGGGCGCGATCTGCGATCCGCAGGCGGTGCGCGAGATGCAAGCGGCGGGCGAGGGTGCCGAGGTCGAGATCATGCTGGGCGGAAAGGCCGACATGCCGAGCATCGGACGCCGTGGCGTGCCGCTTGCCGTGCGCGGGACGGTGCGCGCGCTCACCGACGGGCGCTTCCAGATCACCGGCCCGATGGGAACCGGACGCTGGATGGAGATGGGGCCGACCGCGGTGCTCGATACCGGTTCGGTTCGCTTCGTCGTGATCTCGCGTCACCAGGAACCCTTCGACCTCGGGATGTTCCGCAGCGTCGGGATCGAGCCCACGCGCATGCGCTTCCTGTTGCTCAAGTCGCGGATTCACTTTCGCGCCGGGTTCAAGCCGATCGCCAGGCACATCGTGCAATGCCAGGGCGAGGGGGTGACGAGCTCGGACATGAGTCTGTTTCAGTTCGAGAAGGTGCGCCGGCCGATCCTGCCGCTCGACGGCGACTGAGCCGGTGCACCGGCGACGCGCCGCTCAATTGCGTCGCGCGAGCACTCGCCAGTAGACCAGCGCGTTCACCGCGAGCACCGCCGTGCCGAGCGCGACCTGGTGCGCGCGCGTCAGCCCATCGGGGTAGACGATCGCCGTCAGGTAGTGCTCTATGAAGCCGCCCGAATAGCCCGATTCACCGGCGCGGCGCAGCAGCCAGACTTCGAGTGGAGTGAGCGGGCAGATTCCGCCGGCGAACTCGATCAGCGCGGCCCAGGCGAGCGCCGGAACGTGAGCCCACGCCACGCGCGGCCAGCGAATCACCAGCAATCCTGCGCCGATCGCGAACGCGATGAAAGCGAGGTGAAGCGCGAGGACGCCGCTGGCGAGCAGGCTCCAGACCATCGCGACGATCGCCGCGTCAGGATTCGCGCGGGGTTGCGCTGACGATCGCGACGATCATGCAATGCCCCCTCGTTGGACACCTTCGTCGGGCTAGCTTACTCTGGTCGCGGGGCGATGGAACTCGCCTCGGGCCCGGCGGAGGACGTGATGGGATCGGTCATGATGCAGTTCGCGGGCGGTCGAGGCGCCGAGCTTTCGGCGCGGCTCGACCTGCCCGACGGCGTGCCGCGCGCGTTCGCGCTGTTCGCGCACTGCTTCACCTGCTCCAAGGACACGAAAGCCGCCAGCTACGTCGCGCGCGCGATGGCCGAAGCCGGGTTCGGCGTGCTGCGTTTCGATTTCACCGGACTGGGCGGAAGCGGCGGCGATTTTGCGAGCACCAACTTCTCGTCGAACGTGGACGATCTGGTCGCCGCCGCGGACTGGCTGCGTGCGCACCATGGTGCGCCGGCTGTGCTTGTCGGGCATTCGCTCGGCGGCGCGGCGGTGATCGCCGCCGCGCACCGGATCAGCGACGCACGCGCGGTCGTCACCATCGGCGCGCCGTGTGATCCGGGGCACGTGCGCAAGCAGTTCGAGCGCGATCTCGCGCTGATCGAGCGCGAGGGCGAAGCACAGGTCTCGATCGCCGGGCGCGCGTTCACGATCTCGCGCGCGTTCCTCGACGATCTCGACGGACAGCAACAGGTGCAGCGCATCCGCGCGCTGGGGCGCGCGCTGCTGGTGATGCATTCGCCGGTGGACGGCGTCGTGGCGGTGGACAATGCGCGGCGCGTGTTCGAGGCGGCGATGCACCCGAAATCCTTCGTTTCCCTGGACGGCGCCGACCACATGCTCTCGCGCGTCGAGGACGCGCGATTCGCCGCCGGGGTGATTGCGGCGTGGGCTGGGCGATACGTCGAACCGGCTGCTGCCGGGTCCGATCAGGTGCCCGCGGGACTGGTGCGGGTGGCCGAGCGCGGCACGGGCAAGTTCGCCAACGCGGTGAGCACCGCGCGCCACACGATCCTCGCCGACGAACCGGTGACGGTCGGCGGAACCGATCTCGGCCTGAGCCCCTACGAACTGCTGCAGGCGGCACTGGGCGCGTGCACGACGATGACCCTTCGGATGTACGCCGACATGAAGAAGCTGCCAGTGCGGCGTATCTCGGTCGACCTCCGGCACGACAAGGTCCACGCCGAGGACTGCGTCGACTGCGAGTCCGCGACGGCGAAGATCGACCGGATCGAACGGGTGCTGCGCATCGACGGCGAACTCGACGAATCCCAGCGCGAGCGGCTGCTCGCGATCGCCGACCGCTGTCCGGTGCATCGCACGCTGCACGGCAGCGTCGAAGTCCTGACCAGGCTCGAGAGCAGCGCCTCGCGCGGCGACACCTGACACCGGGATGAATACGACGATGATCCGCCTGCACTACCACCCGCTCTCGACCTACAGCCGTCGCGTGCTGATCGCGCTCGACGAGAAGGGCATCGAGCACGAACTCGTCACGGTCGACATGGCGGCGCGCAAGCACCGCGACCCGGCGTACCTCGCGTTCAACCCCTACGGGCGCGTCCCGGCCCTCGAGGAGGACGGGTTCGTGCTGTACGAGTCGACCGCGATCCTGAACTACCTCGAGGCGACTCGCCCCGAACCGGCGCTGGCGCCGTCCGACCCCAGGCTGCGCGCGATGGTGGACATGCACATGAAACTGTGCGACCTGCAAATGGCGCAGCCGACCGGGGTGATCATCTTCCCGAAGCGATTCCTGCCGAGGGAGCGCTGGGACGGCGCGGCGATGGCGCGGGCGCGCGACGAGATCGACAGGCACCTGCAGGTGCTCGAGCGACAGCTCGGCGATCGCGACTACCTGGTGGGCGAGCGCTACTCGCTCGCCGAGGTCTGCTACACGCCCTTCGTCCAGTTCCTGCCGCTGATCGAAGTCGACGCGCCGCCCGCGGTGGCGGCGTGGGTCGAGCGCCTGCTCGCACGCCCCAGCGCCCGGAGAACCGAGCCGGCCGTATAGGGGGTTTCCGTGCCGGACTTCGCGCGGTGCGATCACCAGTTTCGTGCCCGGAATGGGAATCGGAATGGAAATGACGATCACCGCCTGCTACATCTTCCTCGCGGTCGCCACGTTCGCGATCGCGTGGCTGATGCGCCGGCGGGTCGCGCCGTGATCGCGAAACCGGTCGCCTTCGACCACGCGGTCGTCACGGTGGGCGGCAGGATGGACGAAGCGGTCGCAGTGTTTCGCCGCCTGGGCTTTCAGGTGACGCCGCGCGGCTACCACACGCTGGGGTCGATCAATCATCTGGTGGTGCTTGGCTCGACCTATGTCGAACTGCTCGGCGTGCCCGATGGCAACGCCGCAGTGCGACCGGAGTTGCGCGATGCGCCCGAGGGCTTGAGCGGGCTGGTGTTTCGCAGCGACGACGCCGACGCAACGCACGCCGCCGTCGTGTCGCGCGGCGCACCGGTGCAGCCGGTGCAGCGGTTCGGGCGGCCGGTGATCGTCGACGGCCAGGCCCGCGACGCGGTGTTTCGCACCGTGCGCACCGTGCCGGGATCGAGCGCTGCCGGCAGGGTCTACTTCTGCGAGCACCTCACTGCGGAACTGGTCTGGCACGGCCCGTGGCAGCGGCACGACAACGGGGCGCTCGATCTCGTCGCAATTTCGGTCCGGGTGAACGATCCGCAGCGCGAGCGCGCGCTCTTTCGCGCGTTGCTGGGTGAGGCGGCAATAGCGGACCGTGGCCGCGACGACGGCGGATTCGAGGTGCGCACCGACCCGGTGCGAATCGTCGTTGCCCGGTCAGCGGCGGCGCCGGCGATGACCGCGCTCGCGATACGCGTGCGCAGTCTCGAGCGCGTGTCGCAGGTCCTCGTGGCGAGCGGTGTCGATTTCAGCGAATCGGGCGACGCCTTGACGGTCGCGGCGCGCGATGCCTTCAATGTCGAGATGAACTTCGTCGAGCGCCCTTGCGCCGGATGATTGCTCGCGTTCCAATCCGGGTCATGCCGCGCGCCTGCCGCGCGCGGCGATTCGACGGGGGAGCGATCGATGCACTCGGGTGATGGCGCCGCGGCGCAAAACGGCGCGGAGGCGCTGATCAGGATGCTTCAGGCCTACGGCGTACGCCACCTGTTCGGGGTGTGCGGCGACACGAGCCTGCCGTACTACGACGCGCTCCATCGCCTCGAACACGGCATCACCCACGTGCTCGCGCGCGACGAACGCAGCGCGGCGTACATGGCCGACGCCTACGCACGCGTGAGCGCCCGGGTCGGAGTTTGCGAAGGACCCAGCGGGGGCGGCGCGACCTACCTTCTCCCGGGCCTGGTCGAAGCCAACGAATCGTCGGTGCCCGTGCTCGGATTCACCTCCGACGTGGCAGTCACCTCGCGCGGACGTTACCCGCTGACCGAACTCGACCAGCAGGCGCTTTATGCGCCGCTCACGAAGTGGAACGGTACGTTCCAGAGCGCCGCGACGATCGGCGACCAGGTGCGAGCGGCGTTTCGCGCGATGAGCACCGGTCGCCCGGGGTCGGCCCACCTGTGCGTGCCCTACGACGTACAGAAGCAGCCGGTTTCGCCCGAGACGCTCTGGGCGCAGCCCGAGCACGGCGGCTGGCCCAGCTGGCGCAGCGCTCCAGACGAGTCGCAAGTGACGCGCGCGGCGCAGTGCCTGCTCGAGGCGCGCCAGCCGGTGTTCGTCTGTGGGGGCGGCGTGATCGCCGCCGGCGCCTTCGACGAAATCGCCCGGCTGGCGTTGCTGCTGGACGCGCCGGTGTGCACGACGGTCAGCGGCAAAGGCGCCGTGTCGGACGCTTTCGAGCTCTCTGCCGGGGTGGTCGGGTCCAACGGAGGCGTTCCCGCGACGCGCGACGTGATCGCCGCGGCCGACGCGGTCGTGTTCGTCGGCTGCCGAGCGGGCTCCACTTCGACCGAGCACTGGCGCTACCCGCGTCCGGGTACGACGGTGATCCACATCGACGTCGACGCGTTCGCGATCTCCACCAGCTATCTGACCGAGGCCGCGCTGGTCGGCGATGCGCGCCTCGCGCTCGCCGCGCTGATCGCGAGGATCGAGCCCGAGCGCGGCTCGTCACCGCCCGGAGCCGACCCGGCGAGCCCCGGGCGAAAGCTCGCCGACGCCGCAAGGCGTGTCAAGGCGAGCGGGTTCGCAGCGCTGGCCGCCAGCGACGAGCGCCCGATCAAGCCCGAGCGCATCGTCGCGACGCTTCGCCGCGTGCTTGCCGACGACGCGATCGTCTGTGCCGATCCCGGCACGCCGTGCCCCTACTTCGCAGCCTACTTCGAACTTCCCAGGCCCGGGCGCTGGTTCATCACCAATCGCGCACACGGCGCGCTGGGGTTTTCGCTGCCTGCGGCGCTCGGCGCGTGGTTCGCGCGGCCAGCATCGCGCTGCGTCGCCGTGATGGGCGACGGCAGTTTCGGATTCGTCGCCGGAGAGCTCGAGACGGTGCTGCGCTACGACGCGCCGCTGTTGCTGGTCGTGCTCTCGAACGCGTCGTTCGGATGGATCAAGGCGAGCCAGCGCGCGAGCTACGGCAAACGCTACTTCTCGGTCGACTTCCGCGCCACCGACCACGCGCAGATCGCGCGGGCCTACGGAATGGCGAGCTGGCGGGTCGAAGACCCGACTCAACTGGAACCGGCGCTGCGCGCCGCGCTCGCGCACGGCGGACCGGCGCTGGTGGACATCGTCACGCAGCCGCTGGAACTCGCGGCGGCGCCGGTCAGTCAGTGGATGGGCTAGCGCTCGGCCCGATCGCGGCGCGCCGGCCGTCGGATTCGCGCATCGTGAGCGCGAGGTCGAACGCGGCCTGAACGAATCCCAGGACTTTGGCGAAGTCGGCGTCCGAGAGCTTTCGCGCACGGTCGTCGGCACGGTAGACATTGGCGAACTCGCGTTCGCGCCCGGCCTGCACGACGAGTTTTCCGACGCCGAGCGATTCCAGCGTCGCCCACAGATCGGGGTTTTGCGTGCGCGTGAGTTTCATCACGAAGGAAATCGGGTCCTTGCGACCGAGCACCGCCGCAAGGCGAAGGATGATTTCGAAAGGCAACGAGATCTTGCCGCCTTCGGCCGCCTCGAGCAGGAGCGGATCCTTCAGGTCGATCGCGTGGCCCACCTCGCGCAGGCTCAATCCGGCCGCTTCGCGAAACCCCTTGAGCATCGCGCCGGCGCGCTCGAGCGCGGCGCGCTGGGAGGGTTTGCGCAGTGTCATTCGCGCGACGTTCACCGACATGTCCGCGGCGCTGCTCGCCAGACCGAGCATCGAATCGGCCCACCAGCGCAGCTCGCGCGCAAGCGGGAGCTGCGTTTTCGCGACGCGCCGATCCGCGCCGTGCTCGACCTGCGCCGCCTTCGACCGCGCCGCCGGCGTGCGTGCGGTTCGCTGCGCGGGTTTGGCGACGCCCTTGCGCGCCCGACCGGATTTCGCCTCGCCGGCGGCTGGCGTCTTCGACCCCGATTTCGCTTCGTTCGCCAAGGCGACCCCCTGCGTGACCTGCCTCTGATCTGCCCCTAGTCTATTGCCTCGGGCGGCGCGAATCGAGTCCCGATCGCAGCGATGCCGCGGCGGTGCGCACGCGCGCGGCCCGCGTCGCGTCGCGTCGCGCCGCGTCGCGTCGCGCCGCGTGGCGGCCCGCGCAGGGCATACTGCAGGGTTCTGGGAACGGAGACCGACGATGACGCTGGACAAGGCAATGACCGAGACGCTGATGAAAGTCTCGACCGCGACGCTGACCACGGTGCTGCTCAAGAAGGGATTGCGCAACGTCTGGATGCGCGGAACGCGACCGTTGCGTTCCGACCAGGCGCGCGTGGTCGGGCGCGCCTTCACGTTGCGTTTCGTGCCGGCACGCGAGGATCTCGCCACGCCCGAGTCGTGGGCCTCGCCCAGATCGACACGCGCGGCGATCGAGGATATGCCCGAGGGTTGTGTCGCGGTGGTCGATTCGATGGGGGTGACCGACGCAGGGATCTTCGGCGACATTCTGTGCGCGCGGATGAAGAAGCGCGGCGTCGCGGCGCTGGTCACCGACGGTGTCGTTCGCGACCTGGCCGGCGTGCTCGGGACCGGGCTTGCGGTCTGGTGCCAGGGCGCGGCGGCGCCGCCATCGGTTGCCGGGCTGACCTTCGTGAACTGGCAGGAACCGATCGGCTGTGGTGGGGTAGCCGTCTTCCCGGACGACGTCGTCGTGGTCGATTCGGATGGCGCGGTCCTGATTCCTGCGGCGCTGCTCGACGATGTCGTCGCGGCATCGGTCGAACAGGAGCGACTCGAGGGGTGGATCGTCGGCGAGGTCGAGCGCGGAGTGGCGCTGCCCGGTTTGTACCCCGCCAACGCCGAGACCAGGGCGCGTTACGAGGCGTGGGTGCGCGCGCAGGGCGGTTGATCGAGGGGCTTCAACCGCCCCTGGCGCCGCCGGCCGGCTTCTCCGCCGGGGGCGCCGACTCGCCGGCGGGCCTCTTGCCGGCGAGCGTCGCGCGGATCTCGCGCAGCTTCGCCTTCATCCGTCGCGCGTTCTCCGGGCCGATCCGGATCATGATCTTGCGGCCTGCGGACAACGATTCGAGCGCCGGGTCGGCAAAGCGGTACATCACCTTCGGCTGGACCAGCGCGATCGGCCCCTGCGGCTCGGGTGCGGACAGCAAGTCGTCGATCGCCTCGACAACGCGGTCGTTGAAGTGCTTGTCGGGAAAACCGAGCGCGCGGTACTCCTGCTGCAACAGCGGGTAGAAGCGCAGGTAGATCGCGATCAGCGCCCGCGCGTCCACGGTCTCGACCAGCCGCGCGAAGGGTTCGTAGCGCCGGGTGTTCTCGGGGGCGATCACGCGCTGGTCGTCCGGGCCTGAAGTCGCGAATCGCTCCGGAGTCGCGCGCGCGGCGCGCACCTTCATCGGCAGCGTCTGCCGCGGCAGGTTGTCGACCGTGGCGACGAACCGCCGCACCAGTTCCTCGCTCACCAGGTAGGCCGACAGCTCCTTCGGCGCGGAAGACTCGAGCGCTTCGCGCAGTGCCGAATCGCTCTGTTCGCGCGGCGGCAACTCGGGGCCGGGGGCCGGGGCGAGCGGCACATCCTCGATCGGGTGCTTGATCACGGGCGTGGCAGGGGCGGGCGGCGGCGCTGCGGCCTGCTGCTCCGGGGCTTGGCGCGCGACGGGGGCGGCGCGACGCGCGTAGCGGTCGTAAAGGTAGACCGCCGCGCCTATCGCCAGCGCGAGAGCGAGC
>JAHDXY010000143.1 GCA_023384005.1 Burkholderiaceae bacterium | reverse complement strand
ACGCCGCCCTCCTTCTTGCCAACGTGCTGGATCAGGATGTCGGCCGCGGCCCAATAGTTGCCACCGAGCACGAAGTTCCAGGCGAACACCGGCCCGTACGCGGCTTCGGAAATTCCATAGCCGGCCGTGATCAGCGGCACTTTGTCCTCTGCAGCCTTCGCCGTGACCGAGTAGGTGATGCCGGTCGACAGCGGGTGAAACACGGTCGCTCCAGTGGGCCCTTTACCCTTGAGGCGTTCGTAGCACTCGACGCCGCGATCGGTCGAATACCCGGTGTCGCACTCCTCCCAGGTGATCTTCACGCCGTTGATCGCGCCGTCGCGCGCGTTCACCAGCTTGAGATAATCGACGTAGGCATTCGCCCACGGCACCCCGTTCGGCGCGAACGGGCCCGATCGATAGGGGAGCACAGGGAAGAACTGCTCGTTGGCTTGGGCGTATACCGTTGCCGGCACGGACGCGGCCGCGCCGGCGCCAGCGATCGCCAGTGCGGCGATGACCGTTCTGACTTTCAATCGATGTCTCATCAGCATCTCTCCTCAAGGTTCGCGCATACGCGCGGTTATCGAAAACCCTCTCGCATCCCGCCCCTAGTGAGGGAACGGCCAGAGCCTCAGTTTTTCCTTGCCGATCGACCAAAGCCGCGCCAGTCCGTGCGGCTCGGCGATCAGAAAGAAGACGATCAGCGCACCAAAGATCATAAACTCCAAGTGCGTGATCAGCGCCGTCGACAGCGGGATCCCGAGCCAGGCAGGGATCTGGTTCAGGACGATCGGCACGATGATGATGAACGCAGCGCCGAAGAAACTTCCCAGAATCGATCCAAGCCCGCCGATGATCACCATGAACAACAGCTGGAACGACCGATTGATGTCGAACGCCGCCGACTCCCACGCGCCCAGGTGAATGAAGCCCCAGAGCGCCCCTGCGACCCCTACGATGAACGAACTCACCGCGAACGCGGTGAGCTTGGCGTATACGGGGCGGATTCCGATCACCGCCGCGGCAACGTCCATGTCGCGGATCGCCATCCACTCGCGACCAATGTGCCCCCGAACCAGGTTCTTCGCCATGTAGGCGAATGCGCAGACGATCACCAGCACCAGGTAGTACCGTTCGACCGGCTCGGAAACCGGGAACCCGAAGACGCTCATCGACGGCGCCTGAATCGAGCCCGAGGTCGAATAGTTGGTCAGGTACGGTACGCGCTGGAACAGCCAATCGACGAAGAACTGCGCGGCCAGCGTCGCGACCGCAAGGTAAAGCCCCTTGATACGCAAGCTCGGCACGCCGAATACGACCCCCGCGAGTGTTGCGCAGGCGCCGCCGAACAGAAAGGCAACGATCAGATTGACCTCGGGAACGCGCGAGATCAGGTTGTAGGCCGCATAAGCGCCTACTGCCATGAATGCGCCGGTTCCAAGAGAAATCTGGCCGCAGTAGCCGACCAGGATGTTCAAGCCAATGGCAGCGAGCGCCAGGATCAGGAACGGGATCAGGATCCCTCGAAAAAGGTACTCGCTCGCGAACATCGGCACGACGACGAACGCGAACAGAAGCACGAGGACGATGAAGACGCGATCCTGCCGGATCGGGAAGATCTGCTGGTCGGCCACATAAGTGGCCTTGAATTGGCCATTCTCGCGATAGAGCATGTCTTCAGACCCTGTCGATGATCTTCTCGCCGAACAGCCCCTGCGGGCGGATCAGCAGGAAGACCAACGCGATGGCGTACGGAAACCAGTTCTCGAGAGCACCGCCGATCAGCGCGCCGAGGTAGATCTCGGCAACCTTCTCGCCGACGCCGATGATGATTCCTCCAACGATCGCCCCGGTAATCGACGTCAGCCCACCGAGAATCACCACAGGCAGCGCCTTGAGCGCCAGAAGAGAAAGCGAGAACTGCACACCGAGCTTGCTACCCCATACCACCCCCGCAACCAGTGCGACGAAGCCCGCAACCGACCAGACGATGACCCATATTCTTCTTAGCGGAATGCCGATCGACTGCGCGGCCTGGTGATCGTCCGCCACCGCCCTCAACGCACGACCCGTCGACGTCTTCTGAAAGAACACCGCCAGGACAAGCACGAGCGCGCCCGCCACTACTGCTGCGACGATGTCGTCGCCCTGCAGAAGGACCCCTCCCTCGAAAACACCCCCGAGCACGATCAGCGGCTCCTTCGGAATTCCCAGAGAAATGCTGTAGATGTCCGATCCCCAGACCGTCTGCCCGAAGCCGTCCAGGAAGTAGCTGACCCCAAGCGTCGCCATCAGCAGCGCGATCGGGTCCTGGTTCACCAGCGGGCGCAAGACCAGCCGCTCGATCAACCAGGCGACCAGGATCATGAGCAACACCGCCAGCCCGAACGCAGCAACGTTCGCGAGCACCGGATTGTCGAACCCGAACCACTGCGGAAGCCACTCCGCGAGCCGTGCCATCGCGAGCGCAGCGAACAACACCATCGCGCCCTGCGCAAAGTTGAACACTCCCGAGGCCTTGAAGATCAGAACGAATCCGAGTGCGACCAGCGCGTACAGCAGCCCGGCCATCAGCCCCGCCAGGACCACCTCTATGAAGAATCCCATGTCGCTCCAGTTCCTCAGTGGGCGACGCCCAGATAGGCGTCGATGACGTCCTGGTTGTTGCGAACCTCATTGGGTGCGCCGTCACCGATCTTCCTGCCGTAATCGAGCACAACCACGCGATCCGAGATATCCATCACCACGCCCATGTCGTGCTCGATCAGCACGATCGTGGTACCGAATTCGTCGTTGACATCGAGGATGAAGCGGCTCATGTCCTGCTTCTCTTCGACGTTCATTCCCGCCATTGGTTCGTCGAGTAACAGCATCGTCGGCTCCATCGCAAGCGCACGCGCCAGATCGACCCGTTTCTGCAAGCCATAAGGGAGCCGCCCGACCGCAACCCGCCGGTATGGCTGAATCTCGAGGAAATCGATGATTCTCTCGACCGCTTCGCGATGTACGATTTCCTCTCGCTCGGCGGGCCCTTTCCAGATCGCCTGAAGGAGGATGTTCGACTTCATCCGCAGGTTGCGCCCGGCCATGATGTTGTCGAGCACGCTCATGCCCTTGAACAGCGCAAGGCTCTGGAAGGTGCGCGCCACGCCCATTTCGGCGACCTGGCGCGAGTTCATCCTGGCGAAGTGCTTGCCGCGAAAGACGATCTCGCCCTTTTGCGGCACGTACACTCCGTTGATCACGTTGAGCATCGAGCTCTTGCCCGCGCCGTTGGGGCCGATGATCGCGCGGATCTCGTGCTCGCGGACATCGAAGGAGATGTCGGTGAGCGCTTTGACGCCGCCGAACGACAGCGAGATGTTGCTCAGGTCGAGGATCACTTCCCCGATCTTCCTGTCGGCCATGAAATGCGTTCCCCTGCGTTGTGCTCAGGCCGCGGCTTTTTGCGCGGCCTCGGGGGCGAAGACCTTCGCCTGCTCGACGCGCAGCGTCGCCGACACCGATCCGACCCGCCCGTCCTCGAAGCGCACCTGCGTCTCGATGAACTGCTCCTTCCTGTCGCTGTACAGTGCCTCGACCAGCGGCGCGTACTTCTGCGCGATGAAACCGCGGCGCACCTTGCGCGTGCGCGTGAGTTCGGCGTCGAGTTCCTTGTGCAGGACGAAGAAGCGGTGCACCTGCGACGCGCTCATCATCGGGTCCGCCGCCAGGTCTGCATTGACCTTCTCGACGCACTCGCGCATCAGCCCCCTGATCTCCTCGCGCGCGGCGAGGTCGACGTATCCGGCGTAGGCGATGTTGCGCCGCTCGGCCCAGTTGCCGCAGGCCTCCATGTCGATGTTCAGGAAGGCCATGACCCGATCCTTGCCCGCGCCGAAGGCGACCGCCTCCTTGATGAAGGGAAAGAACTTGAGCTTGTTCTCGATGTACTTCGGCGCGAACAGCTGCCCGCCGGCGAGCTTGCCCACGTCCTTGGCGCGATCGATGATCTTCAGGTGGCCTTCCTTGTCGAGGTAGCCGGCGTCGCCGGTGTGGTACCAGCCCTCGGCGTCCTTTACCTCGGCGGTGGCCTCCGGGTTCTTGTAGTAGTCACGCAGCAGTCCGGGGCTGCGGATCAGCACCTCGCCCGCGTCCGAGACCTTCAGCTCGACGCCGTCGATCGGCGGGCCGACCGTGTCCGCCCTGACCTGGCCGTCGGGCTGCACGCAGACGAACACCGCGGTTTCGGTCGAACCGTAGAGCTGCTTGAGGTTGATGCCGAGCGAGCGGTAGAACACGAACAGGTCGGGTCCGATCGCCTCGCCCGCGGTGTAGGCGACGCGAACCCTGTTCATCCCGAGCACGTTGCGCAGCGGGGCGTAGATCACGTAGTTGCCGAGCCAGTACTTGAAGCGCTCGAACGCGCCGACCGAGGCGTCGCCGTCGAGCAGCCTGCCGCCGACGTCGCGCGCGACGCCCATGAAGTACTGGAACAGCCAGCGCTTGATCGCCGCGGCATCCTCCATCCGGATCGTCACCTGCGTGAGCAGCGCCTCGAGCACGCGCGGCGGCGCGAAGTAGTAGGTGGGCCCGATCTCGCGCATGTCCGAGCTGACGGTTTCCTGCGACTCGGGACAGTTCACGGTGAAACCGTTCACCAGCCACTGCGAGTACGAGAAGATGTTCTGCCCGATCCACGCCATCGGCAGGTAGGCGAGGATCTCGTCGGCCTCGCCCAGTCCTTCCATCCGGGAAGCCACCGTCGACATCGAGATCAGGTTGCGGTGGGTGTGCGTGACCCCCTTGGGCCTGCCGGTGGTGCCCGAGGTGTAGAACATCGCCGCGACGTCGTCGGGCGATCCCCTGGCGATCTCCTCCTTGACGAAACCCGGGTGGCTCCTGAGCAGGCCGCGCCCTTCCTTGACCAGATCCTCGTAGGGCATCAGCTCGCGCTCGTCGTAGCTACGCAGCCCGCGAGGGTCGTCGTAGACGATTCGGGTCAGTCCGGGGTAGCTCTCGCGCACCTCGAGCAGCTTGTCGACCTGCTCCTGGTCTTCGACGATCGCGAACTCGATCTCGGCGTTCTCGAACACGAACACGATCTCCTGCGCGGCGGCGTCCTGGTACAGCGGCACCGGTATGCCGCCCAGCGCCTGCGCCGCGATCATCGCCGCGTACAGGCGCGGGCGGTGTTCGCCGATCAGAGCGAGGTGCTGGCCGCGCTTGAAGCCCTGGCTCGCGAGGCCCGCGGCGATCAGTTCCACCTCGGCGTGCAGCTCGCGCCAGCTGACCGTCTGCCAGATGCCGAGATCCTTCTCGCGCAGCGCGGCCCGCTCCGAACGATCGCTCGCGTGCCTGAGCAGCAGCCGCGGAAACGTGGTGTTGCCCAGCTCGCGGACGTTCGCAACCGAATCGGCGCCGGGTTGCGCCATGGTCTTGTCTCCTCTGTCGGTCTTTCCGGATCGCCCGTGCATCTTCTCGTGCATGCGGGCGCTTCACCCGGACATCCTGCCTGCGCTCGTCCCGCAGGTTCGTTGTCCGGAACCAGAATATCCCAGCTTACCCAAAGCGCACCATGCGGGCAAACCAGTACTGGTGCGGGTTTCGGGCCTGCCGCACCGCGCGTTCGGCGCGATCCCGGCGCCGGCCCCGCGCCGGCCTGCCGCCTACGACGGCTGGGCGCGTCGTCGCAGCACGATCGCCAGTTCTGCCATCCCGGCCGGGTGGCTCACCCTGGGATAGGGCGGCGCCGGCCACTCCCACAGCGAGTGCGCGAACAGCGCGCGCATCGCGTTGATGTCGCAGTGGTAGGGCGGGCCAAGGACGAAACCCTCGGCCGAAGCGGCGCGCGGGACCTGCGCGAAGAGCGCGAACAGGCGCCCTTGCGGACGAATCCAGCGCCACAGCTGCCGGGCGTAGTCGACCCAGAGATCGGGGTGCAGCGCGCACAGGCAGGTCTGTTCGTAGACCGCGTCGACCGCGGCGTCGGGCATCCACGCGGTGGCGTCGGCCCGCACCAGGTTTACGCGCGCGCGCGCTTCGGCGTCGAGCAGCGCGACGCGCTCGCCGGTGCGCTCGATCGCGGCGCCGGCGTAGTCGAGCGCGGTCACTGCAAAGCCCGCCTTCGCCAGCACGGCGACCTCGTAGCCCGATCCGCATCCCGGAACGATCACCGAGCACGGCCCAAGATCGCCCGAGTCGAGCCATCGCGCCAGCTGCGGGTTCGCCTCGCCCCGATCCCAGGGGGTCGTGTTCGACGCGAAACGCTGCTCCCAGAAGTCGAGGTCCGGGCCGGGCCTACTTCTTCGCGTAGTCATAGAAGCCGCGCCCGGTCTTGCGCCCGAGCTGGCCCGCGTCGACCATCTCGCGCAGCAGCGGGGCGGGCCGGTACTTCGAATCGTTGAAGTTGCCGTAGAGCACTTCCATCACCGCGAGCTCGACGTCGAGCCCGATCAGGTCGCACAACGCGAGCGGGCCGATCGGGTGGTTGCAGCCCAGTTTCATCCCGGCGTCGATCTCGGCGGCGGTGGCGAGACCCTCCTGCAGCGCGAAGATCGCCTCGTTGATCATCGGGCAGAGGATCCGGTTCACGACGAATCCGGCGCTGTTCTTCACGCCGATCGGCGTCTTCCCCAGCTTTTCCGAGAGCGCGGTCACCGCTGCCACCGTCGCGTCCGAGGTGCGCAACCCGCGGATGATCTCGACCAATGCCATCACCGGCACCGGGTTGAAGAAGTGCATCCCCACGAACCTGTCCGGGCGGCTGGTCGCCGCGGCGAGTTTGGTGATCGAGATCGACGAGGTGTTGGTCGCGATGATCGTCTCGGGCGCGGCGAGCGCGTCGACCGCGCGCAGGATCTTCACCTTGAGCGCCTCGTTCTCGGTGGCGGCCTCGATGATCAGCGACGCCGCGGCGAGTTCCTCGGCGCGGGTCGTGGTCCTGATGCGCGCGAGCGCGCCGGCCTGTTCCGTTTCGGTCATCGTGCCCTTGCGCACCAGCCGTTCGAGCGAGCCCGACACCGATTTCGTCGCACGCGCCAGCGCGGCTTCGTCCACGTCCTGCACCACGGCGTTCATTCCGGCTACCGCGCAGGCCTGCGCGATGCCGCTGCCCATGGTTCCCGCGCCGATGATTCCAATCGTCTCGATGCCCATCTTCGATTCCCTCGCCCGGTTTCAGTATCGGAAAGGGCCCAAGGATACGACAGCGCCGGACCCCGCCGAGCGCGGCGGTGCGTCGGCGCGGTCGGCGCGGTCAGTGCGCGGCGAGGATCGAAGCCCGCGATCGCGCGGCCGGCTTCAGCCCGCGTCGCCCTCGAGCAGGTCGCGGTAGGCGTGCCAGGTGGCGTGGCCGATCAGCGGCGCGGTGAGCACCAGCGGAACGAACCAAAGCGCGAGGCTCGCACCGATCAGGACGACGATCAGCACCGCCCACAGGTACAGCGCACCCGGTTTGACATACAGCGCGCGCGCGCTCGAGAAGATCGCCATCATCGTGTCCCCGCCCCGGTCGAGCAGCAACGGAATCGACACGACCGAGATCGAGAACACCAGCGACGCGAAGACGAAGCCCACCCCGGTCCACACGAGCAGGAACTCGATGTTCGACAGGCTCAGGATCTGCGCCACCATGCTCTGCACGGTGGGGAACTCGGCGCTGGAGAACAACGCGAACAGCACGACCGACACCCGCGCCCAGACGATCATCGCGAAGGTGAGCATCGCCGCGAAGAAGGCGACGCCGCCCAGGTTGCGCCGCCAGCAAGTCATCGACGCCGCCAGGTCGGCCGCTTCGCCACGCGCGCGCTGGCGCGACAGTTCGTAGATCCCGGTGCAGACGAAAGGGCCGACCAGGAAGAACCCCGCGGTGAGTCCCATCGTCAGCTGCCAGCGGGTGGCGTAGATCAGCTCGATCAGCAGCCCCATCGCCGCGAACACGGCGCCATAGAAGGCCCCCCGGTAGCCGGTCGCCCTGAAGTCGTCCCAGCCGCGCCGCAGCCAGCGCAGAGGTGCGCCGGAATCGATCCTGCGAACGACCGGCGCGCGCGCCGCCGCTTCGTCATTCGCCCCCTTGTCGTTCGCCCCCTTGTCGTTCGCCCCCTTGTCGTTCACCCTCTTGCCGCTCGCCCCTTCGCCCTTCGCCCCTTCGCCCTTCGCCCCGCCTTCGTCCGGCCCGGCTCTTTGCCCTGCGTCGGTCATCGCGCCCCCCAGGTGTGCGGCGGATTCGCTCGACCCGCTCACCCGGGAGCTTATCAACCGGGCGACCCGTCATGTTGACGTTTACGTAAACGTGATGTAGCGTCGCCGCGATCGAGCCTGCCGCGAGGCCCGCGGCGCGGATGCGGCATACACTTTCCCGGACACCGCCAGCGCGCCTGCCTTGGGTGCGACGGGGCAACTTCGCGGATCCTCGCCATGACAGACCTCTCGGACCAGAAAAAGCTCGCCGCCTACACGATGAAGAACCGGGTGCGATTCGTGACGGCAGCGTCGCTGTTCGACGGACACGACGCGTCGATCAACATCATGCGGCGCATCCTGCAATCGCAGGGCGCGGAAGTGATCCACCTCGGGCACAACCGCTCGGTGCGCGAGATCGTCGATTGCGCGCTGCAGGAAGACGCGCACGCGATCGCCGTGTCGTCCTACCAGGGCGGCCACGTCGAGTACTTCAAGTACATGCTCGACCTGCTGCGCGAGGCCGGCGCCGGGCACATCAAGGTGTTCGGCGGCGGCGGCGGGGTGATCGTCGCGAGCGAGATCGCCGAGTTGCAGGACTACGGCGTGCAACGGATCTTCACCCCCGAGGACGGCCAGCGCATGGGCCTGCCGGGGATGATCGCCGACATGATCCGGCGCAGCGATTGCGACCTGACCGTGCACGCGCCGACCTCGCTCGACGCGCTATCAGCGGCGCCGGCAGCCGGCGCGGATGCCGCCGCTGGCAGCGCGGCGCTCGTGCGTGCGCGCCGTGCGCTGGCGAGCTGCATCACCGCGCTCGAGAACGGCCGCCTCGACCCCGCGCTGCGCGACGAACTGCGCAAGCGCGCCGACACCGCCAAGGTTCCCACCCTGGGCATTACCGGGACAGGCGGCGCGGGAAAAAGCTCGCTCACCGACGAGATCGTGCGCCGCTTGCGGCTCGACCAGGGCGACAGGCTGCGCATCGCGATCCTCTCGGTCGACCCGACGCGACGCAAGTCGGGCGGCGCGCTGCTGGGCGATCGGATCCGCATGAACGCGATCGACCACCCCAGCATCTACATGCGCTCGCTCGCCACGCGCGAAGCGGGCAGCGAACTGAGCGAGGCGGTTCCCGACGCGATCGCCGCGTGCAAGGCTGCGGGTTTCGATCTCGTGATCGTCGAAACCTCGGGCATCGGACAGGGCGACGCCGCGATCGTGCCGCTGGTCGAGGCGAGTCTCTACGTGATGACCCCCGAGTTCGGCGCGGCGAGCCAGCTCGAGAAGATCGACATGCTCGACTTCGCGGACTTCGTCGCGATCAACAAGTTCGACAGGAAAGGTGCGGCGGACGCGCTGCGCGACGTGGCCAAGCAGGTGCAGCGCAACCGCGAGGCCTTCTCCACGCCGCCCGAGCAGATGCCCGTGTTCGGCACCCAGGCGTCGCGCTTCAACGACGATGGCGTCACCGCGCTCTACCAGGGCATGCTGCCGCGGCTGGTGGAGCTGGGCCTGAAGCTGCCGCTGTCCGACGACGCCCCCGGCAGGCTGGCACGCACGAACGTGCGCCATTCGTCGAGCAACCTCGTGATCGTGCCGCCGGCGCGGGCGCGCTACCTGGCCGACATCTCCGACACGGTGCACGCGTACAAGGCGCGCGCGCTGTCGCAAAGCCGGCTGGCGCGCGAGGTGCAGCAACTGCGCGAATCGGCGCGCATGCTCAACGACGACGACCCCACCAGGAGCGGCGCGCGTGACACGGTGCGCGCGCTGGCCGACAAGCGCGCCGCCGGGCTCGACGCCGGCGCGGCCAAGCTGCTGGCGATGTGGCCGCAGATGCGCGAGGCGTATTCGGGCGACGAGTACGTCGTGAAGATCCGCGACCGCGAGATCCGCACGAAGATCACCACCACCTCGCTCTCCGGGACGAAGATCCGCAAGGTCGTCCTGCCGCGATACGAGGATCACGGCGAGCTGCTGCGCTGGCTGATGCTCGAGAACGTGCCGGGGTCGTTTCCCTACACCGCGGGCGTGTTCGCGTTCAAGCGCGAGAACGAAGACCCCACGCGCATGTTCGCCGGCGAAGGCGACGCGTTTCGCACCAACCGTCGCTTCAAACTGCTCTCCGAGGGCATGCCTGCCAAGCGGCTGTCGACCGCATTCGACTCGGTCACGCTCTACGGCAACGACCCCGCCGAGCGCCCGGACATCTACGGCAAGGTCGGCAACTCGGGCGTGTCGATCGCGACGCTCGAGGACATGAAGGTGCTCTACGACGGCTTCGACCTGTGCGACCCGGCCACCAGCGTGAGCATGACGATCAACGGCCCCGCGCCGACGATCCTCGCGATGTACATGAACACCGCGATCGACCAGCAGATGGAGAAGTTCCGCTCCGACAACGGCCGCGAACCGACCGATACCGAAATCGCCAAGATCCGCGCGTGGACCTTGTCCACCGTGCGCGGCACCGTGCAGGCCGACATCCTCAAGGAAGACCAGGGCCAGAACACCTGCATCTTCTCCACCGAGTTCAGCCTCAAGGTGATGGGCGACATCGCCGAGTACTTCGTGCACCACGACGTGCGCAACTTC
>JAHDXY010000142.1 GCA_023384005.1 Burkholderiaceae bacterium | reverse complement strand
ACCGCCCGGCCGCTCGAAACGCTCGCAGCGGCGCTCATGCACCTTGGCATCGAGCCTCCCGCAGTCGATTCGCTGGACCGTTTCTGGCCCGCCGCAGTCGAGCTGTGGCGCCGCTCGCGCTGGATGCGCTGAGCCGCACGCAGAGCCTCGAATTTTCCGCCCGCGCGGCGCGAGCGCCGCACGCCGCGCCGGCGACGACCGCCCGGCGCGCGGGTATGCCCGGATTGCGTTCGGCGGCCCAGATGGTAGATTTGCAGCAGTTGCGCGCGCGAATTGCTTTGCTGCAACGCACCATCCACGATCCTAATTCCAAGAGGGGAGGCCTTCGATGAACAAGAACTTCAGGATTCTCGCCGGCGCGGTTGCCGCAGCTGCGGCGATCTCGGCGACGCCCCCGGCGCACGCCGGGAAGACGCTCGACGCGATCAAGGCACGCGGTCAGATCATCTGTGGCGTGAACACCGGCCTGGCTGGGTTCTCGGCTGCCGACAGCCAGGGCGCATGGAGCGGTCTGGACGTCGACGTGTGCCGCGCGATCGCCGCCGCCGTGCTGGGCGACGCGACCAAGGTCAAGTGGGTTCCGCTCACCGCGCAGCAGCGTTTCACCGCGCTGCAATCCGGCGAAGTCGACATCCTCTCGCGCAACACGACCTGGACGCTCACGCGTGACGCGTCGCTGGGCCTGAGCTTCACCGCCGTCACCTACTACGACGGCCAGGGATTCATGGTCCCGACCAAGCTCAACATCAAGAGCGCCAAGCAACTCAAGGGCGCGACCGTCTGCGTGCAGTCCGGCACGACCACCGAGAAGAACCTGACCGACTTCTCGCGCGCCAACAAGCTCGACCTCAAGCCGGTCGTGTTCGAGAAGCTCGAAGCCGCCACCGGCGCGTACTTCTCCGGCCGCTGCGCGGCATACACCACCGACGCGTCGGGCCTAGCCTCGACACGCACGAAGGAGGCGAAGGATCCGAAAGAGCACGTGATCCTTCCGGACCTGATCTCGAAGGAGCCGCTCGGTCCGGTGGTACGCCGCGGCGACGACGAGTGGTTCGCGATCGCCAAGTGGGTGATCTACGGTCTGCTCGAGGCCGAGGAGTACGGCGTCAAGCAGGCGAATGTCGACGAACTGAAGAAGTCGAGCCAGGATCCGGTCGTGCAGCGCATTCTCGGCACGTCGGAGGACACCGGCAAGCTGCTGGGACTGGACAAGGACTGGATGGTGCGCGCGATCAAGGCGGTAGGCAACTACGGCGAGATCTTCGAGCGCAACGTCGGTCCCAAGACGGCGCTGAACCTGCCCAGAGGCGCGAACGCACTGTGGAACGAAGGCGGGTTGATGTACGCGCCGCCGGTGCGCTGAGCCGAAGCTGAGTTGCCGTCGCCCCGAATGGCGTGCGTTGCGCACGCCATTCGGGGTGCCGCGCAACGGGCGCTCGCCTGCGCTGCCGATTCGCTCGGACGCGGGCACCCGAGTCGCCGCGCCCGGGACATGAGCCCGGGCCGCATCGATCCGAACGCGATCGGAGGAGAAAGACCGCAATGGCCGAACGACCGCCGCCGAAGCGACGCGAATGGTCCTGGCGCAGCCAGGCGTTTCGGGGCCTGATCTACCAGATCGCGGCGATCGGCCTGGTGGTGTTCGGCGTCTGGTACCTGGCGCACAACACGCTCGCAAACATGCAGGCACGCGGCATCCAGAGCGGCTTCGACTTCCTCGCACAGTCGGCCGGATTCGACATCGGCGAAACGGTCATTCCCTACGATGCGCTGGACCCCTACTGGAAGGCGTTCCTCGTTGGCGTGATGAACACGCTGCGTGTGGCGATCATCGGCATCATCGTCGCAACTCTGTTCGGCGCCGCGCTCGGAATCGGGCGTTTCTCGCACAACGCGCTGGTGCGCGGATTCTGCTACGGCTACGTCGAGCTGTTCCGGAACATCCCGGTGCTGCTGCAACTGCTGATGTGGTATCTCACCTTCACTGAATTACTGCCCCCGTTGTCGGAGGCGCTGTCGGTTGGCGGGCTGTTCTGGTTGAGCAAGGGCGGGTTCGCGTTCCCGGTTCCGGTGTGGGGCCTCGCGCAGGCGTTCGCCGGAATCGGTGCGATCGCCGGACTTGTGGTCGCGCTGTTCTATCGTCGCTGGGCGACGCGGCAGTTCGAACTGACCGGGCGAGCGCGCAGCCTGATCCTGTTGCCGATCGGCTTCGTGCTCGCGGGACTCGTCCTGGGCTGGGTCGCCGGCGGCGCGCCCACCGACTGGAGCATTCCCGAGCGCGGCATCTTCACGATGGAGGGCGGCGCCGCGGCGACGCCCGAGTTCATGGGCGTGCTGTTCGGGCTCGTGTTCTACACCTCGGCGTTCATCGCCGAGGTGGTTCGCGCCGGCATCCAGTCGGTCTCGCAAGGCCAGGCCGAAGCCGCGAGCAGCATCGGCTTGTCGAAGGGCCAGTCGATGCGGTTGGTGATCCTGCCGCAGGCGCTGCGAGTGATCATTCCGCCGATCACCAGCCAGTACCTGAACCTGACGAAGAACTCCTCGCTCGCAGTGGCGATCGGCTACCCGGACGTGGTGTCGATCGCCAACACCTCCCTGAACCAGACCGGGCGCGCGGTCGAGTGCATCGCGATCATCATGCTGGTGTACCTGACGACCTCGCTGTCGACCTCGGCGTTCATGAACTGGTACAACGCGCGCGCCGCGATCAGGGAGCGATGAGATGAGCGCCGTGTTCGAATCGATTCAGCCCAGGCCCGCGCCGATCAAGACCGAGGGGTGGGTGCCCTGGATCCGGGCGAACCTGTTCGGCGACTGGCGAAACGTCCTCACCACCGTGATCGTGCTGCTCCTGGCGTTGCTGTACGTGCCTCGACTGGTCGACTGGGGCCTGGTCCAGGCGGTATTCCAGCCCGATGCCGACGTCTGCCAGGCGGCGCGCGGCACCGGCGCGTGCTGGGCCGTGGTGACTGAGAAGCACCGGATCATCATCTTCGGGCGCTACCCCTACGAGCAACAGTGGCGGCCGCTGCTGGCGACGGTGCTGCTCGTCGGGCTGCTCGTCGCGAGCTGCATCCGGGCATTCTGGAAGCCGTGGCTGTCGCTGCTGTGGATCGTGGTCATCGCCGCATTCATGATCCTGATGGGCGGCGGAATGCTCGGTCTCGCGGCGGTGTCTTCTGACCAGTGGGGCGGCCTGCCGCTCACGATCATGCTCGCCGCGCTGGGGATCGTCCTGGCCTTTCCGCTGTCGGTTGTCGTGGCGCTGGGGCGGCGCTCCAACCTGCCGGCGATCCGCACCGTGTGCATCGTCTACGTCGAACTGATCCGCGGCGTTCCGCTGATCTCGGTTCTGTTCATGGCCTCGTTCCTGTTTCCGCTGTTCATGCCGATCGGAAAGTCGCCCGACGTGCTGATACGCGTCCTCGCAGGCATCACCCTGTTCGCTGCGGCGTACCTGGCGGAAACGGTGCGCGGCGGCCTGCAGGCGATCCCGAGCGGACAGATCGAGGCGGCGCACTCGCTGGGTCTGAGCTACTGGCAGACCCAGAGAAAGATCGTGCTGCCGCAGGCCCTCGCGATGGTCGTGCCGGGAATCATGAACATCTTCATCGGCATCTTCAAGGACACCTCGCTGGTGACGATCGTGAGTCTTTACGAACTCACCGGCGCGTTGAGCCTGGCGCTGAACTCGGACGCAAACTGGCGCCCGTTCAAGCTCGAGGGCTACTTGTTCATCACCCTGATCTACTTCCTGTTCTGCTTTTCCATGTCCCGCTACAGCCTGTGGATCGAGAAGCGGCTCTCGGTGAGCAAGACCCGATAGGATCGCGCAATGAGCGACTACATCGTCGAATTCGACAAGGTCAACAAGTGGTTCGGCAACAACTTCCACGTGCTGCGCGACATCGACCTGCAAGTCCGCAGCGGCGAGCGGATCGTGATCTGCGGGCCTTCGGGCTCGGGAAAGTCGACCCTGATCCGCTGCATCAACCGTCTCGAGGAGCACCAGGAAGGGCGGCTGGTGGTCGACGGAACCGAGCTGAGCGACGACATCAAGGCGATCGACAAGGTTCGCCGCAAAGTCGGCATGGTGTTCCAGCAGTTCAACCTCTTTCCGCACCTGACCGTGCTCGAGAACCTCACGCTCTCGCCGATGTGGGTCGGCAAGACGCCCAAGAAAGAGGCCGAAGAACGCGCGATGCAGCAGCTCGAGCGCGTGAAGATCTCGGAGCAGGCGCTGAAGTACCCGCTGCAGCTCTCGGGCGGGCAGCAGCAGCGCGTCGCGATCGCGCGCGCCTTGTGCCTGACGCCGAAGATCATGCTGTTCGACGAACCCACTTCCGCGCTCGATCCGGAGATGATCAAGGAAGTGCTCGATGTGATCATCGAGCTGGCCGATCACGGCATGACGATGCTGTGCGTCACGCACGAGATGTCCTTCGCCAAGGCCGTGGCCGACCGCGTGATCTTCATGGACGAGGGACAGATCGTCGAGCAAAACGAGCCCAACGCGTTCTTCGACAACCCGCAAAGCGACCGCACGAAGGACTTCCTTTCGAAGATCCTCGGTCACTGACACCACACTGGCAGGGCGCGTCGCACTTGGCGCGCGCGCGCCTCGATCACGCCGCGGCAGGCCCCGTTGACTTGGCGAGCAGCGTAAAGTGCTCGACCTGCGGCGCGCCGGCGAAGTACGAGCCGACGATCGCGCGCCACTGCTGGAATGCCTGCGACTCGCGAAAATCCACCGTGTGGTTCTCCAGCGTGTCCCAGAGAATCATCAGCAGGTAGCGATCAGGGTTTTCCACGCCCTTGTTCACCTTGTAGCCGCGAAACCCCTTCGCTTTCGAGATCACCGTCTCGACGCCGCGCTTGATCGCCGCATCGAACTCCGAGCTGCGCCCCGGGTGGATGCGGATGTCTGCCAGTTCGAGGATCATCTGAGCTCCATTGATGTCGGTGGCTGCCACCGGCGCGATCGAGTCGCGCCAGAGAGCGATCTCAGGCCTTGCGTCCGCCGAGCAACGCCGGCACCGGGCGCGCACCGCGTTTTCGCGCGGCCGCCGCGCCCTGCACCGGGGCCGGCTCCGCCGCGGTCGCGTCGCTCGGGTCGGGTTCGTAGGGTTTGAAGAAGAACGGATCGTTGGACGTGCCAGGCACCGCGGCACCCGGCCCCTTGCCTCGCGGTGCGCGCGCGGGCTCGCGGCGTGCGCGAGGCGTGTCGTCTTCGCGACGCGGTCGCGGCGCCGGCGGCGCGGCGGAATCGTCTTCGCGGCGCGGCGCGGCGCGGCGTGACGGCTCCGGTGCGCCGCTGATGCGCTGCACCGGCAGTTCGCGCTTGAGCAGCTTCTGGATCTCGGCGAGCAGGCGTTCGTCCTCGCCGGTCATCAGCGAGAGCGCGACCCCGCTCGCGCCGGCGCGCCCGGTCCTTCCGATGCGGTGGATGTAATCCTCGGGCGAGTACGGCAGGTCGTAGTTGATCACCGCCGGGAGTTCGACGATGTCGAGCCCACGCGCGGCCACGTCGGTTGCAACCAGGATGGCAATCTCGCCCTTCTTGAACGCCTCGAGCGTCGCGAGACGCTCCTGCTGTGTCTTGTCACCGTGGATCGCGTTGGCGTTGAGGCCGTCGCGCTCGAGCAGGCGCGCGAGCCGGCTCGCGCCGATCTTGGTGTTGGTGAACACCAGCACTTGCGAGAACCCGCGCTCGCGCACGAGCTGCGCGACCGCCGCGCGTTTGGCGTCCAGGCCGTCGACGCGATAGACCGTCTGCTCGACCGAGTCCGCGGCGGCATTGCGCGCCGCGACCTCGACCGAGATCGGATCGTTGAGGAACGACTGCGCGAGGCGGCGGATGTCGTTCGAGAACGTGGCCGAGAACATCAGGTTCTGCCGCGACTTCGGCAGCAGGTTGATGATCCGCTGGATGTCGGGCAGGAATCCCATGTCGAGCATCCGGTCGGCCTCGTCCATCACGAAGATCTCGACCTGCGACAGGTTGACTGTGCGCTGTTCGACGTGATCGAGCAGCCGGCCCGGCGTGGCGATCAGGATCTCGCAGCCGGCGCGCATCGCCGCGATCTGCGGCTTGATGTCGATGCCGCCGAACACCACCGCGCTCTTGAGGCTGGTGTGCCTGGCGTACTCTGCGACGTTGACGTAGATCTGGTCGGCCAGTTCGCGCGTGGGCGCGATGATCAGAGAGCGCACCGGGTGGCGCGCCGGCGAGGCGCTCGCATTGGCGTGCGGCAGCAGGCGCTGCAGGATCGGAAGCGCGAACCCGGCGGTCTTGCCGGTGCCGGTCTGGGCCGCGCCCATCACGTCGCGACCCATGAGAACCAGCGGGATCGCCTTGGCCTGGATCGGCGTAGGCTCGCGATAACCCATCTCGGCTACAGCGCGCTGGATTGGCTCCGCGAGCGCGAAATCATTGAATGATGTGGTCAAATGTCTACTCTTCTCGGCGTGATGCCAAAGTCCTCCAGAAATCCTCCGGAACCCTCTATTGTCTCCTTTTCGCGCCATTGTGCAAAGAAGCGTGCGGCGCGCGGGTTGCGCGCTGTGCGCGATCGTCCTCGCCGCCTGCCAGGCGCTATTGCCGCAGACCGAGGTCGCAACGCCCGTCGAGTGGGCCTCTTTCGAGCAGGCGCGCGACACGGTCAGCGCATTCAAGCCCTTCGAAACGCATCGTCACGAAGTCGCCTCCAGGGGCATCGATCCGTATCGCAATCCGGCGGTGAGCCTTCTCGCGTACGCCGACATCGTCCAGCGCTTCTCCGCCGGCGGCGCGCTCGGTCCGGACGACTACGACCCGGGCATCCGCCGTTGCCTCGCGGCCGGCGAGCGCTGCAGCGCGTATTCGATCCAGGCCCGGCGCATCAAGAGGGAACGGGTCGGGAACTTCTGGCTCGATTCGCTCAACTTCCGCCGCGAAGTCGAGACGACCGGCTGGAGTTTCAGCGCCCTGGTGATCCTGGTCGACGACCTGGTCGTCTACACCACGTACAGCGGGCAACCCAGCATTCGCGACTTCGAGCGCACGCGCAACCCACTCGGTCCGCTGCAGGGATGGGGCGACCAGCTGCGCCAGACGCCCTGGCGCTAGCGTTCGGGGCACACCAGCCGGCGCGCCGCGCGCAGCGGGCTCAGCGGGCCCAGCGCAGCACGAGCGGGTCGAGGCGACGCGCCGTCTCGAGCAGCCCCGCGCGCACCACGGCGTTCATCGGCGCGAAGGGGTGGCGCGCGGCGTCGCAGGCGATCACGCCGCCCTCCTTCATCAGCGCCTTCGCCGCGAGCAATCCGCCCTGGCGGTTCTCGAAGTTGATCAGCGGCAGCCAGCGCGCGTAGGCGTCGACCGCCTCGTCGCGCCTGCCCGCCACGTAGGCGTCGACGATGCGTCGAATCCCGTCGGGATAGCCTCCACCCGTCATCGCTCCGGTGGCGCCGGCATCGAGGTCGGCCAGCAGCGTGATGCCCTCCTCGCCGTCCCACGGCCCCTCGATCGCCTCGCCCCCCAGCGCGATCAGCTCGCGCAGCTTGGACGCCGCACCCGCTGTCTCGATCTTGAAGTAGGCGACGTTCTCGATCTCTCTGGCGAGGCGCGCGAGGAAACCCGCGCCGAGCGGCGTGCCGCTCACCGACGCGTCCTGGATCATGATCGGGATCGAAATCGCGTCGGAGAGCCGCTCGAAGAACTCCGCAATTCGCTGCTCCGCGACCCGGATCGTCGCCCCGTGGTAGGGCGGCATCACCATTACCATCGACGCGCCAAGGTCCTGCGCACGGCGGCTGCGTGCGGCGCACACCCGGGTCGAGAAGTGCGTGGTCGTGACGATCACCGGCACGCGCCCGGCGACATGCTCGACGATCGCGCGCGTGAGCACTTCCCGTTCGTCGTCGGCGAGCGCGAACTGCTCGGAGTAGTTGGCGAGAATGCAAAGCCCGTCCGAACCGGCGTCGATCATGAAGTCGACGCACCGCGCCTGGCTGGCGAGGTCGATTTCGCCCGACTCGGCGAAGGTGCTCGGCACGACCGGATAGACGCCGCGAAAGCGGGGACGCGAGTACCCGGGTCTGTTCATTTCAGCAGTCCTCGTCGCGCGAGGTCGCGCATCAGTGCCGCCGTCCCGTAGGTCCACGGCGCGGCCTTGTCAGAGTGGTTGACGCGATTGGCGAGCGCGCCGAACTCTGGGGCGAACACCGTGACGACGTCGCCCAGCGCATGGGTGAAACCCTTTCCCGTGGCGAATCGATCCTGCGTCGGAGCGAACATCGTGCCGAGAAAAAGCATGAAACCATCCGGATAGGCGTGGTTCGGGCCGATCGTCTGCGCCACGAGATCGAGCGGATCACGGCTGATCGCGCGCAGCGAACTCGCGCCGCTCATCGTGAAGCCTTCGCTGCCGGCGACGCGGACCGCGAGTTCGCACTCGCGCACCCGATCGATGCCGAAGTGCTCGTCGAACACGCGGATGAAGGGGCCGATCGCGCAGCTCGAGTTGTTGTCTTTCGCCTTGCCAAGGAGCAGCGCGCTGCGGCCTTCGAAGTCGCGCAGGTTCACGTCGTTCCCGAGCGTCGCCCCGACGACCTCGCCGCGGCTGTTCACCGCCAGTACGACCTCCGGCTCGGGATTGTTCCATTCGCTTTGCGGATGGATCCCGATCTCGGCGCCGGTGCCCACGGCGCTCATCGGCTGGGACTTGGTGAACACCTCGGCGTCCGGGCCGATTCCGACTTCCAGGTACTGCGACCAGACGCGCTGCGCGATCAGCACCTCCTTGAGCCTGAGCGCCTCGGGCGACCCCGGTTCGATCCGCGCGAGGTCGTCGCCGATCACCGCGACGATCGCCTTGCGCACTTCGTGCGCCTTGCGCGCGTCGCCGCGCGCCTGCTCCTCGATCACGCGCTCGAGCATCGAAGCGACGAAGGTCACGCCGGCGGCCTTGATCGCCTGCAAGTCGCAGGGGGCGAGAAACCAGGGGACGGCCTTGTCGCGCGCGTCGGCGTGCGAATTGGCGAGCACCTCGGCGAGAGGCGCGATGCGCCGTGCGGCGTGCCCGCGGATCGAGCGCGCGAGCTGGGCGAGTTCGAGCAGTTCGCTCGCCGTCGGTGCGAGCCGCGACAGGTCGTGAACGCCGTCGGTGTCGACCCGCACCAGCACGGCTCCCTCGCCTTCGACCCAGACGCGACCGACGAGCGTCGCGCGGGCGAAATCCGCGGGAAGCGCACGCGCGGGTTGAAGGTCTTCTCGCATTTCGGACTCGCGATGGCCGCAAAGCCCCGACTGCATCAGCATGCCGCCGGCGAGTCAAGCGACGCGACGCATCCCCCGACACACCGCGCGCGCTATCGCGCACCGGCGCCGATCCGATACGCTAATCCGATGCATCGATTCTGTCAGTTCGATAGTCGCGCGCAATCAGCCGCGTCGACCCGGCAACGCCGGTAGCATGGGGGATTGCGCCACGCTCGCTTGCCCGCGATCGGCGCCGGAATCGACCCGCAGGAGAGTGCAGATGCCAGACGGTCTGGAAGATGTGGCGGCGGTCGCCACACCCAAGCTCGTGTACCCGTTCAATGCGCCACCGCCGAGGGGGAGCAGCATGGAGGTGGCCACGGGCGTGCGCTGGATCCGCATGCCGCTTCCGTTCGCGCTGGATCACATCAACCTGTGGGCGCTCGAAGACGGCGACGGCTGGGCGCTGGTCGATACCGGACTGGGCACCGAGGAGTCGATGCTGGTGTGGCGCGAGCTGTTCGCCAATGCGCCCGATTCGCGCTCGCTCACCCGCGTGCTGGTGACCCACATGCATCCCGATCACGTCGGCATGGCCGGCTGGCTCACGCGCAAGTTCGGCGTGCGGCTGTGGATGACCCGGCAGGAGTACCTGACCTGCCGGCTGATGGCCGCCGACACCGGTCGCGAGGCGCCGCCCGAGGGCATCGCTTTCTACCGCACGGCCGGCTGGAGCGACTCCGCGATCGAGAGCTACCGCGTGCGCTTCGGGAATTTCGGGAAGAACATCCACGCCTTGCCGGACAGCTATCGTCGCCTGCACGATGGCGAGGAGCTGCGCATCGGCGACCAGACCTGGCGTGTCGTCGTCGGAAGCGGGCACTCGCCAGAGCACGCCTGCCTTTATTGCCCCGCGCTCAAGCTGCTGATCTCCGGCGACCAGGTGCTGCCGCGGATCTCGTCGAACGTGTCGGTCTACCCGACCGAACCCGACGCCGACCCAATGGCAGACTGGTATGCGTCGCTGGCGAAAGTAAAGCGCGAAGTGCCCGACGAGGTGCTGGTGCTTCCGGCACACAACGAGTGCTTTCGCGGCTTGCACGCGAGGATCGACGCGCTGCGCAGCGGGCAGGATCGCGCGATCGCGCGGCTGCGACGCGCGCTGGCGGAACCGCGCCGCGCGATCGACGTGTTCGCGGCGCTCTTTGCCCGGGCGATCAGCGAGTCGGACGTGCCCTTGCTCAGCATGGCCACCGGCGAGAGCGTCGCCTGCCTGAACCATCTGGTGCAGCGCGGAGAAGCGAGCCGCGAGTTCGACTCCAACGGTGTCGCCTGGTTTCGCCTGACCGACCTGGGAACGAAGCAGGCGGCAGGCAGCGACCGGCAGGCGGAGCAATGACGCAAACACCCTTCGACCTGCTGGTTCGCAACGCCAGCGTCATCGACGGAACGGGCGCGCCCAGGTACCCGGCCGACCTCGGCATTCGCGGCGATCGTATCGCGCGCATCGGCGATCTCTCCGCGCTGCGCGGCGAGATCGAGATCGATCT
>JAHDXY010000141.1 GCA_023384005.1 Burkholderiaceae bacterium | reverse complement strand
ATCCGTGGCCTCAATAAGGGCAGACCGTCGCTTTTACATTGCCCTACTCGCGGTTGCCCTTTTGGGGTGGTTGCTTACTTGGGCGCTCGCTGCGGATTTCTACTTCTACGCGGGCTTTACCGTCTTGCAGTTCGCTGTCCTCGCCATCGCTTGGAACATACTCGGTGGATTCGGTGGGTACGTGAACTTCGGCGCCGCAGGTTTCTTCGCCGCGGGTGCTTACTCGGCGATTGCACTAGAGAAGATGACAGGCGCTCCCTTAATCGTCTTGATCATCTTCGGCTCGATAGTGGCCGGTCTGCTCGGGTGCATCATGGGTGCGATCACGCTACGTCTCAAGGGAATGTACTTCGCCATTGCGACACTGGCCCTTTCGGTGCTACTTGAAACGGTGGTGGTCAATACTCCCTTTCTCGGTGGCGCGCGCGGCGTTTACATCTTTCCGCCAGCGGATATGCCCGGGTTTGCAAGCTACGCCAAGTATCTGTTTGTAGCAATGCTGGCGATCATGCTAACGACCATCGCGGTGTCCCGGTACGTCGAGAAATCGTGGATCGGGCGCGCGTTGCTGGCCCTCAAGGATAGCGAGGAGGCAGCTGAAGCGTGCGGTGTTGACACCTTGAGAGTGAAGATTCTCGCAGCTGGAATCAGCAGCGCGTTGATGGGTGCTGCGGGTGCGGTACTGCCTTTCTATCTCACCTTCGTAGATCCGCACACTGCCTTCGGGATGAACTACAGCATTAGCGCGGTAGCGATGGCGATGATCGGCGGCACCTCCAGTTGGCTCGGTCCATTGCTTGGCGCAATACTGCTCGGCGTGCTGCATCAGATCACGACTTTGACGATATCGGCCGAAGTGGGAATCCTGGTATTGGGCCTGCTACTGATGTTGTTTGTAGCATTGGTGCCGCGCGGTATTCTGGGTCTGATTCGAAGGCGGGGTCGACGATGAAGCTCACGATTCGGTCATCGAGGTGCCCGAGTGTTCTGTTTCGGAGAGAGCAAACACGATGTCGGGAGAATCGAGAATGACCCCTTTGCTCGAAGTAACTGGCCTGCGAAAGACCTTTGGCGGCATCGTCGCGGTAGCCTCGGTAGACCTCGAGATTCGTCGCGGGGAGCGCATCGGACTGATTGGGCCAAATGGCTCGGGCAAGACGTCCCTGATGAACTGCGTTGCAGGCACATTCAACCCCACTGCGGGAAGCGTTCGTTTCGCTGACTCGGACATTACACGCTTGCCCGCTCACGCCCGCGCGCGCTTGGGTATCAGCCGGACCTTCCAACTGCCGAAGCCTTTCTTCAGCCTGACGCTTGCGGAGAATCTGATGATTCCGCTGGAATTCTGCGGCGACTTGGCGAGTTCCTCCGTGATGAGGGATCAAGCATGGACCACGCTGCGTCTGCTGGGTCTCGACAAGATGGGCGACGACTACGCGGGCGCACTTACTCAGGTCGACTTGCGCAAGCTGGAACTAGCCCGGTCAGTCGTCGTTAGTCCTCGCCTTCTGATTGCGGACGAGACGATGGCCGGGCTCTCAACATCGGAGGTCGACGAGATCCTCGACGTGTTGGTGGTACTCGCAGAAAAGGGCATCACCATCATTCTCATTGAACATATCATGCGGGCGATTCTGTCTTTCTCGCGACGCGTAGTTTGTCTCGATGCTGGGGTCAAGATCGCCGACGGGCGCCCGGACGAAGTGATGAGCCACCCCCAAGTGGAGCGGGCCTATCTTGGCGAATAGGCTGATTGTGGACAACGCAGTGGCGGGCTATGGTTCGGTGCGCGTGCTGCATGGTGTTTCGCTGGAGATTCGCGAGAACGAAACGGTTGTGCTCCTAGGCACAAATGGCAATGGCAAGTCGACCCTGATCCGCACGTTGTTCGGTCTGACAGAACTCACTCGCGGCAGCATCAGATTAGAGTGGAATAATGAGTCGATTGACCTTTCGCGTATGGCCACCGAGGCGATCATCGATCTGGGGTTGATCCTGGTCCCCGAAGGCCGGCGACTTTTCAGCGAACTTACCGTAGAGGAGAACCTGATGCTGGGCGCGTTCCGGTCCGGGGCGCGTAAGGTACTGAAGCGTAATCTTGATCTCTGTTATGAAGTTTTCCCTATTGTCAAGGCGCGCCGCAAGCAACGCGCCGGTAGTATGAGTGGCGGCGAGCAACAGATGGTCGCGCTGTGTCGAGCGCTGATGAGCGACCCGAGGATCTTGGTCATCGACGAACCGTCCGTTGGACTAAGCCCACTGTTCGTCAAGCGGACGATGGAAGCAATTGACAAACTCAAAAAGGAGCGCCGTTTGGCGGTCCTGATGACCGAACAGAATTTCAAGCAGGCAATCCGCATCGCTGATCGCGGCTATATCATTCAACATGGTACGATCGTTTTTGTCGCCGAACATGTCGCAGATCTCGACAACAGCGACGTGATTCGGACAGCCTATCTAGGCTTGGGAAAGGTCGCAGCCTGAACCCCCCGAACACGCACGCGCAACTGCGGCATGATTTCACGTGCCGCCGTCACGAGATCGGCACGCAGAGCTTGCGCTGCGGCTTCTTCGTCGCGACGCTCGAGCGCTTCCAACATCGCGTTATGAAAGTTGCCCGCCGCGAGCGTGCCGGCTTGGATGGCGACACTGCGGTGCAGGGTGGGCCCGATGCGCAGCCAGAGCGTCTCGATCATATCAAGCAGGGTTTGAGACCCGGCCAGCTTGTAAGCCTCGAAGTGAAACCGAAAGTTCGGTGCCAGGGAATAGCAGTGGCCGATAGTGTCGGCTGCCTTGAGCTTCTCGTATGCCGTGTTTAGTTTTCGTAGCGCGAGTAGTTGATGCTTCTGAATGCGCCGCGCAGCGGCGCGGATCGCCAGCCCCTCCAGGTTGATTCGGACGTCCAGGATCTCCGCAAAATCGGTCTGGTCAGGATCATTGACGAAAAACGCGCTCTTGTTCTTGCTGATCAACGCCCCGTCTGCCTCGAGTCGCTTGAGCGCCTCCCGCACGGGCGTCGGACTAATCCCAAATGCGGCCGATAGTGAGCGTGAACTCAGTCGCTGGTCTGGTTGGACGGAGCCTGTCATCAGGGCCAACCGCAACGCCGCATAGACACGCCGCTCGATAGAAATGCTCTCGTCCGACGAGATCGGTGGTAGCCGTGGCGAGGTCGTCTTTCTGCGCCCGGCGCCTCGCGACCCGGCCACCTTGTCCGAGACGACCGCGCCGTCCAGATGAGTCAGTCTGCGCGTTGATTTCACTTTGAACACAATAATCGTTTGGTTGCGATCACAATACATCTATCTCGAATCTGGGATCGCAGAATGCTATAATACGCTGCGAAAAGGAGGTAGGTCAGCTCGTTCATCAGTCCTACAAGCGAGGAGTGTCCACTTGCCTAGAAAAGTCATCTTGACCTGCGCCGTTGTCGGAGAGAACCAGTTCAACCGCGCACATCCCAAGTTCCCGGTGACACCGCATCAGATCGCAGACGCAGCGTTGGAAGCCGAGGCCGCCGGAGCCTCGGCGGTGCATCTTCATGTGCGCAATCCGAGCACCGGAAACGGCAGCCGCGATCCTGCACTTTTTCTGGAGATGGCCAACAAGGTACGCGCGCATGGCGTGCGAGCGATCATGAATATCACGTGTGGCGGAGGGGGGATCTACCGCGCCGACCCAAACGATGAGAGTCGCGCCGGCCCTGGCTCCGACATCGCCCCCGCGCACGAAAGGGTTCGTCATATCGAAATGACGATGCCCGAGGTATGTTCGATCGATGTCTGCACGCAGAACCAACTCGATGGCAACAGCGAGTATGTCTATCTCAATACTCAATCCACCCTGCGCAAGATGGCCCGGCGCTTTCAAGAACTGGGTGTCAAGCCGGAAATAGAGGTTTTCGCACCAGGCGACATACTCTTGGCTAATAAGATGCTGGAGGACGGGTTCTTCGATCGCCCGCCGTTGTACCAGATCGTCATGGGTACCAGTTGGGGATTGCCCGCGACCGCGGAAACATTGATCTACATGCGCAATTTGCTCCCGCAAGACGCAACCTGGGCGGCATTCGGTATCGGACGCATGCAGATGCCGATGGTCGCGCAGTCGGCGCTTCTGGGCGGCAACGTGAGGGTCGGGTTGGAAGACAACCTCTATCTATCGCGGGGGGTCTTCGCAACCAATGGTCAATTGGTTGCGCGAGCAAAGCAGTTAATCGAGTCTCTCGGCCTGGAAGTCGCAACGCCTGACGAAGCGAGGGAAATTCTTCAGCTGAAGCAACGCGCTACGTCTTAGCGTTCCTTCGTTCGATCGCTTTGCGCAGTCACTCCAGTTCATCGAATGATCCAGTTGCGCCGATTGTTTGACATTCCTGACCGCGGCGCGAAACGGGAATTCCAATCCGAAACAGGAAGGTCACGTGTCTGAGAAGCTGCGAGTCCTGATCACGGCCGCCGGCGGTGGCCTGGGACGAGTTGTGGCCGAGCGTTTCGATGCCGCAGGCGCTCGCGTGATGGCCTGCGATATCGACGCCGCGGGAATTCGTTCGCTCACGGAAGCCTGTCGGGGCATTCACGGCGTCACCATGGATGTTGGCGACGAGCATTCCGTGGGATCGATCTTCGTCGCGGTGAAAGAGGTACTGGGCGGCATCGACGTACTCGTCAATAACGTCGGGATCTCCGGTCCGACCTGCCCTGCAGAAGCGATCACACTGGATGAATGGAATGAGTCGATTCGCATCAACCTCACCAGTCATTTCCTGTTTGCTCGCGCCGCGATTCCCCTGATGAAAACTCAAGGCAGCGGTCTGATCGTCAACATTTCCTCGGGAAGCGCGAAGGTCGGTTTGCCATTGCGCCTGCCCTATGTCGTCACGAAGGGCGCGGTGTTGAGCCTCACCACGAATCTTGCCCGTGAACTTGGCCCGTTCGGAATCCGCGTCAATGCCATTCTACCGGGTGCGATCCGTGGCGCACGGATCACGCGCGTGATCAATTCCAAGGCGCAAGCGTTGGGTGTGTCAGCAGTCGATTACGAAAAGTCGCTATTGCGCTACACCTCGATGCGAACAATGGTCGAGCCAGAGGACATCGCGGCGACGATCGAGTTCCTCGCAGGGGCAGGCGGCAGGCGCATCAGCGGCCAGTTGATCGGCGTAGACGGAAATGTCGAGTGGGAGGAATGATTTCGTCAGGACATATCGAGGAAGGATAGCAGGAGCTATTCATGAATGCGGCTTGAGAGGAAATGGAAGAGGACTGAGTCATATGCAATTCGCTATCGACACGGGCGGCACCTTCACCGATCTGATCGTGAAAGGCGACGACGGGATTTCTCACATGTTCAAAGTTCCGACGACGCCTGCGGACACAATCGTCGGGGTACTGGCTGTACTTGATGCCGCAGCAAAGGCCTTTGGCATGTCGCGAAGTGATCTTCTTGCACGCGGCAGTTTACTGGTTCACGGTACAACCCACGCAATCAACGCCGTCATTACGAAACGAACCGCACGTACCGCGCTTCTGGTCACCCAAGGTCACCCCGACATTCTCGTGTTGAGAGAGGGCGGTCGTGCCGAGCCCTTCAACTTTAGGTATCCATACCCGGAGCCCTATATCCCCAAGTCTCTCACGTTCGAAGTGCCGGAACGTGTCCGTCCCGACGGATCGGTGCTAATGAATTTGGATGAACAGGCGGTGATCGACATCGCCGCCAAGCTCAAAGCGCAGAGAATCGAAGCAGTCGCCGTTTGTCTGTTGTGGTCGATTGCCAATGGCGAGCATGAAGATCGCATAGGTTGGCTGCTCGAACAGCATCTGCCGGGCATTCCGGTCACGCTTTCTCACCGGCTCAATCCCGTTATCCGGGAGTTCCGACGAGCTTCGTCTGCCGCCATCGATGCTTCGCTGAAGCCGATGATGGCCAGGTACCTGCTTAGTCTTGAAGGCCGTTTGCGCGAAGCCGGATTCGCGGGTCGCGTTCTCGTAGTGACCTCGCAGGCGGGAGTCATAGACGCTAAGGATGCTGCCGCAGCGCCGATTCATATTGTCAACTCCGGCCCTTCGATGGCACCGATCGCCGGTCGTTACTACGCGCAGCGGGATGAGTGTTCGGATACCGCAATCGTGGCTGATACCGGGGGCACGACCTACGATGTCAGTCTCGTGCGGCGCGGTCGCATTCCGACCTCCCGGGAAACCTGGATCGGGCCGCCGTATCGCGGCATCATGCTTGGCTTCCCTTGGGTCGATGTGAAGAGCGTTGGCGCGGGTGGTGGTTCCATCGCTTGGGTCGACACGGGGGGGCTCCTGCACGTCGGGCCGCGCAGCGCCGGCGCCGACCCCGGTCCGGTAGCCTACGGCCGCGGCGGCACCGAACCCACGGTGACCGATGCCGCCCTGGCATTGGGATACCTGGACGCAAGCTATTTCCTGGGCGGCGCGATGCACCTCGATCGAGAACGCGCCGAGGCGGCGATCCTGGAGAAAGTCGCTACACCGCTGGGTATCGACGCAGCCCACGCAGCGGATGCGATCATGGCCGTTGCGACAGAGAACATGATCCAGGCGATTGTCGATATCACGGTGAACCAGGGAATCGACCCACGGGAGTCGGTGCTGATCGGAGGCGGCGGCGCGGCGGGTCTGAACGCCGTGCGAATTGCCCGTCGTCTGGGCTGCACTACGGTGTTGATCCCGGAGGTCGGCGCCGCACTTTCCGCCGCCGGAGCGATCATGTCCGAGTTGAAGAACGAGTATCGGTCCGGACAATTCGCAACCACGGCCGACTTTGATCATTCGGCGGCCGCGAGCACCTTGAGTGGTCTCGAACGGCAGTGTCGTGCCTTTATCGATGGGCCAGGAGCGGGCGCACTCGAGTCGGCGATAAGTTACAAGGTTGACGCACGGTATGCGACTCAAGTATGGGAGATCGAAGTTCCGCTGCATTTGGGTAGGATTGCGAATTCCGTCGAACTTTCGGCTTTCGTTGCCGACTTCCACAAGACGCATGAGGATGTTTTCGCATTCGCAGATCCCCAGTCGCCGATCGAGATAATCGGTTGGTCTGCGCAAGTCACCTGTCGCTTCAATGAGACTGACGGACTGCGACTTGCGCCTAATACCGAGACCCCCATAGACCAGCATTCACGTCGGGCACACTTCGCCTCCCTCGGTTGGGTGGACACTCCAGTTCGCCAATTCAGTGCGGTCGATGTAGGAGAGTTGTTGACCGGGCCGGTGATCGTTGAAAGTTCCTTCACGACGGTTGTCGTTGATCCCGGTGCCGTAGCCACGCGCCGTCCATCGGGCAGCTTGTCCATCACTCTGGAGTCCCTTCGATGACCGTACGTGACGACCATCAAATGCTCGACGGCGTTCAGCTTGCGATTCTCAATAACCGACTAGAAGGCATCGCGCGAAAGATGGCCCATACGCTGATGCGTACCGGTCGTTCCGGAGTTCTCAATAGCGCTCGGGATTTTTCTTGCTGCATTCTCACCGCCGACGGTGAGTTGCTGGTCGCCAATGAGGGGTTGCCTATCCATACGCTGTCTGGGCCCGACATGATGGCCCGCGTCATGAAGGAATTTCATCCCGAACTCAAGCGCGGAGATGCCTTTCTCAACAACTCACCGTATCACGGCTGCAGTCATGCAGCGGACCACACGTTGCTCGTGCCGATCATGGATCAACTCGGGCGACACCGCTTCACGGTGTCGTGCAAGGCACATCAAGCGGACATAGGCAACTCCATCCCCACCACCTATCACGGCGCTGCAAAGGATGTCTACGAAGAGGGCGCATTGATATTTCCATCTGTCAAAGTACAGGACAACTACGAGATCAACGCTGACTTCGTTCGCATGTGCCGAATGCGTATTCGCGTTCCCGATCAATGGTGGGGTGATTTTCTCGCGATGGTCGGTTCAGCTCGTATAGGCGAGAACGAACTGCTGTCTTTGGCTGAAGAGCTGGGTTGGGAGACGCTTGAAAGCTTCAGTTCCGATTGGTTCAACTACTCGGAGAGTCGAATGGTCGCGGCCTTGCGCTCAATGCCGGAGGGCACGGTGAGGCGGTCGAGCACGCATGATCCAATACCGGGCACACCAGCGGATGGAATTGTCATCAACGTTGGAGTGAGGATAGATCCAGACAACGCTCGGATATCGGTCGATCTTCGCGACAATATCGATTGCCTGCCGTGTGGTCTGAATCTCTCTGAGGCGTGCGCCCGAACCGCCGCGATGGTCGGGATATTCAACGCGATTGACGATGCCGTACCGAAGAACGCGGGTGCCTTCAGACGGATTGACGTTGAGCTCCGCGAGAATTGCGTAGTGGGCATCCCTCGCCACCCCACCTCGACTTCGGTTGCCACGACCAACCTCGCGGATCGCGTGGCCAACGCCGTGCAGTCAGCGATTGCCGATATGGCCGACGGCCACGGTCTGGCGGAATGCGGCGCGCTGCTCCCCCCTGCTGCCGGTGTCATCTCAGGCGTCGACCCGCGCACTGGAGACGCGTTTGTAAACCAGATCTTTCTAGGGTTGACCGGCGGCGCGGCAGCGGCCTCGGCAGATGCTTGGCTCACGATCTGTCACGTCGGCAATGCCGGTATGTGCAATCAAGACAGCATCGAGCTGGACGAGTTGCGCCAACCGATTCACGTCTACGCGCGCAAGCTCGTGCCTGACACGGAAGGCGCGGGCAAGTTTTGCGGCGCTCAGTCTTGCGCAGTCGAATTCGGACCCGTTGGTTGCGACATTTCGGTCGGCTATGTCAGTGATGGCGTGACCAACCCGCCGCAAGGCGCGCGCGGCGGGCTTCCGGGAGGTGCGGCCAACCAGTATTTGATCGGCAAGGATGGGTCGTTGAATCCGCTACCAGCTTGCGCTCAGGTGACAGTGAAAGACGGCGAGCGGGTGCTTTCGGTGTCGAGTGGTGGCGGCGGATACGGCAGGCCACAGGAACGCGATCCCGAAGCGGTGCTGTTTGATGTCGCCGAGGGTCGGATCACGTCCGGTCGCGCCACCCTGGTCTATGGACTTGTCGCCGGGTCTGACGGCAAGCTGGGGCGGGTGGCAACGCGCGGATCGCGCGCCTGCTGAGCCAATGATCCCAGGCCGAGCGGCATTGGTTGAACACTATTGTCGGGAGTGCCGGGGATATGACGGCTCCAGGTGGACCGTCAAGTATCGATCGACAAGGACGTGCACGAGCAAGCGCTGTGTTCTCGATCTCGTGATCTATTGGCTGCACACGTCTTCAAGCAATTGGGGGATTCCACCGAAGAGTTCAGTATGAGTATTGGTCCAATGGACATTGCTTCGGGCGCAAGCGACCCGTCTCGCGGGGCAGTCCCGGTACGAAATGGTGCCGAGATGCTGCTCGATACGTTGTTGCAATGCGGCGTGGACACGATCTTCGGCTATCCGGGCGGCGCGGCGCTTCCGCTATACGATGCGTTGTTCAAACGCCCCGCCTTGCGTCACGTGCTGGTGCGCCACGAGCAGGCTGCCGTACATGCAGCTGAGGGTTACGCACGCAGTACCGGTCGTGTGGGTGTGGTGATGGTGACCTCGGGTCCCGGCGTTGGCAACACGATCACTGGACTCTTGAATGCGTTTGTCGACGCGATTCCTGTTCTATGTATCAGCGGTCAAGTAGCGACTGGCGCTATCGGAAGTCAGGCATTTCAGGAGTGCGATGCAATCGGTCTTTCGAAACCGGTAACGAAATGGAACTATCAGTTGCGCAGCGCTTCGGAAGCAGCAGCGGTAGTGCAACAGGCGCTTCATGTTGCGCTCTCCGGAAAGCCCGGCCCCGTGCTTCTGGATGCGCCCAAAGACGTTCAACTCCAGCTAGCCGGGCAACCCGAAGTCTCTCAGCGATACGTAAGGATCGAACTCCCAACTCCTGACGGACAGGCGCTGAGACGCGCTGCGCACCTATTGATGACAGCGCGCGCGCCGGTGCTGTATGGCGGCGGCGGCCTGATCAGTTCTGGCCAAAGCGCGTGCGAGGCTTTTGCTCGACTGGCGCGCCACCTGCATCTACCCACGACGCTGACATTGATGGGGTTAGGCGCAATTCCTGCCTCTGAGCCTGGATTCCTCGGCATGCTCGGGATGCACGGCACGTTGGAGGCCAATCAAGCAATGCATCACGCCGACCTCATCCTTTGCGTCGGGGCGCGCTTCGATGACCGCGTCACCAGCAAACTGTCTGAATTCGCCCCAAGTGCACGCAAGATCCACGTCGACATCGACACGACGAACATCAACAAGATTGTGTCGGTCGATGTGGCGATCGAGGGCGACTGCGGCGATGTACTGGATGCACTTCAGAAGCTGTTGCCCATCGAACCCCCACCCCCTGGGAGGCTCGACGAATGGTGGGACCGTATCGACGGGTGGCGCCGTATCGATAGTCTTGCGTATGAACCGCGCGAGGATGCGATCTTGCCGCAGGCGCTGATGCACGAGCTTCAACGCCAACTCGCGAACCGTGACGCCATTGTCTCGACCGATGTTGGCCAGCACCAGATGTGGGCCGCGCAGCGCCTGCGCTTCGAAGCGCCGCGCCGTTGGTTGACCTCCGGCGGCGCAGGTACCATGGGCTATGGCCTACCGGCAGCTATTGGCGCTCAGATAGCGTACCCGAAACGAACGGTGGTCTGCGTCAGCGGAGATGCGTCGATCCTCATGAACATACAGGAACTAGCTACGGCGATTCAGCACAAGACACCGGTGAAGGTAGTTCTCTGTAACAATACTTATATGGGT
>JAHDXY010000140.1:3324-10833 GCA_023384005.1 Burkholderiaceae bacterium | reverse complement strand
ACGCCTCGTTCCGGCGCGTCGAGCTGACGGTGCGCGACCCGGCCGACGGGCACAGGCTGGCGCGCCTGGTCGGTTTCGCGACCAACCTGCCGTGAGACGCGCCGCGAGCGGCTTCACGCTGGTCGAGCTGCTGATCGCGATCTCGCTGATGGCGGTGCTCGCGGTCCTCGGCTGGCGCGGGCTCGACTCGGTGCTCTCGAGCCGTGAGCGAATCGTCGACGCGTCTGACAGCCTGCGCGCGCTTTCGGTCGCGTTTCACCAGATCGACGAGGACCTGCGTCTTTCCTGGCCGGTGCGCCTGCGCAAGCTGAGCGTCGTGCCGATCGGTTTCGGCGCCGCTCAGGGCGGCGCGAGCGCGGACCTGCAACTGGTGCGCGAACAGGCGAGCGAACTGGCGCCCGCGCAGCTGCAGCGCGTGATCTACCGGGTCCGAGCCGGTGTGCTCGAGCGCGGATTCGCGCAATGGGTGAGCGCCGGGCCCGACGCGCCGGACGCGCCCGGGGCGCGCGACTACACCTGGCAGCCGCTGCTCTCGGGTGTGTCCGCGCTGCAGATGCGCGGCTGGATCGACGGGCAGGGGTGGATCGCCGCAGCGACGATCGCGGCGCGCTCGGGTGCGGCAACCCCCCAGGGACTGGTGACCGGGGTCGAGGTCCTGGTCGCGCGTGGCGACGAGCGGGTGCTGCGCGTGTTCACGGTGAAGGACTGAAGCGATGCAGCCGCACGAGGCAGCGATCACTGGCCGCGCAATCCCGCGTGTCGGTCGCCAACGCGGCGCCGCGGTCGTGACCGCGCTGCTGATCGTGATGCTGGCGACCACGGTCGTCGCGGGGCTGTTCCTGCGCGAAAGCGTCACGGTGCGCTCGGTCGAGAACCGGCTCGCGCTGTCGCAGGCGCGGTGGATCGAGCGCGCCGCGCTGGACTGGGCCAAGGTGATCCTGCGCGCCGACGGGCGCGCCAGCAACGTCGATCACCTGGGCGAGCCCTGGGCGGTTCCGGTCGCCGACACGCGGCTCGACGAAACGGTGACCGCGGGCGCGAAGATCAGCGACGCCTCGCGCTCGGCGTTTCTCGCCGGGCAGATGTTCGACGCGCAGTCGCGACTCAACCTCGCCGCCCTCGTGCAGGCTGGGCAGCCCTCGCTCGCGCACCTCGGGGCCTTTCGCCGTCTGCTCGAGTTGCTCGGCCTGCCGGAGTCGCTGGCCGACTCGGCGCTCGAGCGGGTCGCGCGCGGACAACCCAGGCTGATCGACGGGCGTACCGAAGCCGCAGCCGATTCACCGGTGTTGCGCCTGACCGACCTGATGACGGTGCCCGGATTCGATGCCGCGGTGATCGCGGCGCTCGCGCCCTTCGCGGTGGTTCTGCCGCGCGCCACCCTGGTGAACGTGAACACGGCGCCGCCCGAAGTGATCGCCGCAGTCGTCGCCGGCGTCGACCTGGCCGGCGCGCGCCGATTCGTCGCGAGGCGCGAACGCACCTTCTTTCGCGATCTCGCCGACGCCGCGGCAGCATTCGACGGCCAGCCGACGCTCCCGACGAACCTGCTGTCCGTCGGTTCGGGGTATTTCATCGTCCGGGGGGTGGTACGCTTCGACCGGGTCGAGTCCTCGAGCGAGACACTGCTCGAGCGCACTGCCGACCGAATCGACATCGTATGGCAGCAACGATACTGAAGCGCACGACAGTCATCTGGATTCCGCCTCGGTCGATCGGCGAACGCGCGCTCGCCACCGAGCGGACGCTGATCGCCCTGATCGCGGACGCCGAGGGCGCGCCGCGCTGGACGCGGGTCAGTCTCGAGTCGCTTGCGGCGGCGAAGTCGGCGACGCTCGTGTTCGATGCGCGCGACGTCACGCTTGCGCCGGTGCTGGTGCCCCCGCTGTCGGGGCCGCGCCTCGCGCGCGCGCTGCCGAACCTGGTCGAAGACGTCGTCCTGCAGGACGTGGCGGGTTGCGCGATCGCGATGGGTCCGAAGCTCGACGACGGGCGCCGCCTGCTGGCGATCATCGACCGGTCGTGGCTGGATTTCGTGCTCGGTGCGATCGAAAGGCGCGGCCTGCGGGTACAGGCTGCCTGGCCCGCGCAGCTCGTGCTCGCGGTGCGCGACGACGCCTGGTCGGTCGCGTGCGTGCACGACGGCATCGCGTTGCGAAGCGGCGAGCACCACGGAATCGGGTGGTCGGCGTCGAACGACTCGGTCTTTCGCACCGAGGCGCTGGTGGCGGTGGTCGATGCCGCGTCGCGCGACGGTGCGCAGCCGCGCCGACTGCTGGCATTCGCCGAAGACCCCTCGTGGCGAGCGAGCGTGGAGAGCGCCGGCGCGCGGCTCGGACTGGCGGTCGAGTTCTCTGGACTCGCGGCGCCGGTCCCCGCGCCGATCGACCTGTTGCAGGCGAGGTCGCGCGCGCGCGCCGGACGCTGGTTCTCGTCGTTCGACTGGCGCGCGTGGCGGCTGCCCGCGGCGCTGGCCACGGCGTGCCTGCTGGCCTGGCTCGTCGGCCTGAACCTGCACTGGAGCGCGCTGGCGGGCGAGCGAGACGAGCTGCGCGCGCGCCTCGAAGCGGACTTCCGCGAGGCGTTTCCGCAAGCGCAGGTGGTCGCCGATCCGCTGTTGCAGATGCAGCGCCAGGTGTCCGACCTGCGGCTGCGCACGGGGCAGCGTGCGCCCGACGACTTCCTGCCGCTGCTCGCGCGCTTCACGCAGGCGCTCGGACCGCGCGCATCCGATGCGCTGGCGGCGCTGGAGTTTCGCGGCGGCAAGTTGCGCGCCAGATTCAGGCCCGGGTACATCGATGCGGACGGGGCGCGGGATTCGCTGCGCGCTGCGCTCGTGCAGCGGGGAATGAGGGTCCAGTTCGAGGGCGAGGGCATGGCGGTCGCGGTGATCGGATTGCAGTCGTGATCGAGGCGCTGATCCAGAACTGGAGGGCGCTGGCGCCGCGAGAGCGAACGATGCTCGCGCTCGCGCTCGCGGTCGTGTCCCTTGCGATCGTCTACGCGCTGATGATCGAGCCGGCGTGGGCCGCGCGCCGTGCGCTCGCGCAGGAACTCCCGGCGCTTCGTGCCCAGGTCGCACAGATGGCGTCGCTCGTGGACGAGGCGAAACGGCTGCGGGCCGCGCCGCAAAGCGCCGACACCCCGCAGGCGACGCGCGCCGCGCTGGAGTCGTCGATTCAGGCCGCGGGATTGCAGAGCGGCCTGAGGAAGTTCGATCTGAGCGGCGAGCTGTTCGACCTTCGCTTCGCCTCGGTCGCCCACGCGGTCTGGCTCGACTGGCTGGACACGACGGTGCGCGAGACGCGTCTTCGGGTGCTCGACGTCGCGGTGCAGCGCGAGGCCGAGCCCGGGGTGGTCAGCGCGAAGCTGGTGCTCGAGTTCGCGCGCCGCGACGCGCGCTAGCGAATCGGCCCGCGACGATGACCGGTACCTGGCGCTGGTTGTCGTTCGCACTCGCCGCAGGGGTGGGCGCCGCCGCGGCGGCACTGAGCTTCGCCCCGGCGGAATTCGTCGGCTACGCGCTCGCCGAGGCGACGAGGGGGCGCGTTCATCTGGCCGATGTGTCCGGAACCTTGTGGAACGGCCGCGCGCGGGTGGTCGTCGCCGATCACCTGGGCGCGATCGGCGAGGACCGCATCGTCGTTCCCGGGTTTGCGATTCCCGGGCAGCTCAGGTGGACGATCCGCGCGCTGCCGCTGGTCGTCGGCCTGGTCGAGGCCTCGATCGGCATCGACTCGATGCCGGCGCCGGTGCGTTTGAGCGGCGTTCCAACGGAGCTGCGCGTCGGCGCGGGGCGCCTCGACCTTTCGTCGGCACAGCTCGCGGGCCTCGGATCACCGTGGAATACAATCCAACCGGCCGGCGCGTTGGCGATGAACTGGGACGCGCTGACGATTCGCGACGGCGTTCTAGACGGGCGCGCGAACATCGAACTGCGCGACGTGGCCTCGGCGATGACACCGGTTCGCCCGTTGGGCAGTTACCGGATCGATGTCGCGGGCAACGGACGCGACGTCACGATCGCGTTGCGTACGCTGTCTGGCGCGCTGCAGTTGCAGGGTCGCGGGAGCTGGGACAGGTCGGCGGGGTTGCGCTTTTCCGCCGACGCGACGGCGCAGGGACCACAGGCGCAACGGCTGCAGTCGCTGCTGGCGCTGATCGGGCGACGCGAAGGCGAGCGCACGATCATCAGGATCGGAGGTTGAACTTGCGGTTGGCGCGCGGACGGTCGAAGGCTTGGGGAGATCTCCGCGGCTGGGCGTGCGCGTGCGCGATCGTCGCCTGCGCGGCGCTTCCGGCGACGGTTTCGCCGCAGCCCCGAACCGACGGCAGCGCACCCGCGAGCAGCGCACCCGCGAGCAACGCGCCAGCGAGCAGCGCGCCAGCCCGGCAGCGATCGCAGCAGCCGCCGGCCAAGCCCTCGTCGCCCGACCAGATCACGCTCAACTTCAAGGAAGCCGACATCGACTCGGTGGTCGGCGCGTTCGGGCACCTGCTCAATCGCACCTTCCTGATCGATCCGCGCGTACGCGGCAAGGTGACGCTCGAGACGCCCCGTCCGGTGTCGCGCGTTCGCGCCTTCGAGCTGCTGCAGGCCGCATTGCGCGTGCAGGGGTTCGCGGTCGTCGACAGCGGTTCGCTGGTTCGCGTCGTGCCGGAAGCCGACGCCAAGCTCCAGTCAGGCACGGTGTCGATCGGTCGAACGAGCGAGCGCGGGGGCGACCAGGTCGTCACGCAGATCTTCCGGCTGAACTACGAGTCGGCGACCAACCTGATTCCGGTGCTCAGGCCGTTGATCACCCCGAACAACACGATCACCGCATACCCGAGCAACAACTCGCTGGTGATCACCGACTACGCCGCGAACCTGCAGCGCCTCGGGCGGATCATCGCGACGCTCGACAGTCCCGCGACCAGCGAGATCGAAGTGGTGCAAGTCAGGCACGCCGTCGCCTCCGACATCGCGGTGGCCGTCGCGCGGATGGTCGACGACGCGAGCCGCGCCGGGCAGGGTGCGCAGGTCGACCCCGGCCAGCGCATCACCGTGCTTGCCGACCCGCGCATGAACAGCGTCATGGTGCGCACCTCCAGCCTGGCCAAGATGAACCTCGCGAAGAGCCTGATCGCCAGGCTCGACCAGCCGAATAGCCATCCGGGAAACATCCACGTCGTCTACCTTCGAAATGCCGAGGCGGCGCGGCTCGCACTGGTGCTGCGCAGTGTTCTCTCGGGCGACTCGGGCGCCAGCGGCGCGGGCGCGAGCGCCGGCGCGCAGGGTTCGGCGCCCGGTTCAGCGATGCAGGCGTCGGCGTCTGGCGCGGCCGGCACGGCGAGCGGTCCGGCGACGACCCCGCTCGCGAACAGCGGTTCGCAGCAGGGCGGCGCTGCCACCTCGTTCAGCGCGGGCGGCGCGACGATCGCCGCCGACCCGTCGACCAATTCGCTGATCATCACCGCCCCCGAGCCGGTCTATCGGAACCTGCGCGCGGTGATCGAGCGGCTCGACGCGCGCCGCGCGCAGGTCTTCATCGAATCGCTGATCGTCGAGGTGACCGCGGAGCGTGCCGCCGAGCTCGGCGTGCAGTGGCAGTTTCTCGACGGCATCGGGTCCAACAGGTCGCGGGTGTTCGGCGGCACCAACCTGCCGCCGCACGGCTCGGGCAACATCCTCGACCTCGTGAGCAACCCGCTCGCCGCCGGGCAGGGGCTCAACCTCGGGGTGATCAAGGGCACGATCGACGTTGCCGGACAGACCGTGTTCAACCTCGGCCTGCTCGCGCGCGCGCTCGAGAGCAAGGCGAACGCGAACATCCTGGCCACCCCGAACCTGCTCACGCTGGACAACGAGGAAGCCCGGATCATCATCGGGCAGAACGTCCCGTTCATCACCGGGCAGTTCACGGCGACGGGCACCGGCGGCGCGTCGGTCAATCCGTTCCAGACGATAGAACGTCGCGATGTCGGCACCACCTTGCGCGTGCGTCCCCAGGTTTCGGAGTCGGGCACGGTGCGCCTGCAGATCTTCCAGGAAGTGTCGAACGTCTCGTCGCAGACCGCGCAGGGCCTGATCACCAACCGCAGGGCGATCGAGTCGAACGTGCTGGTCGACGACGGGCAGATCGTCGTGCTCGGTGGCCTGATCGAGGAGCGCGTCGAGGGCGGTGAGCAGAAGGTCCCGGGGCTGGGCGACGTGCCGGTGTTCGGACAGCTGTTTCGCTACGACAACCGCAAGCGCGTCAAGACCAACCTGCTGGTCTTCCTTCGCCCGGTCGTGGTGCGTGACGCGAACTCGGCGCACGGCGTGACCATCGACCGCTACGACTACATCCGTCAGCTGCAGGGCGACTCGCGGCTGCCGCCGCACTGGATCCTGCCGCAGTTTCCGCCCTCCGACCTCGCGCCGATGCCCGCGGCGCCGGCACAGGAGTCGCGACGTGAAAGGCCGGCCGACGGACCCGCGAGCCTCGCGCCCGACATCGATCGCGCGGTGCGGGGTGGGGCTGCTCCGGCGAGCCCGCCCGAACGCGCCGAACCGGCGCCGATCAGCCCCTCGGAACCGACGACGGTACGCAGCACCCCTGGCGGCCAGTCGAGCGACTGAGGCCGCGCCAATGGCCAGCGTTTCCCCGGCGCGCTACGTACCGTACGGTTTCGCCCGCATCCACCAGGTCCTGGTGGCGGGCGTGTCGGGCGAGGCGCTCGAGGTCTGGATCGGAGAGAAGACCTCCACGCAGGCGCTCGCCGAACTGTCGCGCTCGCTGCCGTATCGGCTGGTCACCGTTCACAAGTCCAAGGCCGAACTCGCCAGCGCGATTTCGCGTGCCTACTCGCAGCAGGAAGGCTCGGCCGCCGCGGTGGTCGACGAGCTCGGGAGCGACATCGACCTCTCGCGGCTGCTGCAGGACCTGCCGCGCATCGAGGACCTGCTCGAGACCGAGGACGACGCGCCGATCATCCGGATGATCAACGCGCTGCTCACGCAGGCCAGCCGCGACGGCGCGTCGGATATCCACATCGAGCCCTTCGAGACGCACTCGCTGGTGCGCTTCCGGGTCGACGGGACGCTTCGCGACGTCGTGCGGCCGCGCCGCGAGCTGCACGCCGCGCTGGTCTCGCGGATCAAGATCCTCGCGCAACTCGACATCGCGGAGAAGCGCTTGCCGCAGGACGGGCGCATCGCGCTGCGCATCGGAGGGCGGCCGATCGACGTGCGCGTCTCGACCCTTCCCACCGGTCACGGTGAACGCGCGGTGCTCAGGCTGCTGGACAAGGAGGCTGGTCGACTCGACCTGGAGAAGCTCGGCATGGGCACGGCGACGCTGGCCGCCTTCGACCGGCTGGTGCACCAGCCGCACGGCATCGTGCTCGTCACCGGCCCCACCGGCTCGGGCAAGACGACGACGCTGTACGCGGCGCTCGGGCGGCTGGACACCACGACCACGAACATCCTCACCGTCGAGGACCCGATCGAGTACGACCTCGACGGGATCGGCCAGACGCAGGTCAATG
>JAHDXY010000140.1:0-3314 GCA_023384005.1 Burkholderiaceae bacterium | reverse complement strand
ATCGAGATGAGTTTCGCCAAGGCGCTTCGTTCGATCCTGCGGCAGGACCCCGACGTGATCATGATCGGGGAGATCCGCGACCTGGAGACCGCGCAGATCGCTGTGCAGGCCTCGCTCACCGGACACCTGGTGCTCGCCACGCTTCACACCAACGACGCGGTGTCGGCGGTCACGCGGCTGATCGACATGGGCATCGAGCCCTTCCTGCTGTCGTCGAGCCTTCTCGGAGTGGTCGGCCAGCGGCTTGTGCGCAAGCTGTGCACGCAGTGCCGCCAGCCCGACCCGGTGACGCACGCCTGGCGCGCGATCGGTTGCATCGCCTGCAACCGCAGCGGTTTCGCCGGTCGAACCGGCGTCTACGAGTTGCTCGCGGTCGACGATTCGATTCGCGCGCTGGTCCACCGCGGCGCGTCGGAGGCCGAGGTGCGCGCCGTGGCGCTGGGCAACGGCATGGTGCCGATGCGCGAAGACGGCCAGCGCTGGGTGGCATCGGGCATCACCTCGGTCGACGAGGTGGTCCGGGTCACCCGCGACTGAGCCCGGACGACCGCGAGCGATGCCGGCCTACCGATTCGAGGCCTCGGACGCCGCCGGTCGCGTCGAGCGCGGCGTGATCGATGCCGATTCGCCGCGACAGGCGCGCACCCAGCTGCGCGGGCGCGGCCTCACGCCGCTCGAGATCAGCGCGGTGGGCGGCGCGAACGAGCAGGGTGTCGCTTTCGGATCGCGAATTCGCACCGTCGAACTGACGCTCGTCACGCGACAGCTCGCGAGCCTGCTCGCGGCGCGACTGCCGCTCGAACAGGCGCTGGGCGCGGTGATCGAGCAGGCCGATCGCCCGGCGCTGCGCGAGCGGCTGAGCGCGGTGCGCGCCGAGGTGGTGGCCGGACAGAATTTCGCGCAGGCGCTGGCCCGTTATCCGCGCGATTTCCCTGAGGTCTACCGCGCGCTGGTGTCGGCCGGCGAGCAGTCGGGCGACCTCGCGCTGGTGATGGAGCGCCTGGCCGACTACATCGAATCGCGCAACGCGCTGGTCCAGCGCGTGACGCTGGCATTCACCTACCCGGCGATCGTCACGCTGGTCGCGATCGGGGTGATCGTCGCGCTGCTCGCCTATGTCGTGCCGCAGGTGGTGGGGGTGTTCGCACAGACGCGCCAGGAGCTTCCGGCGCTCACCGTGGGGCTGATCGCGCTGTCCGGATTCGTGCGCGACTGGGGCTGGTGGGTGCTCGCGCTGGCTGTCGCCCTGCTGTTCGCTTTTCGCGCCGCGCTTCGTTCGCCGGCATTCCGGATCGCCTGGCACGAGCGCCTGCTGCGATTGCCGCTCGCGGGACGCCTGATTCGCGGGATGAACACCGCGCGCTTCGCCTCGACGCTGGGCATTCTCGCCGCGAGCGGCGTGCCGCTGATCCGCTCGCTCGAGGCGGGCGCGCAGACGCTGACCAACGAGGCGATGCGCGCCAACGTCGCCGATGCGATCGCGCGGGTGCGCGAGGGCGCGTCGCTGTCGCGCTCTCTCGCCGCGGGCGGGCAGTTCCCGCCGATGATGGTGCACATGATCGCCAGTGGCGAGGCCACCGGAGAGCTCGCGCCGATGCTCGAGCGCACCGCCGCGACACTCTCGGGCGAGACAGAGCGCCGCGCGCTCGCGCTCACCGGGGTGCTCGAGCCTGCGCTGATCCTGGTCATGGGCGCCGTCGTGCTGCTGATCGTTCTCGCGGTGTTGTTGCCGATCATCGAGATCAATCAGCTGGTACGCTGAGCCCGCGCCGGGCGATGAGCGCGCGCGCCACGAACCACGCGCCGATCGTCTCGGTCCTGATGCTGGCGGTCGCGACGGTCGGCGCGACGCTGTTCGCGATGTCGCCGCTGCTGCCCGACATCGCGCGCGCCTTCGGCGTTCCGGTGTCGGTCGCCGGGACGCTCCCGGGCGCGTACAGCATCGCGCTCGCGATCTTCGCTCCGGTGTTCGGCCTGACCGCGCAGAGCCTGCCGCGCGCGCGCGTCATCTCCGCCGGGCTGGCGACCTTCGGCTCGGCGTGGCTGATCGCGGTCTTCACCGAGGACTTCGCATCGCTGATGGCGTTCACGGTGCTCGCCGGCGCCGCCACCGGCGCAGCGCTTCCCTCCGCCTACGCCTACGCCACCGACCTCTCGGCGCCTGGAGATCGCGCCAGAGTGCTCGGGCGGATCGTGAGCGGGTGGTCGATCGCCGTCGTCGTCGTCGTGCCGGCGATGGCGGTCGCGGCGCAGTCGATCGACTGGCGCTGGGCCTTCGGCGCGTTGGGGGCGTGCGCGCTGGTTCTCGCGCTGCGCCTTGCGCTGATGCCCCACCCGGGCGAGGTCGGCGAGCGGCGCAGGCTCGACGCCGACGCGATCAGGGCGATCGGCGCCGATCTCGCGCAGGTCGCCCGGCACGCGCGCACGCGCCGCCTGCTCGCGGTCAACGCGCTCGACATGGGGGCGTTCTACGCGGTGTACTCGTATCTTGGCGCCGAACTTCGCAGCGCGAACGACTGGGACGCGACCCCCTCCGGGTTGATGTTCGCGCTCTACGGCGTGGGGATGGCGATCGTGACTTTCAACGCGGGCTGGATCGACCGCCGGGGCGCGCGACGCGTCACGATCGGCGCGCTGCTGACGCTGTGCGCGATGCTCGCCGCGATCCCCTGGCTGACCGCGATACCGGCGGCGATGGCCGTGCTCGTGCTGGGGTGGGGCTGCCTGCAGGGAGCGTTCTTCACCGCGAACACCTCGCTTGCGAGCGAGCAGATTCCCGCCCTGCGCGGCGTCGTCATCGCCTTGCTCAGCGGATCGACCTTCCTGGGGGTGGCGCTGTACTCGCCGCTGGCCGCGCTGCTCTACGACTCGCTCGGCTACCCCGCGGTGGGCCTGCTCGCCGCCGCCGGATGCGCGGTCGCGGCCGCGCTGCTGCGCGCGCGCGGTGGAGTTCCCGCGGCGGATCGGGTGCGTGGTGAATCCTCGGGCTAGCTGTCGCCCGATTCAGAGCCGCACCGGCCCCGCGTAACCGGTCAGTTCGAGGTAACCGCGGCCGGTCTGTCGCCCTCCTTCGAAGGCGCGCACCGCACCCTCCCAGTAGACGATCCCGGTGCTCGCCCTGGCGTCGAGCTCCTGGTCGTCGATCAGCGGGCGCAGTTCGATCGTGCGTTCGCCGGCCCAGACGCGCATCTGCACCGGGTAGACGGCGCCGCTGCGCAGCGAACGCCAACGACGCATCGGCTCGAAGCGCACCGCAACGTCGCCGACGGGCGACGGGGGCGACGACGCCGGCTCGGCCGGCGCGGGGACGGATG
>JAHDXY010000139.1 GCA_023384005.1 Burkholderiaceae bacterium | reverse complement strand
TGCGCACGCTTTGCGAACTCGACGCCGACGCGATGCTCTCGAGCCTGTTCCTGCTCAGGGACTGGCGCTACAGCGTGCGCCAGACGGTGAACGTCGCGATCGTCGTCGACCTGATGTCGCGGCTCGAACGCTTCGACGACGACCAGCGCGACAGCCTCGTGCGCGCGGCGCTGACGATGAACCTGGGAATGCTCGCCCTGCAGGACGAACTGTACGCGCAGCGTGACCCGCTCGACGCGGCGCAGCGGATGGCGGTCGCCGAGCACCCGCTGCGCAGCGCGGCCATGTTGCGCGAAGCGGGCGTGTCGGATGCGCTGTGGCTGCGCAGCGTCGCGCGGCACCACGAGCACGCAGACGGCACCGGATATCCGAAACGGCTGCGCTCGCCCGAGCTCGGTGTCCCGGCGCAACTGATCATGATCGCCGATCGCTACTGCGCGATGGTGAGCGACCGCGCCTACCGCCGCGGCGGCCCGCCGGACCGCGCGCTCGCGACGATCGCCGAGAAGGCCGGCGGCAACGTCGAAGCGAAGATCCCGAAACTGCTCAAGGCGGTTGTCGGCGACTTCCCGCCCGGTTGCGCGGTACGTCTGGCGAACCACGAGATCGGAATCGTGATGCGGCGCACGCGCAGCACCGAGTGCAAGGTAGTAAAGGCGCTGCGCTCGATGCACGGCGCGGTCTACGAAGACGGGCCGCGCCGGCTCACGAACCTGACGCAGTTCGCGATCGTGCAGTCGATCCCGCTGGCTGATCTCGCGCTCGACGTCGATCCCGGCAGGATCTGGGGCGACGCGTTCAGCGTCGCCGATTCCGGGCACTGAGCGCGCCCGACCGGGCGACGGACGAACCGGGTCGGCATGCGGCATCGGGCGGCGGCGCGGCTAACGCCGCGGCCGGCTTAGCCGTTAGAATCCAAGGTCTTGATCCGACCGCACCGGTCCGAAGGCGGCCAGGACGATCGGTCGCGCACCGAGCCTCAGGAAAAACGGAATGAGCGAAGAGCACCAGTCATTCATCAAGACCCCGAAGCAGCTGATCGTGATCATCCTGCTGTCGTTCGTCGTCCCGGTCCTCGTCATCGTGCTGCTCGTCAAGTTCGTCGGCTCGGGAACACGCACCGGCGCGGGCGCCGAGGCAATGTCCTCCGCGGCAATCGAAGCGCGGATCCAGCCGGTGGCGAAGTTCGAACTGCGAAGCGGCGGCGGAGGCGCGCTGCGCGCCGGCGCCGAGGTCTACAAGGCGCAGTGCGCAGCGTGCCATGACGCAGCCGTCGCCGGTGCGCCGAAGTTCGGCGACGCCGCGGCCTGGGCGCCGCGGATCAAGACCGGATACGCGGCGCTGCTCGCGTCGTCGCTCAAGGGCAAGGGCGCGATGTCGCCACAGGGTGGCGGCGAATTCAGCGACGAGGAGATCGGTCGCGCGGTTGTTCACATGGCCAATGCCGGGGGCGCGAAGTTCGAGGTGCCCAAGTCGCAGGCCGGCGCGACCGCGGCGGCGGCTTCGCCCGCGGCAGCGGCGGCTGCTCCGTCCGCTGCGCCCGCGCCTGCTGCGGCCGCGCCTGCTGCTGCTCCCGCTCCGGCTGCAGCGGCGGCTGCGACTCCTGCGCCTGCCACTGCTGCGGCCCCGGCGCCCATAACCGCTCCCGCTCCGGCGGCATCGGCTGCCGCGGCTCCCGCGCCGGCCCCGGCCGCAGCAGCGGCGCCGGTCGCCGCGGCAGCCAGCGGCAAGGGCAAGGCGCTGTACGACACCTCCTGCGCGGCATGCCACGTGGCCGGAGTCGCCGGCGCCCCGAAGCTCGGCGACAAGGCGGCCTGGGCGCCGCGCGTCGCGACCGGCCTGGACGCGATGACCACAAGCGTGATCAAGGGCAAGGGTGCGATGCCGCCCAAGGGCGCGTCGACCGCGTCGGCCGCCGACCTGCGCGCCGCGGTCGAGTACATGGTGTCCGCGCTCAAGTAGCCCCGCGCGCGTTGCCTCGAGCGGCCCGCGTGTTCCGGCTCTGGCAGCCCCCGCGCGCCGCGATTCAGGTTGCGGTGCGCACGATCTCCAGCAGCTCTTCGCCGTAGCGCTCGAGCTTGCGCGCGCCGATGCCCGCAACGCCCGCGAGCGCGTCGGCGTGCCCCGGGCGGGTTCTGGCGATCTCGACCAGCGTGGCGTCGTGCAGCACGACGTAGGCCGGCACCGATTGCTCGCGCGACTGTCCGCTGCGCCAGGATTTCAGCTTCTCCAGCAATTCGGCGTCGCGCGCGTCGAGTTGTCCCGGGTCGACCGCGCCCGACGCGGCACCCGACCCCGCGCCCGAACGCCTGCGCGCACCGCGGCGCGCCGAGCCCTTGGCGCGAACGTCGCTGCGCAGTTGCACTGCGCGCTCGCCGCGCAGCACCTCGCGGCTCGACTCGTCGAGCTGCAGCGCGCCGTGCGCGCCGTGTTCGATGCGCACGTATCCGAGCGCGATCAGCTGCCGGAAAACGCTGCGCCAGGTGTGCTCGTCGGTGCCGGCGCCTACGCCGAAAACGCCGAGCGCCGCATGGTTCCAGCGCCGCACCCGCTCGGTATCCTTGCCGCGCAGCACGTCGATCAGGTGCACGACGCCGAAACGCTGCCCGGTGCGAAAGATCGCCGACAGCGCCATGCGTGCCGCTTCGGTCGCATCCCAGGTCTGCGGCGGGTGCAGGCAGTTGTCGCAGTTGCCGCACGGCACGCTGGCCTGCCCGAAGTAGGCGAGCAGCCGCACGCGACGGCAACCGGCCGTCTCGCAAAGGCCGAGCAGCGCATCGAGTTTCGCGCTCGACACGCGCTTGTAGGCGTCGTCGGCATCGGAGGCTTCGATCAGCCGGCGCTGCTGCACGACGTCGGCGAGTCCGTAGGCCATCCACGCGTCGGCCGCGAGCCCGTCGCGACCGGCGCGTCCGGTCTCCTGGTAGTAGCCCTCGACGCTCTTGGGCAGGTCGAAGTGCGCGACGAATCGCACGTCGGGTTTGTCGATCCCCATCCCGAACGCGATCGTCGCGACGATCACGATGCCTTCCTCGCTCTGGAATCGCGACTGGTTGCGCGTGCGCGCGGCCGCATCCATTCCGGCGTGATACGGCAGCGCCCGCACGCCGTTCTCGAGCAGCCAGGCAGCGGTGTCGTCGACCTTGCGGCGCGACAGGCAATAGACGATGCCGCAGTGCCCGCGGTGCCCGTCGCCGATGAAGCGCAGCAACTGCGCGCGCGGGTCGTTGCGGTCGACGATCGTGTAGCGGATGTTGGGCCGATCGAAACTCGCGACGAACACGCGCGCGTCGCGCAGCGCGAGCCGCTCGACGATCTCCTGGCGCGTGAGCGGATCGGCGGTGGCGGTGAGCGCGATTCGCGGCGCATCCGGAAAGCGTTCGTGCAGCGTGGCGAGCTGCAGGTACTCGGGGCGGAAGTCGTGGCCCCACTGCGAGACGCAGTGCGCCTCGTCGATCGCGATCAGCGCGATCCGCGCGCGATCGAGCAGTTCCAGAAAGCCCGGCGTGACGGCGCGCTCGGGCGCGACGTAGAGCAGGTCGAGTTCGCCCGCGAGCAGCGCCGCCTCGACCGCGCGGGCGTCGCGCGCCGAAAGCGTGGAGTTCAGCGCCGCGGCGCGCACGCCGGCCTGGCGCAGCGCGGCGACCTGGTCGTGCATCAACGCGATCAGCGGGGACACGACGATGCCGCACCCCTCGCGCAGCAGCGACGGCACCTGGTAGCACAGCGACTTCCCGCCGCCGGTGGGCATCAGCACGAGCGCGTCGCCCGCGCCGACCAGGTGCGCGATGATCTCGCCCTGCTCGCCCCGGAACGCGTCGTAGCCGAACACCCGTCGCAGCACCTCCAGCGCCGCGGCGTGCGGGGGATCGTGCGGTGGCGCTTTCGTCGGGGCGGCGGGCGCTTTCATCGCCGCCGAGCTTAGCAGCCCGCGCGCGCGACTCCGATACGCTTGATCCGTACGGACGAGAGAGCGGACGGAATTCGCGAGGAGCCGTGATGGAACTGATCGTGTTGATGCTGCTGATCCTGCTCAACGGCGCGTTCGCGATGTCGGAGATCGCGCTGCTCACCGCGCGGCGCGCGCGGCTGCAGCGCCTGTCCGCCGACGGCGACGCGGGCGCCGCGGCGGCGCTGCGGCTGGGCGCGACGCCGACGCGATTCCTCTCCACCGTGCAGATCGGAATCACCTCGATCGGCATCCTCAACGGCATCGTTGGCGAGTCGGTGTTCGCGCGCCCGCTCGCGCAGTGGATGCAGCCGCTCGGCGTCGCCCCGGCGGCGTCCGAGACGATCGCCACCGCGCTGGTGGTCGTACTGGTGACCTACCTGACGATCGTGCTCGGCGAACTCGCTCCCAAGCGCATCGGCCAGATCGGCGCCGAAACGATCGCTCGTCGCGTCGCGCGCCCGATGGAACTCCTCGCGACCGTGTCGCGCCCGATCGTCAGGCTGTTGACTCTTTCGACCAACGCGGTGCTCAGGCTGCTCGGGCAACACGGCGCGCGCTCGCCCGGCGTGACCGAGGAGGAGATCCACGCGCTGCTGGACGAGGGGTCGGACTCCGGCGTGATCGAGCGCAACGAACACGCGATGGTGCGCAACGTGTTCCGTCTGGACGACCGCCAGATCGGCTCGCTGATGGTGCCGCGCGGCGAAATCGCGACGCTCGACGCCAGCCTGCCGATCCAGGACAACATCGATCGCGTCGCCGCGACCGAGCACACGCGGTACCCGGTCGTGCGCGGCTCACTGGGCGACATCGTCGGCGTGGTCAACGCGCGCCGCCTGCTGCTCTCGCAGCTGCGGTGCGCCGCGACCGACATCACCGCGGACCTGGAGCCGGCGACTTTCGTTCCGGAGACGCTCACCGCGATGGAGCTGCTCGAGAACTTCCGCTCGACCGGATCCGAATTCGCCTTCGTGGTCGATGAATACGGCGATGTGCTCGGAATCGTCACGCCGCAGGACCTGATCGAGGCGATCACCGGCGAGTTCAGGCCGCAGCGCGGCGAAGACGCGGAGGCGGTGGAGCGCGACGACGGTTCGTGGCTGCTCGACGGGCTGATCCCGATCCCGGAACTGTGCGACCGGCTCGGCCTGCGCCGCGCGCCGCAGGACGGGCGCGACCGCTTCCACACGCTGGGCGGAATGGTGATGCTGCTGCTCGGACGCCTTCCGCGCACCGGCGACCGCGTCGAATGGGACGGCTGGACCTTCGAGGTCGTCGACCTCGACGGACGCAGGGTCGACAAGGTGCTAGCATCACGCATCTCCGCGCAAATGCCGCGGAGCGCTTCACCGCAATCAGAATGAGAATCCCGCTTCGCATCGACTGGTTCGCCGAAACGAACCGGGAGACGCTGCGCGCCGACACGATTGCAGCGCTGATCGGCGCGGCGATTCTTCTCCCGCAGGCGATGGCCTACGCGGTGATCGCCGGATTGCCGCCGATCTACGGCATCTACTGCGCGATCGTGCCGACGATCGTCGCCGCGTTCCTCGGGTCTTCGCGCCACCTCGTCTCGGGCCCCACCGCCGCGATCTCGATCGTCGTCTTCTCCGCGGTCGGCAAGCTCGCCGACCCGCACTCGGATCAGTTCGTCACGCTGGTGCTCACGCTCACGCTGATGGTCGGCACCTTTCAGCTCGCCTTCGGGGTGATGCGGCTGGGCACGCTGACGAACTTCGTGTCCGACAGCGTGATCATCGGCTTCACCACCGGAGCGGCGGCGCTGATCGCCGCGAGCCAGATCAACGCACTGCTCGGCCTCCCGGCGAGCGGAGGCGGCAACCTCGCCACCCTGCTCAGCAACCTGCCCGAACGCGTCGCGCGCGCCAACGTCTACGCCGCGGCCATTGGCGCGGCAACGCTCGTGATCGGAATCCTGTCGCGGCGCTATCTGCGGCGCGTCCCGTACATCCTTGTCGCGCTGGTCGGCGGCACGCTGCTCTCGCTCGCCTTCGAGTACGCGTTCGGCGGCATCGAGGTCACCGGAATCCGCACGGCGGGGGCGGTGAGTTCGGCGTTCCCGCCGCTGTCGATGCCCTCGCTCAATCTCGCGCACTGGAGTTCGCTCGTGGGCAGCGCGTTCGCGATCGCGCTGCTCGGACTGACCGAAGCAGTGTCGATCGCACGCTCGATCGCGCTTCGCTCGGGCCAGCAGATCGACGGCGACCGCGAGTTCGTCGCGCAGGGGCTTTCGAACATCGCCGGCGCGTTCTTCTCCGGTTATGCGTCGAGCGGCTCGTTCACTCGCAGCGGGCTGAACTACGACTCGGGCGCGAAGACGCCGATGGGCGCGATCCTCGCCTCGCTGTTCGTGCTGCTGATCGCCTGGACGCTGTCGCCGTTGTTCACCCACCTTCCGATGGCCGCGATCGCCGGCGTGCTGATGCTCGTCGCCTGGAGCCTGATCGATCTCGGGTACATCCGGATGCGCGCGAAAGCCAGCCGGGAGGAGGCGCTGATCCTCGGCGTGACGCTGGTGAGCGCGGTGGCCGCCAACCTCGAAGTGGCGATCTACGTCGGCGTGCTGGTCTCGCTCGGTCTGTACCTGAACCGCACGGTCAAGCCGCCGCTGGTGCGGGCGATGCCGGCGAGCGCACCCGGCAGCTACCACTTCGTGCGTGACGCGCACGCGACCGAGTGCCCGCAGCTGGCGATCCGCTACGTCGACGGATCGCTGTTCTTCGCGGCGATTCCGCACCTGCGCAGGCAGTTCTCGTCGCTTCGCGAAGAGCGCCCCGAGGCGGCGCACCTGCTGCTGCTTTGCAGCGGCGTCAACCACGTCGACGTCAGCGCGAGCGAGTCGCTCGCCGAAGAGTGCAGGCTGCGTCGCGCGTCGAACGGCGACCTGTACATGCATTTCGTGAAGGACACGGTGCACCAGATGATGCGCGCGAGCGGCGCGCTCGGCGCGATCGGCGAGGAAAACATCTACGAACTCGGCGCGCCGACGATCGAGTCGGTGGTCGCCCGGCTCGATCACTCGATCTGCGCGTCGTGCAGGGTGCGCGCGTTTCACTGCTGCCCGCCTGTCCCGACCCCGCACGCGGCGAGCCAACCCGCACAGATTCCGCCCGCCCAGAGTTCGCCCGCGACCTGAGCCCGGCCGCCGCTTCGGATTCCAGACCGAGCCGGCGCGCCCGGTCAGCCTTTGCCGCGGTCCGGGGCGAGCAGATCGCGCAGCCGCCCGAGCCGCTCGCGCGCCGCGCCCGCGCCGATCGTGCGCTTCGCGCCCGGGTTGGCGTCGAGCTGCATCTCGGCGATGAAGCGCGATGGCTGGCGAGCGAGCAAGTCGCGCGCCCGCTTGCGCTTGCGACACCAGCTGAGCGTGAGGCTGCGTTGTGCGCGCGTGACCGCGACGTACATCAGGCGACGTTCTTCCTCGATGCGCAGCGATTCGCCGGCGTCGTCCTCGCCCTCGGGTTCGCCGCCGCGATGCGGCAACAGCCCCTCCTCGCAGCCGACGATGAACACGTGCGCGAACTCCAGCCCCTTCGCGGCGTGGATCGTGCTCAAGCGCACGGCGTCGGCGTCGGCGTCCTTGCGCTCGAGCTGCGAGAGCAGCGACACCGACTGCGCGAGTTGCGCCAGCGTCGAGCCCTCGTCCTGGGCGCGCTTCTTCAGCCAATCGACGAAGTCCCCGACGTTGGTCCAGCGCACCGCCGCCGCCTTGTCCTCGAGCGTGTCGAACAGGTGTTCGCGGTACTGGATCGCCGCGATCAGGGCGTCGAGCACCTGCCCGGCCGGTTCGCGCGCCGCGCGCCGCGCGATGCGGTTGATGAAGTCCCCGAAGCTTCGCAGCGCCTCGAGCTGGCGCGGCGCGACCCTGGTCTCGAATCCGAGCTCGAACAGCGCCGCGAACATCGACACCTGGCGCTGGCCGCAGTACGAGCCCAGCGCCTCGAGCGTGGTGTTGCCAACGCCCCTGCGCGGTGTCGTCACCGCTCGAATAAACGCCGGATCGTCGTCGTCGTTGGCGAGCAGGCGCAGGTACGCCATCAGGTCGCGGATCTCCGCGCGCTCGAAGAAAGACTGGCCACCCGAGAGCAGGTAGGGTATCTTCTCGCGCCGCAATGCCTGCTCGAACGCGCGCGCCTGGTGGTTGCCGCGATAGAGCACCGCGTAGTCGGCAAAGCGCGTGCGCCGCTCGAACTTGTGGGCCTGCAGCCGCATCACGAAGGAGTCGGCTTCGCTCTCTTCGTCGTCGCAGGCGAGCACCGCGATCGGGTCGCCGATGCCGAGTTCGGACCACAGCCGCTTTTCGTGCAACCTGGGATTGCCGCAGATCAGCTGGTTGGCCGCGCGCAGGATCGTCACGCTCGAGCGGTAGTTCTGCTCGAGCTTGATCACGCGCAGGCTCGGGTAGTCGGACTGCAGCCGCGCGAGGTTCTCCAGCGTCGCGCCGCGCCAGCCGTAGATCGACTGGTCGTCGTCGCCGACCGCGGTGAACGCGTTGCGCGGGCCGGCGAGCAGGCGAAGCAGTTGATACTGGCAGGCGTTGGTGTCCTGGTACTCGTCGACCAGCAGGTAGCGCAGCCGCTCGCGCCAGGCCTGCGCGACCTCGGGCTCGCTCTCGAGGAGCTTCACCGGCAGGCCGATCAGGTCGTCGAAGTCCACTGCCTGGTACGCCGCGAGCGTCGCTGCGTAGTCGCGAAACGCGCGCGCGACGCGATGCTCGTCGGCGTCACGCGCGGCCGCCGCGGCCTCGTCTGGCCCGAGCATCGCGTTCTTCCACAGCGAGATCCGCGTCTGCGCGGCGCGCAACAGCTTGCGGTCGGTGGTGGCGATCGCCTGCTGCAGGATCGCGAGCGCGTCGTCGGCGTCGAGGATCGAGAACGACGGCTTCAGCCCCAGGCGCTTGCAGTCGCGCCGCAGGATCTGTACGCCGAGCGAGTGAAAGGTGCTCACCAGCGGGCGCTCGCCTTCGGGCAGGCGGACCAGCGACGCGAGGCGCTCGGCCATCTCGGTCGCCGCCTTGTTGGTGAAGGTGATCGCGGCGATCGCCGAGCCGCGCATGCCGGCGTTCACGAGGTGGGCGATCTTGTGGGTGATGACCCTCGTCTTGCCGCTTCCCGCACCGGCGATGACCATGCACGGGCCGTCGAGGTAGCGGATCGCTTCGCGTTGCGCCTCGTTGAGCGTCGCGCCATGGGCGGTGCCGTGCGCGCTGCCTCGGTTCGCCGTCGGGGCGGATGGCATCTCGGGATCCGCCTCAGATCTCGAGCGGATCGACGTCGAGTTGCCAGCGCACCGGCGAGCGCCGCGCGGCCAGCTCCGCGAGCCAGGCGTCGAGCAGCGCGTGCAGCGCCGGTCGCGAGTCCGACTCGATCAGCAGTTGCGCACGCTCGCGCCCCGCGACGCGCGACATCAGCGCCGGCACCGGATCGAAGAGCTGCACCGCGTCCAGCGACTGATCGGCAGCGATCAGCGCTGCCGCATGCTCGCGTGCCGAGCCCAGGAAGGCCACCGCCTTGTCCAGCGTCTTGCCCTCCGCGCGCAGCAGCGCCTGGTGGCGAAATGGCGGCAGGCGCGCGTCGCGGCGCTCGGCCAGCATCATGTCGGCCTGCCGATCGAAGTCGTGGCGCGCCAGCGCGGCGAACATCGGATGATCGGGAAAGCGCGTCTGCACGATGACCTCGCTGTGCAGGCCGCTGCGTCCCGCGCGCCCGGCGACCTGCATCAGGAGCGCGAACAGGCGCTCCGGCGCGCGGAAATCGGCGCTGTACAGCCCCGAGTCGACGTCGACCACCACGACCAGCGCGAGGCGCTGGAAATCGTGACCCTTGGCGATCATCTGCGTGCCGACCAGCAGGTCGAGCTCGCCGGCGTGTGCCGCGTCGATCGCCTCGCGCACCGCGTGGCGCCGGCGCGCCACGTCGCGGTCGACGCGGCCGATTCGCGCCGCCGGGAAGAGCTCGGCGAGTCCTTCCTCGAGGCGTTGCGTCCCTCTGCCCAACGGGGCGAGGTCGACGTTGCCGCATCCGGGGCAGGCGCGCGGAACGGCCGCGTCTGCGCTGCAGTGGTGGCACAGCAGGCGGTAGCGAGACGGCTTGCGCGCGGCGTCGGCGCCCGAGGCCCGATGCAGGACGCGAAACGCCGAGCAGTTCTCGCACGCGCTGAGCCAGCCGCAGGCCTCGCAGCTCAGTACCGGCGCGTAGCCGCGACGGTTGAGGAACACCAGCGACTGCTCGCCGCGCGCCAGCACCGCTGCGATCGCCGCGACGCTCTCGGGCGCGAGTCCCTGGCTGAGCGTCTTGCGCCGCGGGTCGACGATGCGCAGCACGGGCACCCGGCCCTCGCCGGCGCGTTCCGGAAGCGCGAGCAGGCGGTAGCGACCGCGCCGTGCCGCGAACCAGGTCTCGAGCGAGGGCGTCGCCGAGCCGAGCACGATCGGCACGCCGCGCTGCGAGGCGAGCGCGATCGCGAGGTCGCGCGCGCTGTAGCGCACGCCCTCGTGCTGCTTGTAGGAAGGATCGTGCTCCTCGTCGACCACGACCGCGGCGAGCCGCGGCAGCGGAGTGAGCACGCTCAGCCTGGTGCCGACCACGACCCTCGCCCGGCCCTGCGCCGCGGCGAGCCAGTGCGCGGCGCGCTCGCCGTCGGGAAGCTCGCTGTGCAGCAGCGCGATCGATTCGTCCGGAAGACGCGCGGACACCTGGGCGACGAGCTGCGGCGTCAGCGCGATCTCCGGCACGAGCAGTAGGACCTGCGCGTCGCGCGTTCTCGCGAGCACCTGCGCCAGCCAGCGCAGGTAGACCTCGGTCTTGCCGCTGCCGGTGACTCCGTGCAACAGATGCACGACGAAGCGATCTGCCGCGCACAGAGCGTCGACCGCCACCTGTTGCGCGGGCGAGAGCCGCAGCG
>JAHDXY010000138.1:8237-10935 GCA_023384005.1 Burkholderiaceae bacterium | reverse complement strand
CTGGGTGCCCTGGGTGCCCTGGGTGCCCTGGGTGCCCTGGGTGCCCTGGGTGCCCTGGGTGCCCGGGGTGCCCGGGGTGCCCGGGGTGCCCGGGGTGCCCGGGGTGCCGGGGGTGCCGGCGGTGCCCGGGGCAGTCTGCACCGCGCGCACCTGCCCTTCGACAACCGCCTGCACGTCGGCCTTGGTGATCCGGCCGTCGCGACCGGACCCGATGACGTCGCCAGGGCCTAGATCGTGTTCGGCCATCAGTTTGGCCGCCGCCGGCATCGCCATGTCGCCCTTCATTCCGGCGCGTTCCGGGGCCGGCGCCGCCCGCGACCCCGGCGCGTGCTGCTCGGGCGCGGCGAAGTGCGCCTGCGCACCCGATGGCGACGCCACGGCCGACGCCCGTTCCGGCGCGGCGGGCGCCGCCGCCGCGCGCGCAGGCGCTGGCGCGGGTGCCGGCGCCGGTGCAGCCTGCGCTGGTGCGCTCTTCGCGCGCGTTGCACCGGCCGCGGCGTCGGTGTCGATCGTCGCGATGACCTCTCCCGCGACCACCGTCGAGCCGTCGCCCTTGACCACCTTCACCAGCACGCCCGCGTCGGGCGCCGGGAGTTCGAGCACGACCTTGTCGGTCTCGATGTCGATCAGGTTCTCGTCGCGAGCGACCGCCTCGCCCTCCTTCCTGTGCCACTGGAGAAGGGTTGCCTCGGCCACCGACTCCGACAGCTGGGGAACCTTCACTTCGATCAATGCCATTTTTCGCTCCGAACTTCCTTCGTGTCACCCGAGGCGTTTGTGCTCAGGCCTTCTTCGCCCTGGTACGCGATTCCCCGAGTGCGGCCGCGAGCAAAGCCTTCTGCTGCGCGTAGTGCTTGTCGTAGTAACCGACCGCGGACGAGGCCGAAGGGGCTCTTCCCGCATACGACAGCGCCTGCCCCTCGAGCAGCGCCTTGCGCATGTGGTGCTCCATGTAGAACCAGGCACCCTGGTTCTGCGGCTCGTCCTGGCACCACACGACCTGCGTCGCGTTCGAAAACTTCCGGATCTCGGCCTCATAGGACTTGTGCGCGAACGGATAGATCTGCTCGATGCGCAACAGCGCAACGTCGTCGAGCGCGCGCTCGCGCCGCGCGAGCGCCAGATCGTAGTAGACCTTTCCGGTACAGACGACCACCCGCTTGACCTTCTTGGGGTCGACCTTGGCGTCGACCTCGCCGATCACCGTCTGGAACGCGCCCCTGGCCAGATCCTCCAGCGGAGAGACCGCCTCCTTGTTTCGAAGCAGCGACTTCGGCGTCATGATCACGAGCGGCTTGCGAAACATCCGGATCATCTGCCGCCGCAGCAGGTGGAATATCTGCGCCGGCGTCGTCGGCTGGCAGACCTGCATGTTGTGCTCGGCGCACAGCTGCAGAAACCGCTCGAGCCGGGCCGACGAGTGCTCGGGTCCCTGCCCCTCGTAGCCGTGCGGCAGCATCATCGTGAGCCCCGACACCCGGCCCCACTTCGTCTCGCCCGAGCTGATGAACTGGTCGATGACGACCTGCGCGCCGTTGACGAAGTCGCCGAACTGCGCCTCCCAGATCACCATCGTGTTCGGCTCGGCGGTCGCGTATCCGTACTCGAACGCGAGCACCGCTTCTTCGGAGAGAACCGAATCGATCACGGTGAACGTGCCCTGCTTGTCCGAAACGTTCTGCAACGGGACGTAGGTTCCGTGGTCCCATTTCTCGCGGTTCTGGTCGTGCAGCACCGAATGCCTGTGCATGAACGTGCCGCGCCCGGAGTCCTGCCCGGAGAGGCGCACCGCGTAGCCCGAAGACAGCAGCGTGGCGAAGGCCAGGTGCTCGCCCATGCCCCAGTCGAGCGGCAACTCGCCGGCACCCATCGCGCGACGATCGGCGATCACCTTTTCCACCAGCGGGTGCAGTTTGAGCGTACCCGGTATGGTCGTGATGCGATCCGCGAGACGCCTGATCTCGGCTTTGGGAACCGCGGTGTCGGCAGCGTCGGTCCAGCGGCGGTTGAGGAAGGGCATCCAGTCGACCGCGAACTTGCTCTTGAAGTTCGACAGCACCGGATCGACCGAATGCTTGCCTTCGTCCATCGCGGCACGGAACGCCTTGAGCAAATCGTCGCCATGCTCGGGCGTGATCACTCCGTGCGTGACCAGTCTGTCCGCGTACAGCTTGCGCGTGCCCGGGTGCTTTGCGATCTTCTTGTACATCAGCGGTTGCGTCAGCGCGGGCGTGTCCTGCTCGTTGTGTCCGAGCTTGCGAAAGCACACGATGTCGACGACGACGTCTTTCCTGAAGGTTTGGCGGAAATCGAGCGCGATCTGCGTCGCGAGCACCACCGCCTCCGGATCGTCGCCGTTCACGTGCAGCACCGGCGCCTCGATCATCTTCACGACGTCCGAACAGTAGATCGTCGAACGCGCGTCGCGCGGGTCCGAGGTCGTGAAGCCGATCTGGTTGTTGATCACGAGGTGCACGGTGCCGAAGGTGCCGTAGCCACGCGTCTGGGCCAGATTCAGCGTCTCCATGATGACGCCCTGCCCGGCGAACGAGGCGTCACCGTGCACCAGCACCGGCAGGACCTCGCTGCCGTTGTCGTCGCCGCGGCGATCCATGCGCGCGCGACACGACCCCTCGACCACCGGGCCGACGATCTCCAGGTGTGAGGGATTGAACGCCAGCGAGATGTGCACCGAGAT
>JAHDXY010000138.1:0-8227 GCA_023384005.1 Burkholderiaceae bacterium | reverse complement strand
CCCGCCGGCGGTCGAGATGTCGCTGGAAAAGCCCTGGTGGTACTTGACGTCGCCCGAAGGCAGGTCGTCGGCGTGCTGGCCCTCGAACTCGGCGAACAGCTCCCTGGGCATCTTTCCCAGAGTGTTGACGAGTACGTTGAGCCGGCCCCGGTGGGCCATCCCGATGACGATTTCCTGTACGCCCTGCGTGCCGGCACGCTGGATCAGCTCGTCCATCGCCGCGATGAAACTCTCTCCGCCCTCGAGAGAGAAGCGCTTCTGCCCGACGTACCGGGTATGAAGGTACTTCTCCAGACCCTCGGCCGCGCTGACGCGCTCGAGGATGTGCCTGCGTTGCTCGGCGGTGAAGTTCGGCCGCGACCGACAGCTCTCCAGGCGCTCCTGCATCCAGCGCTTCTGGGCCGGATCGCCGATGTACATGAACTCGGCGCCGATCGTTCCGCAGTAGGTCTCGCGCAGCGCACGCATGATTTCACGCAGCGGCGCCTGCTCGAAACCGAAATACGCGTTGGCGACCGAGAAGATGTTGTCCTGGTCGGCCTCGGTGAAATCGTAGAACGCCGGGTCGAGTTCCGGAATGGTCGGGCGCTCGACGCGTTTGAGCGGATCGAGGTCGGCCCAGCGCGTGCCGAGAAAGCGATACGCCGACACCAGACTCTGCACGAACACCTGCTTGCGCGCAGTGGCCGCGTCGCCGCCCATCACCCTCGGCCGCAGCGTTCCCTGTTTCGCGCGGTCGGCAAAGGACTGCACGATCGGAGCGTGCGCGACGTCGCGCGTCTGCGGGTTTCCGTCCGAGGCCGGGACGACCTGGAGGTTGTCGAAGTACTGCCGCCAGTTCTCGGGCACCGAGCCGGGGTTGTTGAGGTAGCTCTCGTAGAGCTCCTCCACATAGGGGGCGTTGCCGCCGAACAGGTAGGAGTTCGACTGGAAGGCTTTCAGCATGGCATTTCACCTTTCACAACGAGTTTCTCGTCAAAGATGCTCGGAGCGGCCATTGGCTCCGACGGCCGCCCGACGGTCTGCGCCGGGCTGAGCTCGGGTGGAACGATCGATGGTGGTCAGTGCGGATCGGGCATAGGCACGGTTGGCGTCGGCTCCGAGCATATCATCCAACCCCCGAGCCCCGATTCGACGAAAAGCGTGACGCGATTGGCACAGTTCGTCGGCTCGAGGCCGACTTGCGGCCCGAATGCCTATGCGCGCGCGCATCTGCGCGCTAGACTGCGCCGAGTCCGTTGCAGTGTGAAGCCGACCCGCCCGGACGTGGCGGGAGGCCCAAGGAGGCCCGTTGCAGCCCACAGACGTTCGCGACCCCGATTACTTCCACAAAGTCGTCGATTGCCAGTGGGCCTGCCCGGCCCATACCCCCGTCCCGGAGTACATCCGCCTGATCGCTGCGGGGCGTTACTCGGACGCCTACCTCGTCAACTGGAAGTCGAATGTCTTCCCCGGCATCCTCGGGAGGACCTGCGACCGCCCCTGCGAGCCCGCATGCCGTCGCGGGCGCGTGGAAGAGAAACAGGCGGCGCAGCCGGAACCGGTCGCGATCTGTCGACTCAAGCGGGTGGCGGCCGACCTGAAGGACGACATCCGCGACCGGCTGCCGAGGCCGTCGACGCGTCCCAACGGACTGCGCGTGGCATGCGTGGGCGCCGGTCCGTCATCGCTGACCGTCGCGCGCGACCTCGCACCGCTAGGCTATAGCGTCACGATCTTCGACCAGGACAAACGCGCCGGCGGAATGATCCGGACCCAGATCCCGCGCTTTCGCCTTCCCGAGGAGGTGATCGACGAGGAGACCGGCTACGTGCTCGGCCTCGGCGTGACGTTTCGCGCCGGCGAGAGAGTCGACTCGCTCGGTTCGCTGCTCGCGGAGAACTTCGACGCGGTGTTCGTCGGCACAGGCGCGCCGCGCGGGCGCGACCTCGATATTCCTGGCCGCAGCGAGGCGGCGGCGGCGATCCACGTCGGCATCGACTGGCTGTCGTCGGTGTCGTTCGGCCACACCGAGCGAATCGGCCGACGCGTGATCGTGCTCGGCGGGGGAAACACCGCGATGGACTGCTGCCGCACCGCACGCAGGCTCGGCGGATACGACGTCAAGGTCGTCGTACGCTCCGGATTCGACGAGATGAAGGCCTCCCCGTGGGAGAAGGAGGACGCGCTTCACGAAGGCATCCCGATCCTCGACTTCATGGTGCCCAAGGCGTTCGTGCACACCGATGGCCGGCTGCGCGCGATGCGCTTCGAGAAGGTCAGAGCAGTCTACGACGACCAGGGGCGGCGTGAGCTGGTTCCCACCGCGGAGCCCGAGATCGAGCTCGAGTGCGACGAGGTGCTGATCGCGGTGGGCCAGCAGAACGCGTTTCCCTGGATCGAACCCGACAGTGGTATCGAGTTCGACCGCTGGGGAATGCCGGTGCTCGACCGCGTCACGCTGCAGTCCACGGTCCCCAAGGTGTTCTTCGGCGGCGACGCCGCGCTCGGCCCGAGAAACATCATCTGGGCCGTCGCGCAGGGCCACGACGCCGCCGTGTCGATCGACAAGTTCCTCAATGGCGAGGACATCCGCGAACGTCCCGCGCCCGGCGTCACCCTCGTCTCGCAGAAGATGGGGATCCACGAGTGGAGCTACGACAACGCGGTCGCGCCCGAGCCGCGCCACAAGGTGCCCTGGCGCGACGTCAATCAGGCGCTCAACAGCATCCGCGTCGAAGTGGAACTCGGTTTCGACCCGATCACCGCGTTCAAGGAGGCGCAGCGCTGCCTGAACTGCGACGTGCAGACGGTCTTCGCGGCCGCGCAGTGCATCGAATGCGACGCCTGCGCGGACGTCTGCCCGACCGATTGCATCAGCTTCGTACCCAACGCGGACGAGACCGCGCTGCGGGCGCGACTGCGCGCGCCCGCGCTGAACCAGTCGCAGGCGCTGTACGTGTCGACGTCGCTCAGGACAGGCCGCGTCCTGGTCAAGGACGAAGACGTCTGCCTGCACTGCGGGCTGTGCGCCGAGCGATGCCCCACGGGGGCGTGGGACATGCAGCGCTTTCGCCTGGACATCACGCAGGCCGGTTCGGGCTGCCGGAGCACGCAGCGGAGGGCTGCCTGATGATGATGCCGCAGCAACGGATCGAATCGGTCAACGACTTCGTCGTCAAGTTCGCCAACGTGAACGGGTCGGGGTCGGCATCGGCCAACGAGCTGTTCGCCAAGAGTGTTCTGCGCATGGGTGTGCCGGTCAGCCCGCGCAACATCTTTCCCTCGAACATCCAGGGCCTTCCCACCTGGTACGAAGTACGTGTCACCGACAAGGGCTACCTCGGGCGCCGTGGCGGCGTCGACCTGATGGTTGCGATGAACCCGCAGACCTGGGATAGCGACCTCGCTGAAATCGAGCCCGGCGGGTACCTGTTCTACGACAGCTCCAAGGCGCTGCCCCCGAGCGCCTTTCGCACCGACGTGAACGTCGTCGGCGTTCCCCTCACCGAGTTGTGCAACGCTGCGTTTGGCGACCCCCGCGAACGCCAGCTGATGAAGAACATCATGTACGTTGGCGCGCTCGCCGCGTTGCTTGGAATCGACCCGGAACTGATTCCCGAGCTGCTCGGCGAGCAGTATCGCGGAAAGGAAAAGCTCCTCACTCCCAACCTCGATGCGTTTCGCAAAGGATTCCACCACGCCAGCGAACACCTCGACGACCCGGTCGGCCTGAAGATCGAGCGCGCCTCGAAGGTGGGAGACCGGATCTTCGTCGACGGCAATTCGGCCGCGGCGCTCGGTTGTGTCTACGGCGGCGCGACGGTGTGCGCGTGGTACCCGATCACGCCGTCGACTTCTGTCGCCGAGGCGTTCCAGAAGTACTGCACGAAGCTGCGCGGCGATCGCGCAACGGGAGCCAACCGCTTCGCGATCGTGCAGGCCGAGGACGAGTTGTCCGCGATCGGAATGATCGTCGGCGCGGGCTGGAACGGAGCGCGCGCGTTCACCGCCACTTCCGGCCCCGGCGTGTCGCTGATGACCGAGTTCATCGGACTCGCGTACTTCGCCGAGATCCCGGTCACCATCATCAATGTCCAGCGCGGCGGACCGTCGACCGGCATGCCCACGCGCACCCAGCAGGCAGACCTGCTCGCTTGCGCCTACGCCTCGCACGGCGACACCAAGCACGTCCTGCTGTTTCCGGACGATCCCCACGAGTGTTTCGAGTTCTCGGCCCAGGCGCTCGACCTCGCCGACCGGCTGCAGACGCCGGTATTCGTGATGACCGACCTCGACATCGGCATGAATCAGCGCTTGTGCGCTCCGTTCTCGTGGGAAGCGGGCAGGCGCTACGATCGCGGCAAGGTGATGGACGCGCACGCGCTCGAATCGGGTCGCGAGTTCGGCCGTTATCTCGACGTCGACGGCGACGGAATCGCCTACCGGACCTACCCCGGCACGCACCCGTCGCGCGGAGCCTACTTCACGCGCGGCACGACCAGGGATCGATACGCGCGTTACTCCGAGGCTGGCGCCGACTACGTCGACAACGTCCAGCGCCTGCTGCGCAAGTTCGAGACGGCGGCGGGACTGGTTCCCGCGCCGATCGAGCGGCGCGGCGCGGCGCGCACGCGTTTCGGCGCGATCTACTTCGGCTCGACCGCCGCGGCGATGAACGAGGCCTTCGAGGCGCTGCGGACTCAAGACCTGCAGCTGGACACGCTGCGCCTGCGGGCGTTCCCCTTCTCCAAGGCCGTGTCGCGCTTCATCGACGAGCACGAGGTCGTGTTCGTCGTCGAGCAGAATCGCGACGCGCAGATGCGAACGATGCTGGTCAACGAGCTCGACGCCTCGCCTGCGAAACTGCTGCCGGTGCTGCACTACGACGGGACGCCGATCACGGCGCGCTTCATCGTCGAGCAGGTCGGCCAGCGGATTCGCGACGCAAACGTCGCGCCGCTCAAACGCGGCCGCGCCGCCTGAGGAACCGACGATGACGTTCATCGCAAAGCCAAGGCTGCGCCACCCGACGCTGCCCACGAACCGGCTGGGTTACACCCGTCGCGACTACGAGGGGAAGATCTCGACCTTGTGCGCCGGTTGCGGGCACGACTCGATATCGGCCGCGATCATCCAGGCCTGCTGGGAACTCGAGATCGAACCGCATCGCGTCGCGAAACTCTCCGGAATCGGGTGTTCGTCCAAGACCCCGGATTACTTCCTCGGCGGGTCGCACGGATTCAACTCGGTGCACGGGCGAATGCCCTCCGTGCTGACCGGCGCGAACCTCGCGAACCGCGATCTGATCTACCTCGGCGTGTCCGGCGACGGCGATTCCGCCTCGATCGGGCTGGGCCAGTTCGCGCACGTATTGCGTCGCGGCGTGAACATGACGTACATCGTCGAGAACAACGGCGTGTACGGCCTCACGAAGGGGCAGTTCTCCGCCACGGCCGACCAGGGTTCGCAGTCCAAGCGCGGGGTCGTCAACTCCGACGCCGCGATCGACCTGGTCTCGCTTGCGCTGCAACTCGGCGCGTCGTTCGTCGCACGCGGGTTCTCCGGCGACAAGGATCAGCTGGTGCCGCTGATCAAGGCCGCGCTGCGCCACCCCGGCGCGGCGTTCATCGACGTGGTCAGCCCCTGCGTGGCCTTCAACAATCACGCCGGCAGCACGAAGAGCTACGAATACGTGCGCGCCCACAACGCGACGATGAATCGGGTCGAGTTCCTGCATCGGCTGCACGCCGATCCCGGCGAACCGCCCGACGAACCGCCCATCGAAGTGCCGCAACCCGACGGGACGACGTTGCGCTTGCGCAGGCTGCAGGCCGGCTACGACCCGACCGACCGGATCGCGGCGGTCAATCAGGTGCAGGCCCACCAGGCGCGCGGCGAGGTGGTCACCGGGCTGCTGTTCGTCGAAGCCGGTGCGCACGACCTGCACCAGCACCTGAACACCGTCGCCACACCGCTCAATCGCCTGGGCGACGCCGAGCTGTGTCCGGGTCAGGCGGTGCTCGAGCGAATCAACGCCTCGCTGCGCTGAGCGGCGCGCGCCGTTCAGTCGCGCCGGAACTGCTGCGGTATGTCGCGGCGAACCGGTCCGGTGTAGAGCTGTCGCGGCCGGCCGATCTTCTGGTCCGGTTCGCCGATCATCTCGTTCCACTGCGCGATCCAGCCCACGGTGCGCGCGAGCGCGAAGATGCAGGTGAACATCGAGGTCGGAAAGCCCAGGGCCTTTTGCACGATTCCAGAGTAGAAGTCGACGTTCGGGTAGAGCTTTCGTTTCACGAAGTAGTCATCCTCCAGCGCGATTTGCTCGAGTTTCATCGCCAGCGCGAATAGCGGATCGTTCTCCAGCCCCAGTTCGGCGAGCACTTCGTGGCAAGTCTCGCGCATCAGCTTGGCGCGCGGATCGTAATTCTTGTAGACGCGGTGACCGAAGCCCATCAGCTTCACGCCCGAGTTCTTGTCCTTGAACTTGCCGACGTACTCGCCGATCTTCTCGATTCCCCCCTGACGCTGGATGTCGTCGAGCATCACGAGGCAGGCTTCGTTCGCGCCGCCGTGCGCGGGCCCCCAAAGGGTAGCGATCCCGGCGGCGATGCAGGCAAAGGGATTCGCCCCCGACGAACCGGCGAGTCTCACCGTGGAAGTCGAAGCGTTCTGCTCGTGATCGGCGTGCAGGATCAGGATGCGGTCGAGCGCGCGCGTCAGTACGTCGTTGACGGCATACTCCTCGCACGGCGTGCCGAACATCATGCGCATGAAGTTCGCCGTGTACGACAGGCTGTTCTTCGGGTAGATGAACGGCTGGCCGATCGAGTACTTGTAGGCCATCGAGACGAGCGTGGGCATCTTCGCGAGCAGGCGAATCGCCGAGACGAAGCGGTGCTCCGGGTTCTGGATGTCGAGCGAATCGTGGTAGAACGCGGCCAGCGCGCCCACGCAGGCGACCAGCAGCGCCATCGGGTGCGAGTCGCGCCTGAAGCCGAGGAAGAACCGCGACATCTGCTCCTGCACCATCGTGTGGCGAAGCACACGGCCGTCGAAGTCCTGGCTTTGCTCCTCGGTCGGCAGCTCGCCGTTCAACAGCAAATAGCAGGTGTCGAGAAAGTCGCAGTGCACCGCGACCTGTTCGATCGGATAACCGCGGTAGAGCAACTCACCCTTGTCGCCGTCGATGTAGGTGATCCGCGACTCGCAGGCCGCGGTCGACATGAACCCGGGGTCGAAGGTGAACTTGCCGCTGGCGCCGTAGAGCTTGCGGATGTCCAGGACATCCGGGCCGATCGTCCCCCCGTAGATCGGGAACTCAACCGCAGCGGTGCCGTCGGTGAATGTCAGTGTCGCCTTCTTCTCGGTGCTCATGGTCGTGTGCCTTTTCGTTTTCGAGGGTTGATGCCGATCTCAAACCCCGCGCAACAACCCGAGCACCCGGCGCGCCAGTTCGCCAGCGGCCGGACCGTCGGGCTCGCGACGCCCGAGGATGAGCTCGAGAAGCTCGTTGTCGTCGAGGTCGAGAAGAATGTCGAGCCCGGCGATTTCGTCCTCGCCAAGCCTGCTCTCATGCGCCGCGAAGAAGCGCTCCAGCACGAGATCGTTCTCGAGCAGGCCGCGCCTCGCGCGCCAGCGCAGGCGACGCAGCCGTGCGGCGTGCGGTAGTGAAGTGGCCTGCGCGCCGGGCATCGATCGTGCGCCCGATCAGACCGCCCGCCGCACCATCAGTTCCTTGATCTTTCCGATCGCCAGCGTCGGATTGAGTCCCTTCGGACACACGTCGACGCAGTTCATGATCGAGTGGCAACGGAACAGGCGGTAGGGGTCCTCCAGGTTGTCGAGGCGCTCGCTCGTGGCCAGGTCGCGACTGTCGGCGAGGAAGCGATACGCCTGCAGAAGACCGGCCGGGCCGACGAACTTGTCAGGGTTCCACCAGAAGGACGGGCAAGCGGTAGAACACGACGCACACAGGATGCACTCGTACAGGCCGTCGAGTTCCTCGCGCTCCTCGGGGCTTTGAAGCCGCTCCTTCTCCGGGGGGGGCGTGTCGTTGATCAGGTACGGCCGGATCGAATTGTACTGTTCGAAGAACTGCGTCATGTCGACGATCAGGTCGCGGATCACCGGCAACCCCGGCAACGGCCTGAGCACGATCGGCTCCGAGAGCTCGCGAAGATTGGTGATGCACGCCAGGCCGTTCTTGCCGTTGATGTTCATCGCGTCGGAGCCGCACACCCCTTCG
>JAHDXY010000137.1 GCA_023384005.1 Burkholderiaceae bacterium | reverse complement strand
ACGACGGTGGCATTATCGTGAGTGCGCCATGCTAAATAAGTGCGGTTGCCCTGGATCAACGGGTACCACGGCGACGGGTTTGCAACGGGCAGAGCTAGTCAAGCTGCCGGTCAAAATACCTCCGGTTGCCGAGCAATCAATTGCCGCCGAATTGCTGTTTAGCATGTCTAGCCGGGTCGGGAAGGAACGCATCCACTGGATCAAGTTGATCCAAGAAAAGAACGGCCTCATGGACGACCTCCTCACCGGACGCGTCCGCGTCACCCCGCTGCTCGACCCGCAGGAAACCGCCGCCACCGCTTGAATTCGCACTCAATAGGACGCCCGCATGACCAGTTTCGACAGCACCAAGATCTCGCTGCAAGACCTGCTGAAGGACATCCTCGTCGGCAAGATCCAGTTGCCGGATTTTCAGCGCGGTTGGGTGTGGGATGACGACCATGTGCGCAGCCTGCTGGTGAGTATTGCGCGCTCGTTTCCGGTGGGGGCGGTGATGCTGATGGAAACCGGCGGTGACGTGCGCTTCGAGACGCGGACGGTGGAGGGCATCGATGCGCATGCGGTCAAGAGCCCGCCGGAGAAGCTGATTCTGGATGGTCAGCAGCGGCTGACCAGTCTCACCCAAGCCATTGCGCTGAAAACGCCGGTGGATACCCGCACGGCCAAAGGCAAGCCGATCAGGCTGCATTACTACTTCGACATCCGCATGGCGCTGGAAGGCGAGGACCGGCTGGAAGAGGCAGTGGTAGCGGTGGATGAGAACCGCCAGAAGCGCAGCGACTTCGGTCGCAAGGTGGATCTGGATCTTTCGACCCGGCAACTGGAATGTGAGCAATTGCACTTTCCGTGCGACGCCATTCTGGACGACGCGCAGTGGCTGCAGGATTTGTTTCAGTTCAACCCCGGCGCGATGGCCGAGTTTCTGGAGTTCAAGAAGCGCATTCTGGGCGCGTTTGTGGCCTATCACCTGCCAGTGATCGAGCTGAAGAAGGAAACCTCCAAAGAGGCGGTCTGCCTGGTGTTCGAGAAGGTCAATACCGGTGGCGTGCAGTTGTCGGTGTTCGAGCTGATTACCGCGAGTTACGCGGCCGATGGCTACAACCTGCGCGATGACTGGTTTGGCTCGGATATCCGTAAGGTAGCTTCACGCAAGGCGCGGTTCGAACAGCACGACTTGCTCAAGGACGTGCAGAACACCGACCTGCTGCAAGCCATTACGCTGCTGCACACGCGCGAACGCAAACTGCTGGATATTGCGGACGGCAAGCGCGGCAAGGAAGTACGACCGGTGAGCGCAAAGCGGGCGTCGGTGCTGGATCTGCCGCTGTCGGCCTACAAGGACTGGGTCGACAAGGTGGAAGCCGGCTTTGTTGAAGCCTCGCGCTTCTTGCTCAAGGAATGTCTCTACAGCCGCCGCGAGCTGCCGTACGCCACCCAGATTGTGCCGCTGGCGGCGGTGCTGACCCTGCTCGGCAATCGCTGGCGGGAGCCGCGCATCTACCAGAAGCTTTCGCGCTGGTATTGGTGCGGCGTGCTCGGCGAACTCTACGGCGGCGCGGTGGAAACCCGTATCGCGCTCGACCTGGAAGAGCTGATGAACTGGTTCGAGGAAGACGATGCCTTGCCCAGAACCGTGACCGATGCGTCCTTCGACCCTGACCGGCTGGATTCGCTGCGCAGTCGTCTGAGTGCGGCCTACAAGGGGCTGAACGTGCTGATTCTGCGCGAGGGCGCGGAGGATTTCTTCTGGAAGGCGGGCATCCAGGAACTCGACAATCAGGGCATCGAGCTGGATATTCACCACATCTTTCCGCGCACATGGTGCGAGGCGCAAGGCATCCCGCCACGTCTGTACGACTCGATCATCAACAAGACGCCGATCTCATACAAGGCCAACCGTATGATCGGTGGTGATGCGCCGTCCAAGTATCTTGAAGCGCTGCAAGACCACAAGCAGGTGCAGCTGAACGATGCCGAAATGGACCGCATCCTGAGCACGCATCAGATCCCCACTGAAGCATTGCGCGCCAACGACTTCGAGGGTTTCTATGCCCAGCGCAAGCGGCAGTTGCTCGGCATTATCGAGAAGGCCATTGGCAAGAAGGTGCTGCCTGAGTCGGCCGCAGCGGCGGATACGGTGAGCTGACCCATGTCCCACGGCCCCGAGTACCTCGAAGTCGAACGCCCGCTGATCGAGCAACTGCAGGGGCTGGGGTGGACCTACGTCGAAGGTTCGCTCGACGACCCGGCGGTGACCCACCGCGAACGCTTCACCCAGGTGGTGCTGGAACCGCTGCTGCGCGAACGGCTGGCTGCAATCAACCTGCGCGACGGTGCACCCTGGCTGGATGCGGCGCGTATCGACCAGGCGGCGTCCGCTATCACCCGCATCGGTGCGGCCAAAGTGATGGAAGCCAACCAGATCGCCGCGGCATTGCTGGTGAAGGGCATCGTGGTGGAAGGGCTGGCGGACTGGGACGGCGGGCGAGGGCAGACGATCCACTTCATCGACTGGGAGGTGCCGGAGAACAACCGCTTCACCGTCATCAACCAGTTCAAGATCAAGTGTCCGCCGGGACACGACAGCGCCAAGCAGCACGTGATCCCCGACCTGGTGCTGTTCGTCAATGGCATCCCGCTGGTGGTGATCGAGTGCAAGGGCCGCACCGTGCCCGAGGGCTTGCAGGACGCGGTGGACCAACTGCGCCGCTACCACGACCAGCGCGTGGCAGACTACGAAGTCGAGACCCACGAAGGCGCCCCGGCGCTGTTCCACACCAACCAGCTCCTGATCGCCACCAATTTCGACGATGCGCGGGTGGGCACCATTGGTGCGGGCTTTGCCCATTACCTGAACTGGAAGACACTGGCCCCGCAAACGGAAGCTGAGGTGGCCGCCGCGCTGGGCGTGGCGACGCTGTCGTCGCAGCAGCGGCTGGTGGCCGGGATGCTGGCGCCGGCGCGGCTGCTCGACATCGTGCGCCACTACACGCTGTTCATGAGCGCGGGCGGGCAGACCATCAAGCTGGTGTGCCGTTACCAGCAATACCGCGCGGTCACGCAGGCGATCGCCCGTCTCAAGAGCGGCAAGACGCGCGAAGAAGACGGCGAGTATGACCGTCGCGGCGGCATCATCTGGCACACCCAGGGCAGCGGCAAGAGCCTGACCATGGTGTTCATGGTGCGCAAACTGCGCACCGACCCGGCGCTGCGCCGCTTCAAGGTGGTAGTGATCACCGACCGCAAGGACTTGCAGAGCCAGCTCTCCGCCACCGCCGACCTGACCGGCGAGACCGTGCATGTGGCCGGCAACACCGGCAAGCTCAAGGCGCTGGTCGCCCGCCCCGGGCCGGGGCTGGTGTTCGGCACCATCCAGAAGTACCGCGAGACTGATCCCAACGCTCCTGCCCTCGCGCCGGCCTCTACGGCCGAGGATGACGACGCGGAAGAACCGGCCAGCGCCCAGCTCCGGGCGCCCCGCGCCAGCCAACCCTTCGAGCGTCTGAACGACAGTCCGGACATTCTGGTGATGATCGACGAGGCGCACCGCACGCAGGCGGGCGACCTGCACGCCAACCTGCTGCGTGCCCTGCCCAATGCGGCGCGCATCGGCTTTACCGGCACGCCCATCATCATGGGCGAGAAGAAGCGCACCCACGAGATCTTTGGCGACTACATCGACCGCTACACGCTGAAGGAGGCGGAAGAGGACGGCGCCATCGTGCCCATCCTCTACGAAGGCCGCACCGCCAAGGGCGCGGTGAAGGACGGCGCAAACCTCGACGAGCTGTTCGAAGACCTGTTCCGCGAGCGCAGTGCCGACGACCTGGAGCTGATCAAGAAGAAGTACGCCACCAAGGGGCAGATCTTCGAGGCGCCCAAGCTGATCGAGGAAAAGGCCGCCGACATGCTGCGCCACTATGTGGCGAACATTTTGCCCAACGGCTTCAAGGCGCAGGTGGTGGCCTATAGCCGCCGGGCGGCGGTGCGGTACTTCGAGGCATTGAATGCCGCGCGCTTGGCCCTGCTGGCCGAGGCCCGAGAGCTATCGCCCGCCGACAAGGCGATGGACGACGCCACCCTGATGCAGCGCCCGCCACGGGTGCGGGCGGCGGTGCAGGCGTGGCGCTACCGCGAGCAGCTAGCCGACCTGGAGTTTGCGGTAGTGATCAGCGGCGGCAACAACGACGACCCGGCGTGGGCGAAGTGGAGCGATGCGGCCGAGGCCGAGACCCACATCAAGCGCTTCAAGAAACCGCTTCAGCACGAAGACCCGACCAAGCGCGACCCGCTCGCCTTTCTGATCGTCAAATCCATGTTGCTCACCGGCTTCGATGCGCCCATCGAAGGGGTGATGTATCTCGACCGCCCGATCCGCGAAGCCGAACTGCTGCAGGCCGTGGCGCGGGTGAACCGCACCGGCTTCGGCAAGCGGCGCGGCTTCGTGGTCGATTACTTCGGCGTTGCCCATCACCTGAAGGAAGCGCTGGCCGCCTACGCCGACGAGGACATCGAAGGCGCGCTGCAAAGCCTGAAGGACGAAATCCCGTTGCTGCGCGACCGGCACCTGCGGGTGGTGGATGTGTTTCGCTCACGTGGGGTGGAGAGCCTGAGCGAAGTGGAAGACGCGCTGCGCGTGCTGGCAGAGGAGCGGGTACGGGCGGAGTTCGTGGTCAAGCTCAAGGAATTCACCCGCTGCCTGGACGAAGTGCTGCCGCGCCCGGAGGGGCTGGAGTTCGTCAACGACTCCAAGCAGCTTGCCTACATCCACGCGCTCGCCCGCAACCGCTACAAGGACATGCCGGAGCTTGGCAAGGATGTCGGCGCCAAGGTACGCAAGCTGATCGACGACTATGTGATCTCGCTCGGCATCGACCCGAAGATTCCGCCCATTGAACTAACGGATGCCGGGTTCGATGCGCATGTTGGCCGTCAGGTGGGCGAGCGGGCGAAAGCGTCCGAAATGGAGCACGCCATCCGCGCCCATGTGCGCAAGCACCTGGACGAAGATCCGGTGAAGTACGGCAAGCTCTCCGAGCGTCTGGAAGAAATCCTGCAGCAACTCGACGGCCAGTGGGCTGCGTTGCAGGAGGCGCTGGAAGGCTTGATCGCGCAGCTCAAGGACGATCAGGCGGTCACGGGTGAAGCGCTGCCCGAGATGCCCGCGCACTGCCTGCCCTTTTTGCGCCTGCTCACCGAAGAGGCGCTGGGCAAGGACGCCACGCCCGACTCGGCAACGGGGGTGAAGCTGATGGATGCCACCGCCGAGATGGTGGCGATCATTCTCGACGAGGCGCGCATCCCCGGTTTCTGGAAACCCGCCCGCGTGCCCGACCAGGAGCGCCTGCATGGTCGGCTCTTCGAAGAGTTGTTCAGCCGCAAGCTGATGCCGGTGGCCAAGGCGGAGGCTACGGTGGACAAGCTCATGGAACTCGCCCGCGCCAACCATGAACGCCTGATGCGGGTATGAACGAACTGCGAGTGGATGACCTGCTGCTTGCAGTGCGTTTCAGCAGCCGCCGCAAGACCCTGCAGATCACGGTCGACCGCGACGGCAGCCTGATCGTCACCGCCCCGACCGGCACGGACGCATCACGGCTGACCGGTTTCGTGCGCGAGAAACAGTTCTGGATCTACAAGAAACTTGCAGAGAAGGCGGAGCTGGAGCGCACGATTGCGCGCAAGGAATTCATCAACGGCGAGGGCTTCCTGTATCTCGGGCGCAGCTACCGGCTGAAGATTGTGGACACCCAGGACGAAGCCCTGAAGCTGGTGGCGGGCTACTTCTGCCTGCGCAAGGACGCGCTGCCCCGCGCCCGTGAAACCTTCATCCGCTGGTATTCGGAGCGCGGCCGCGTGTGGCTCGCCGACAAGGTGCGCGAACACGCCCAGCGCATGGAAGTGGCCCCGGCTGACGTGCGCGTGCAGGATCTTGGCTACCGCTGGGGTTCGTGCGGCAAGGGCAACCGGGTGTACTTCCACTGGAAGACCATTCTGCTGCCACGACCGATTGCCGAGTATGTGGTCGTGCATGAACTGGTGCATCTGCACGAGCCGCACCATACCCCCGCTTTCTGGCGGCGCATGGAGCGGGTGATGCCGGACTATGAGCGGCGGAAGAAGATGCTGTTGCTGCGGGCGGCGGATGTGGAAGCGCATTGATTTGCCTAGTGCGTCTCCGGTTTTGAGTTCGCGTCCGCACGTGGCAACGCAAGGCCCACGAGCTGGACACTGATCGCCCCCACGTGTGGCAATCCGTTGTCTGCACCGCTCGGAGCGCGCCGATTTCTTGCGTTCAAGGATGCATCGAGGAACGCTGCTGCAAGGGCTTTCCTGTACTGCTCTCGCGCCGATTCCCGGGCATGAACAACACCACCTCTGCTCGTGCGCGGGAGCGTTGATTTCTTGTTTTCAAAAGGGGGCAGGTAACGTTCCTATAACAGGGTTCCAGTACCTGCCCCTGTTACTGCAACTTTACTATCCTTGCATTTTGTTTTGTAACGCCGCCGAAGTGCAAGGATATATCCTTGACAGGCTAATATAAGTAAAGCAGCAGTAACAGTCGTCAGGCGTGCCGCCCGACTTCGGATTGAAAACAAGTCATGAATGAAGTGCACTGCCCGATTTCTGCAAGAGCTTTACATTCCCGCCTTATGTGTTCGAGAATCCTGGCATGACTCGCACTTGGAGTATTGAACGCAATGAGAATAGAAATTAACGGTGGAATGGTGCAGCTTTCCCGCTATGCCGGAAGTGAAAACGTTGATGGCAAGCGGCACTCCAAGGGAGCGCGCATCGGACGGTTTTCCGCTTCTGCCTTGCCGGAGTTTGCCACGAGCGAAAGTGATGCCGATCCGGACCGCATTCCGTTCGAGATTTATCGCAACACAACGCCTGCTGAGCACGAATGCATCATCGATTTCATGCGCAAGCGTCAACTCGCCAATGCGATCCCGCAGCTCGAGGAAGCCTTACGCATTCTCGAACGGGTTGCGCGATTTGATGGCCTTGAGGTCACGGCCGAGATAGCCAAGCGAGTGCAGTCGGCATCCCGGAAGCTGAATCGATGCGTTCGCCCGAGCGCGCAGCAGGACTTGCTCAGCGGTGCAGCCAGTGACGAGCAGGCGGAAGTGATTGCATGCGACCCTGCGGCGGATGCATTACCGCCGACGACCTCAATGCATGCTGAAGCGAGAATGGAATCGGTCGGTCTTGCGTCGTCGGCAGGGTAGGGGATGCTGGCGTGCAAACGCGTTGGGGCTGCACAGGTGCATGGGATGCCGGACGCGTCTGCATACGGCCAGAAAGAGGGTGCATGTCGGTTCGAGAAGCCTTTGCACGCGTGCCATGCCTCGGCGCCGTTGCGTCCTGTGGAAGAATTGCATGATCTCGAAGCCCGGCTTCACCAATCGTTATCGAAGTGGTTGCATTCGGACTCGGCATCGTCGAGCAAGCTTGTGGGAATCACATCCTCCACCCGCAGTTCCCGAATGCCTTCGACCAGTTTCGTCAGCGCTGCATCGGCCCCTTCGATCTGCTTCGCGCCTTCGCTGTCTGCCCACTCCTTGATCAGTGCGGTAGCACGGGTGGCGATGTCATGCCACTCGCGGCGAACGAGTTGCTGCCAGTAAGCACCTGCACCGAACCAGTCGCCCCAGCGCTTGTGCAGCTTGTGTTCTGACTCCTGGCCGATGAGCATGTCGGCAAGCAGCCGGGCACCCAGGTCGATCGCGGCCGCCTCATAGGCGCGCTCCATGATGCGCAAGGCTGCGATCGAGACATTCGGGTCGAAGCCCTTGCCCTCGGACTGCCCCAGCGCGACAAGCCGTTCGACCGGCGTGAGGGGCGCACCCTCGTCCTCGAGCTCTGACTCGAGAGGGTAGTTTGCGCGATCGAGGAGCTTGATCTGCTCGTTCATGCGAGTGATCAGCGCATCGTCGCCACTCAAGCGGCTGTGCAACAGCCGCAGCCACTGCTCGCGCTCAATCATGTTCATTGCTGCTCCCTTCAACCAATGAATCCGATCGGTACGCGCTGCTGCATCGGTGGCGCGTCCTGAATGCAGATCTGCCCGGAACCTTGCAGCAGCGCGCGTGCAATCGCCTCGCGCAGGCGACGCTTCGCTTCGCGCACACTGTCGCCCGCGAGTCGCTCAAGATCGTCGTCGTGCAGCACCCGATCGAGTCGTCCGCCGAGATCGAACTCAGCCAGCATCGCGCTGTACAGCCGCTGTACGATCCCATAGCGCTGCTCTTGGGTGAGCGGTGTCGGCTCGATGACCGTGAAACGCGACAGAATTGCCGGATGCACCTCCTCCAGACAGTTCGCAGTTGCTACCCAGTTCACGTGAGAGGCGTCGATTGGGAGCCAGGGAACCGACTTGTCTGCGAAGACGCGGGCCGAGCCTTCCTCGAGCAGCTGGAAAAGCGCGCCCAACGGATCCCCGCCGTGTCCCCGGGCCTTGTCGATCTCGTCCAGCAGGAACAGGGGGTTCGCCTGGGCAGGAGTGTCCTCCCGTCCCATGACCAGCGCCTCCCATACATCACCGGGCTGACTGTTTGACCAGTACTGCTCCGAGCCCGCCAAAGCCGCCCCGGCCTGCGCCGAGCTCATGGACACAACGGCGTAGTTCACGCGCAAGATGTCGGCGACGCGGAGCGAGAAATCCGTTTTCCCGACTCCCGGCGCGCCATGCAGCAACAGCTTGATCCCGCACATCCCAGTGTTTCGATGCCTGGCCAATGCCTCTTCCTGCAGAAGGTGATCCACAGCTTCCAGGAAATTGGGGTGCGATACGCGCAGCGACCCCAGCCGTTCCGCGAGATCGGGGCCCGCTTGTGCGCCGATGAACCGGAACGGCCCCTTCTCGCGCAGGGCCGTCAGGATCTCTTCCTGGCGTCGTCCCACATCGCGCTCGGTCGAGAGCGACTTGGCGGGACGAATCGTCGGGTCGAACAGCCTTACGAGCTTGCCCTTGTCGTACCCGAACGCCTCGCTGCGCGCCGGTTCAGCACGCGCAGCGAGAATCCGCGTACGCAGTTCCGCGACCCCTTCGCGCAGTGCAGCCAGCTTTGAGCGGCCTGCTGCGGATGGACGCGCCGCCTGATCCTGCTTGTCCGTGGAAGTCGCGGTGCTCATGATCACTGCTCGACGGCGCGATTCGTGGAGCGACCTGCGAATGGTCCAGTTTCCGCGGCAACCTGCCGGACCGGCAACTCGCTGAGCACCTCGGCCAAGGGAGCAAAGAAGTTGCGCTTTGCCAGATCCGTGTCGCCGACGGCGAGCTCCTGCCAGTCGCTGGGGAGATGGATGAATTCTTGCGCAGTGTCGCGACCGCGGTCGAGCGTGACCCCGGTCAGCGCGCTGAAAGAGCGCCCGTAGTCCTCGCTGCCGGATACCACGACCGTGGCGGCGGTCATCAGCCTCGACGACCAGCGGGCAGGGCTGAAGCGTTCCTGCGTCCAGAGTTCAGGCTCGATGTGACGTTCGACCGAGCGCTCGATCGCCCAGTTGTGGCCGTCCGTCACCAAACCGTCGATGTGCTGCTCAGCAAGGATTTCCAGGCAGTCCTCGGCACGTTCCGCAGCAACCTCCGCCAACAGCGCCAAAAACGCCTCAGCCGACGGGCGCTGCGCTGGCATGCGCTCCATTGCGCCGCCCACCCACTTTGCCCCGGCTTCACGCCGATGCGTTTCCACTACTTCGGTCAGATCCCGTGTAACCGGGTAGTCCTTGCCCCGCACGCTGCCGACATGTGCCGTAAAACTCAGGGCTTCATCGAAGATGCTGGCGTCGAACCATTCCGTGTAGCCGTCGACGTAGCCATCAACGCGCCGGCGCGACTTGCTGAAGACGGCGCGCAGGACGTACTCCAAAGCGCGAGTATCCGTCTCCACCATTGCCGACCGTTTGAGATCGATACCGCGATGCCGGCTCGCCAGCGCGGAGATGCGGCTGGCCGGATTGCTGCTGTGACCGATCTTTGCGAGGCCAGTGCTGCGGTCCAGAAGGAAATAGACAAAACTCACGGATTGTCCGGATTCGGTCCTGATCGATGCCTTATTCATTACAATGCTCCACTAGGTCGATTGATGAGGAACGCTCTGTCGCCCAAGCCAAACCGATGCCGCGATGCAAGATGGTCCAGTTTCGAGATCGTGAGATGGGTGTAGCCTTGGTAAGATCTAACAGAGCAACAATAAGTGCTATACGCTATTTATAAGTAACTTACAGCAACCATAATACGCATTTAGAGAAATGTCAACGCTTCCAAGGTGTCGTCGATGCTTCGTTACCGGCTGACGGAACTGATTGCAGACAAGCAGTTTCGGGAAGGACGACTCGTAACGCTTGCAGAGGTGTCGGAGCAGGCAGGGGTCAACCGGCGTACGGTGTCCGCCATAGCGAACAACCGCCGCGACGTGAACCCGACAGCCGATGTCCTGTCGCGCTTGTGCGCTTATTTCAACTGCGAGCTAGGCCAGTTGGCCGAGTACGTGCCAGACAGTGCTCTGGATGAGCAGCAGGGCACGTAAGATTCAGAGTTGGGGTGTTCCTGTCTTTTCTGATTGCCTGCCTTGTGGGGACTTGATCCTTCGAACTAACGCGATTACCTGCTTTGGGATCTCAGGTCGAACCCTCCGATTCTCCTGATGCAGCGATATGGTCTGGATCATTGCTACCAACCATCCCGAGAATCTCGATGGTGCTGCCGTGCGCGGGCGGCGTTTTACCGCCAAGGTCGAGTTCGAACTGCCGGGCTCCGTTATCCCCGCCTTTACCCTGAGTGACTCCGCCGTGCGCGAGCGCTACCAGCGCAAGTACGAGGAAACAGCCGGCCAGCCTGCATTACGCCGGCCGGGTGCCCTTTGCCGCCATCCTGGCGTGCATCGCTGAACACATCGATCGTCTTTGAGCCATGATCATCATGAGTTTGATTCGATTGTGTGCTATTTTTAGCTCATGAATGGAAATTCACGGCACCAGGTAATCAAGCGACTGCAGGCGGGACTTCCCCGCGGGGCGCCGTTTGATCTTGCCACCCTGAGCCAGTTCGGGGTGTCGCCCCAGCTCGCCGCCCACTATGCC
>JAHDXY010000136.1 GCA_023384005.1 Burkholderiaceae bacterium | reverse complement strand
GTTCAACTGGAAGAAGAACCTGGACGACGCGACGATCGCCAAGTTCCAGCGCGAGCTGGGCGCGATGGGCTACAAGTTCCAGTTCATCACGCTGGCCGGCTTCCACGCCCTGAACTACGGCATGTTCGACCTGGCCTACGGCTATGCGCGCGACAACATGACCGCGTTCGTGAAGATGCAGCAGGCCGAGTTCGCCGCCGCCGAGCGCGGGTTTACGGCGGTCAAGCACCAGCGCGAAGTGGGCACCGGTTACTTCGACGCCGTCACGCAGACGATCGAAGGCAACCAGTCCTCGACCACCGCGTTGAAAGGCTCGACCGAAGACGCGCAGTTCTTCGACGAGGCCAAGAAGAAAGCCGCCTGAGCTTCGCAGCTTTCGGTTCGCGGCCCGCGCGATGCGCGGGCCGTTTCTTTTCTAGCTGGGCCCGGACACGCGCTGCGCCGAACGCGCAATTCGACGCTGGTTGATCCGGCCTAGTCCGGGCGCTCGATGTCCACCGGTTTAGGCGCACCGCCCAATAGCGGGCGCTGCGTCGCGCATGTTCAATTGCTCCTGCGCACACAACCGAACCGGAGCCTTTCATGAGCAAGTCGTACACACTGCCGCAGCGCCGTCGATCCGCGTCGAAGCCACGCCGTTCGCCGCTCGTTCGATCGCATCACGCGACGATTCGCGAGCGCGGCCAGGGGATGACCGAGTACATCATCATCGTCGCGCTGATCGCGGTCGCCGCAATCGGCATCTACACGCTGTTCGGGCAAACCATCCGCAACCAGACGGCGGGCCTCGCGCTAGAGATGTCCGGGCAGGACGCCTCCGGGGCGATCGGCAACGCGCAGACCAACGCCAACACCGCCCAGACCAACGCCAACGTGCGCAAGGGGCTCGACAACTTCAACGCAAGCAACCGCCCCTGAGCCGGACGTGCGTCGGGCGCTGGAGATGAACGCGATCCGCACCCCGCAGGCGCGGCACGATGCCGGCCAGGCGCTCGTGCTTTGCCTGCTGGTGCTGGTCGCGGCGGTGCTCGGCCTGTACTTCCTGTTCGGCACTGCGCAGGTCTCGTCGACTCGTCACCGGCTGAACAATGCCGCCGACGCGGCTGCCTGGAGCGCGGCGCTGTGGCGCGCCCGCGTTCTCAACTACCAGGCCTACGCGAATCGCGCGGTCATCGCACAGGAGGTCGCGATCGCCCAGGCGGTCACGCTCGCGTCGTGGGCGCGGTACTTCGAAACCTTCACAGGCACGGCAGCGGCGATCTCGGCGGCCTATCCCCCAGTTTCAGCAGTGCTCTCGGTCAGCGCGGACCTGGCGCGAACGGCGTCGCTGCTCGCGGCCCAGACGGCCACCGAAGAGATCGCCGCGCGCGACGCATACAAGCGCCTGCTCGCGCTCAGCCAGGACGTCCTGCAGCGCTCGGCCGACACTTTCGCGCTCGGAGCCGTGGCCAACGAGGTCGCGCGCGCCAACGATCGACGGTTCTTCGCCTTCGCGCTTCCCGACGACGATACCGGCGTGCCCACGAGACGCTACGAAGGCGCCGATCGGGAACGGCTCGGCGCGCTGGTCGACGCCTCGCTCGACGCCTTCGTCAGGGGGCCGCGCGGCTTGAACCTCACGCTGTGGCTTCTCCCCAGCCTTTGCTTCGGCAATCCGATTGCCGGCCCGGATGCGTGGTTTCACGAACTGCACAAGCGTGGCGGCACGGTCATGACGCCCGAGTTCGAGCGCTGGGAGGCAGGCGACACGCTTTCGCTGCACGGCTGGCGTCCGCGCTCGGGTCTGTTCGGCGCGTTTCGCGGCTGTCGCCGTTACGAAGCGCTGCCGCTCGGCTGGGGCGGAGTCGAAGCTCCCGGGCTCGACGAGCAGGGCGTTCCCGCCAGCGCCGGAGGATTCCTGGCGAATCCTGGCGATGTCAGGCACAACGCGATGGCGGCGGGCCTGGCTGAGGCGGAAATGCTCGAACACGCGAGCAGCCGGTCCACGGGCTTCAGCGGAATCGCCGAGGTGCGCGACCTGGACTACGCCGCGCTTGCCAATCCGCGTTTCCCGCGCAGTGCGGTCGCGGTCCTCGCGCGCGCCGAGGGACACGACACGCGTACCGCAAACGTCCTCAACGTCGGGGTCGGGCGCTTGCGCATGCCCGAGAACTACGCGGGCAACCGGTTCTGGGCGCTTGGAACGGCCGAGGTCTACTTCAGGCGACCGTCCTCGGCGCCACCAAGGCAGGAATTCGCGAGCCTCTACAGCCCGTACTGGCAGGTTCGCCTCACCGAGCCGAGCGACGCGCAGCGCGCGAGGGCGCAGGGATATGTGCGCTGAAACCCCGCACAAACGCTCGCTCGCGGGCGCTCGGCGCCACGTATGCGGACAGGCACTGATCGAAGTGCTGGTCGCAGCGCTCGCGCTCGTGCCGTTGCTGCTCCTGGTGGCCTGGCTCGGCAAGGTCCAGGCGCTGCGCCAGGCCACGATCGCCGCGTCGCGTTCGCTTGCCTTCGAGTGCAGCGTTCGCTTGGACGAGTGCGCCGACGCGGCCGGCGTCGACGGCCTGGCGGACGAGGTGCGCCGGCGTTCCTTCTCTCGACTCGATGCGCCGGTGTTGGCCATCGATCGACTCGGAGACGACCCGGGAAGTCGCGAACGCAACCCGGCGTGGGTCGACCGAGGCAACCGGGCGTTGATCGAGCGATTCAGCGACATCGGCGTGCGCGTCGAGCGCCAGCGCTTCGACGCGGGGGAGTCCGTGGCGCACTCACGCGGCGGAAATCTCGTGGCCGATGCCGCGAGCCTGCTCGAGCAGCACGCTGGACCGGGGCGCTTCGGCCTCGACATTCGCTCGGGGCTGCTCGACGCGCAACTGCAGGTCGGGATGTCCTCCTCCGCGCGCCCGAGTTTTCGCAACCAGCTCGATTCGATTCCGCTCACGATCCGCGCGCGCACCGCGATCCTGGTCGACTCGTGGAACGCGTCGGGCCCCTACGGGGGCGACGCGCGAAGCGTGCGCACACGGGTCGAGCGCGGGCGCCAGATCCTAGCGGCCTACGAAGCCACGATCGACGCGCGATACCTGCCGACTCGCGGCTTTCTCGCGCTGATGGGCGCGATCGGGCTCGAACCATCGGCTGATGCCTTCAGGTACCACGAGGTCGACGTCGACATCGTCCCGCACGACCGCGTCGGGTCCGCGACACGGGGCGCATCGACAGCGTCGTCCGATCCTGCGCGGGACGCGCCGTGAAGCCGGGCGAGGCGCTGTTGCCTGCCGGCGCGCGCCCGTCCGCCAGGGCCGCTGCGCTTGCCGCGTGGCTTGCCTGCCTGCTCATTGGGTGGCCGCCGTTGCTCGATGCAGCTCGAGCGGGTTCGGCGGCGGCATCGGCGCCGGCACCGGGGTCGGCGCGCGGCACGCTGCGCGATCCTGCCGTCGCCGAGCTGCTTGCGTTCGCGACGAGCTTCGACGAGGTCTTCGTGCGAGCGACGATCGAGGGCCGGCCGGTCAGCAGCTATCGCTTTGATTCCGAAGCGTCTCCGGCGCAGGTGTTGCGCGCCGCGCGCGACGCGTGGGCGCTTCGCGGCTCGCTCGAGACCGTCAGCGCGCGCAGCGGACCGTGGCAAGTGCTTTCGGCGCGAGATCAGGACGAATACCGGACGCTCCAGGTGCGCGCTCGCGCGGGCGGCGGGACGTCCGGGATCCTCAGTGTCTGGCACGCGATGATCTCCGCGCCGGGTGCGCCGGGCACGCCGGGCACGCCGGGCTCGACGCTCGCGCTGCTGCCCGCCTGGGCGATCGTGCTGCGCAGCTTCACAACGGTCGACGGCCGGCAGGGGGGCGAGACCGTGGTCGCCGTGAGCCCGAGCGGACGCGACTGGGTTGCGGCGGCGGTCGACTCGATGGCGCGGCGAGCGGGGTTTCGCCGCGAGCGCGTCGCAACACCTGCGCCGTCGCACGGCCGCGGCGAGGCGATGTTCTTCCAGCGCGCCTCCGCCACCCTCGCGATCACGCTGGTCGAAGGCGAAGGCGGCACCGCGATCGTCATCCACCACCACCAGGGCAGTCGATGAACGCGCCGGCAAGCCGATCGGGTCGGGCAGATCAAACCGGTCAGAGCGCCGTCGAGTACCTGATCGTCCTTTCGCTGTGTGTCCTCGCGCTCGCGCTGGGCCCGGGCAGCGCGCTCGAGTTGCTGGTTCGCGCGATCGCGTTTCGCTATCAGATGTTCACCTTTGCGATGTCCCAACCATGAAAGCACTCTCCCTGCTCGGGAAATACCGCAACACGCTCGTTCTGGTCGCAGCGCTCGCGCTTGGCGCGTTCGCCGCGTACGGAATGCGGGGCTACATCAGCGAACAGCTCGCGATCGAGCGCGAGCGACTGATGCCGAACCAGCCGACGACGCCGATCGTCGTCGCCAAGCGCGACCTGCCAAAGGGCGAGGCGGTCGACGCGACGTCGATGGCAGTTCGTGAGATCCCGAAGGAATTCGTCCCGGCGAGCGCGATCACCGCGCAGCGCTTCGAAGGCTACGCGGGCGCGCGGCTGGTTCAGCCGATGCGCGCGGGCGAACCGTTGATCGCGTCGAACATCGAAGGTGCGGACCCTGCAAGCTTCAGCGCCAAGGTGCGCCAGGGAATTCGCGCGATCACGCTCGCCGTCGACGAGGTGAACTCCCTGTCGGGCATGCTCCAGCCCGGCGACCGCATCGATCTCCTGCTCTCGGTTCGCTTGCCCTCGGGCAGCACGACTCCGCTCGCGCAGGAGGTCACGCGCCCGCTGCTGCAGGACCTTCGCGTTCTCGCTACCGGCCGCCAGGTGCGCCCGGGGGCCGACGAGCGGCAGGGGCGCGCGTTCACCGCGATCACGGTGGAAGCCACCGCCGAACAGGCGCAAAAACTCGTCGTCGCGCAGCGCATCGGAAAGCTCACCGCCACGCTGCGCAACCCCGAAGACCGTTCCCCGGTCGAACAGCGGCCGATGGACGTCTATGGGTTGCTCGACCTCAAGCCTCTCGCGCCCCCTCCGCCGCCGGTCGCGCCGACCGAGATCATCGTTGGCGGACAGGGCGCGCAGCGAGGCCCTGCGGCGCCGGGGCCGATGCTCGCGACGGTCACTGCGGCAAACGCACTGGTACCCGCGGTCACGGCGGTGCCGAACATGCCCTCGGTCCCGGCTGCCTCGATCGCTCCCGCTGCGCCGGTCGCCGCCGCGCAACCCGCGGCTCCCTCCGCAGCCGCAGCCCCACTTGTGCCGAGGTGACGGCAATGAACAGGAGCGAGCCGAAATGATCGAGTTCCCCCGCCGAAGCCTTCGCTGGCCACTCGTGTGCATCGCCTGTGCGGCGTTCGTCGCCTCGGCGCGCGCGACCGGGGACGCCGAGCACCCGTCCGATGCCGGCATGCCGAGTCCCGCTGGCGCGCCGACTGCGGCCTCGGTCGCCCGAATGCAGTCGCTCGAGCTCTACATGGGCCAGGCGCAGGTGATCGAAGCGGGCGACGTCCGCCGGATCGTCATCGGCAATGGCAAGGTCATCCAGGCCCTCGCGCTCGACGACGGTCAGGTGCTCGTCCTGCCCGAAGGACCCGGCCAGAGCACCTTGCACCTCTGGGGGCGCGACGGCACCCAGCGTCACGTCGTCGTCAACGTCGTTCCCGCCGACGGGGCAAGGCTGCTCGCCGAGGTGCGCGCGATGCTTGGCCCGGCCGCCAACACCACCGTGCGCATCGTCGGCGACAAGGTCGTCGTCGACGGAACCATCGCCAGTGACGAGCAGGCCATGAGGCTGGCCGAGGTGTCCAGGCGCTACCCGCAGGTCGTGAGCCTCGTCGCCCGGGTCGGTGCACAGCCGATGATCGCGATGGACGTGCGAATGGTCGAGATCAGGCGCGACGTGCTCGAATCCCTCGGCGTGCGCTGGTCGCCCAACGCGGCCGGCCCGTCGTTCGGCATCGTGGGAGACCTGCATCGCAGCGCGGCGTTGCGCCCTGGAGGTCCGGCCGACGGGTACGGCGCGATCGAGATCCGTCCGCGCGTTCCGCCGTTCGCCACGGCGCTGGGGCTGGCCACGTCGATCACGTCGATGATCAACTTGCTGGCGCAAAACGGCGACGCGGTCGTGCTCGCCTCGCCGACCCTCTCGTGCCGCAGCGGTGGCAGCGCGCGCTTCGTCGCTGGCGGCGAGCTGCCGATTCCGTATTCGACCGGCATCGGCAGCACGTCGGTGGTCTTCAAGGAGTACGGCGTCAAGTTCGAAGTGAGCCCGGTGGCGACCGAATCGGGAGTGATCGCGGCCAAGATCGCCACCGAGATCTCGGCGGTGAACTTCGATGTCATGGTCAAGGAGGTGCCGGGCCTCACCAAGCGTCGCGCCGAGACGGAAGTGAATCTGCGCGAGCACGAGACGCTGGTGATCGCGGGGTTGCTGAGCGAGGAGTCCTCGCGCAGCATCGATCGGGTTCCGGCCCTGGGCGAGCTGCCCGTGATCGGCAACCTGTTCCGGTCGCGCGCCTTTCGTGACCGCCAGACCGAACTCGCGGTATTCGTCACTCCGCGGTTCGTCGAACCGCAAGCCGGTGCCAGCGCCGCCGGCGCCGCCGCGAACCACGCGAACGATCGCCCCGAGCCGCTCGATACCCGAATCGAGCGCGCCAGGACCCGTATCCGGATGGTGGACTGAGAGGACCCGATGATCACGATCACGATCGACGCCGACGGCGAGACCACGCGCACGATGCACGTCGAGCGGTTTCCGTGTCGAATCGGGCGCCATCGCGACGCCGACATCGCGCTCTCGGGCTGGCGCATCGCCAGGGCACATGCCGAGATCCGCCGTCTCGCGCTTGGCTACAAGCTGGTCGATCTCGGCAGCATCGGCGGCACCTGGGTCAACGGTGAACGCGTCGTCGAGTACGCGCCGCTGACCGAAGTCGACGAAATCTCGATCGCCGGTTACCGGATCCGGGTCGTCGCGGGCGAGGAAGACGCGTGCGCTCACCCGATGGTCGCGCCACCGATGGCGTCCGCTACGCGATCCTATGTACAGGTTGCGAGCCCGCGTCGCGCCGCGCGAGGCGCTGCGCACTTGCAGCTCGCGGGAGCGCGGAGCACCGAGACCGTCGAGCGCGACGAGCACGCCCAACGCGGGCTCGAAGCGCGACGCATTCTGCATCGGCGGCTGCTGCAGACGATCGACCTGCGACGCAAGGACATCCGGCAGCTGAGTTCGGGGCAACTGCGCGCCGAGGCGCGGGCGGTACTGGTCGAATTGCTGCAGTCCGAGCGCGAGGTCTACGAGAGCGTCGACCAGGACGCGCTGCTCGCCGACGTACTCGACGAGGCCGTGGGTCTGGGTCCGCTGGAACGGCTGATGGCCGATCCGAGCGTAAGCGAGATCATGGTCAACGGGCCGGATGCGATCTACGTCGAGCGCGAAGGGCGAATCTCGCGCAGCGCGCTCGCGTTCAGCGGCGAGGCGGCGGTGCGGTCGGTCATCGACCGGGTGGTGGCGCCGCTGGGACGGCGGATCGACGAGAGTTCGCCGATGGTCGACGCGCGCCTGCCCGACGGTTCGCGGGTGAACGCCGTGATCCCCCCGCTCGCGGTTCGGGGCACGGCGCTCACGATCCGGCGCTTCAACCGGCAGCTTCTCGACCCGGCAGACCTGATCCACCTCGAGAGCGCCTCGTGGGCGATGGTCGCCTTCCTGCAACTGTGCGTCGAACACCGTCGCAACGTAGTCATCTCGGGCGGCACCGGCTCCGGCAAGACGACGCTGCTCAACCTTCTGTCGAACCTCATCCCGGCCCACGAGCGCGTCGTCACGATCGAAGACGCAGCCGAGTTGCGGCTCGAACACGAGCACCTCGTGAGCCTGGAGGCGCGACCGTCGAACGCCGAGGGTCGGGGCGCGGTCGGCATTCGTGATCTCGTTCGAAACGCGCTGCGGATGCGCCCGGATCGAATCGTCGTCGGCGAGTGCCGCGGCGGCGAGGCGCTGGACATGCTACAGGCGATGAACACCGGGCACGATGGTTCGCTCACCACGGTTCACGCGAACAGCCCGCGCGACGTGATCTCGCGGCTCGAGACAATGGTGATGATGGCGGGTCTGGATCTCCCGGTCGCGGCGATCAGGGACCAGGTCGCGTCGGCCATCCAGATCATCGTGCAGCAGGCGCGCGACGCGGCGGGGCGGCGTCGCATCGTCGAGATCTCGGAGGTCACCGGTCTAGAGGGCACGCGCGTGCAGATGCAGGCGCTGTTTCGCTGGGAACGCGGGGCCTTCGTCGCTTGCGGGGCGGTGCCCCAGTTCTTCGAAGCCTTGCGTGCCAACGGCGTTGCCGCCGACTGGAATCTCCTGGTCGACACGCGATGTGCGTGTTCGCGTCGCTGTTTCGTTCCGGGCGCTCATCCTGCGCGCGCCTCGTGATCATGTCGTGAACTCGCCGGTGCAAGCCGTGCCGTTTCCCGGCTGGACGCTGCTGCTGGCAGGCGCCGCGGTCGCCTTGCTCGCGTATCTGGTCGCGACTGCGATCGGGCGGCTCGTTCCGGTGCATCGACGCCGGTTCTCCGACACGGTCTCGCGGCAATTGCGGCGAGTGAACCTGTTCATCGACCCGCTGCGGCTGTTCTCGCTGAACCTGGTGGTCGTTGTCGTCGTCTGCACGCTGACGCTGCTGCTCACCGCAAGCATCGCGGCGACGTCGGCGGCGGCGCTCGCGTCGGGCTTCCTGCCGCGGCTGACGCTGCGCTATCTTCAGCGCCGTCGTCAGGCCGCGTTTCGCGCGCAACTTGCGGACCTGATGATGATCACCGCCGGTGGCCTGCGCGCCGGCCTCAGCCTGGGTCAGTCGCTCGCGCAGACCGCGGCGGAGATCGACCCCCCAGCACGCCAGGAGGTCGATCTGATGATTCGCGAGCAGCGACTCGGTGCCTCGTTCGACCAGGCGCTGGCCGGACTCGAACACCGGATGCCGCTGGAGGAAACCGCCCTGTTCGCTGCCGCGCTGCGGATCAGTCGCGAGACGGGCGGCAACCTCGCCGAGACGCTGGAGTCGCTCGCGCAGGCAATGCGTCGCAAGGTCGCGATCGAGGGCAAGATCCGCGCGCTCACCGCGCAGGGGCGTCTGCAGGGGTGGGCGATGGGGCTGCTCCCCGCGATCTGCGCGGCCTTGCTCTGGATGGTCGAGCCCGATGCGATGCGGGCCCTGTTCACCACCTGGTACGGAGCGCTCACCTGCGTGTTCGTGGCGATCATGCAATTGCTGGGGCTGCATTTCCTGCGGCGCGTGATGCGAATCGACGTCTGACGCGATCGCGCCTCGCACCGACGACCCCACAGGCAGCGGAGAAAGCGGATGATCGACTCGACAATCGTCGTTCTTGTCGCCGCCGGCGCCTCGGTCGCGCTGGGTTTTGCCTGGCTCGCGCTGGTGTTGCGCGCGCCGGTTGTCGCTTCGTCGCGCGTGCACGAGCGCGATCGCGTTCCGTTGTGGTGGCGTCTTTGCGCTCCGCTGTCGCGCCCGATCGCGGGCCACATCGCGCCATTGCTGAGCGCGCGCGTGCGCTTCGACCGACGCGAACGGTTGCGCCACGCCGGCCTGGAGTTCGCGCTCGACGCGGAGTTGTTCGTCGCGGGGCAATGCGTGGCGGCGATCGGGCTCGCGCTGCTCGTCGCACTTGCCTGGAGTCCGCGTGGCTGGCCGCCCGCAGGAGTGCTGGTCGTCGCCGCCGTGCTCGGGTTCCTGTTGCCGTCGAACTGGCTGCGCGAGCGGGTCGAGTCCCGGCGTCGCGCGCTGCTGCGGGAACTTCCGTTTTACCTCGACGTGATCACGCTGGCGGTCGAGTCCGGGTCGAATCTCTCGGGGGCGCTCGCGCACGCGGTCGACAAGGGGCCTCGCGGGCCGTTGCGCGACGAGTTCGAGCGATTCCTGCGCGATGTGCGCGCCGGTCGCGACCGGCGCGAAGCACTGCGAGACCTCGCCCGGCGCGTTGCACTTCCTGCCGTCGGCAGCCTGGTCGCAGCGCTCCTGCTGGCCGAGACGCAGGGGATGTCGCTCGGCCCGGTGTTGCGGGCGCAGGCCGAACAACGGCGCACCGAGCGCTTTCTGCGCGCCGAGCGCCTCGCGATGGAAGCCCCGGTGAAGATGCTCGCGCCGCTGCTCGTGTTCATCTTTCCCTGCACCTTCGTGATGCTGCTGTTTCCGCTCGCGGCGCGGATGCTCGAAGAGGGGTGGCTGCGGTGAGCGCCGCGGTGCGTGCCGGGCATCGTCAGCGCTCTGCTGGCGAGCGTGCCCGTGGTGCGCCCCCGTGTCTCGCGCCTGCCCGCGGAGCATCGTTCGCGCTCCTCGGTGTCCGGGGCCGCGCGACAACGATCGCGGTCGATGTCGCGGGCCGATTCGGCGAGCGGCTGTTCGGTTGGCTCGGGCGCACTCAGGCGCCGCGCGAACGTGGTCTTTGGATCACGCCGTGCGCATCGGTGCACACCTTCGGGATGCGCTTTCCGATCGACCTCGTGTTCGTCGACCGCGCCGGAACGATCGTGCGCATCGATCGCGAGGTCGCACCGTGGAGGGCGAGGCGATGCACCGAAGCGAAGGGCGTCATCGAGTTGCCCGCCGGACGCGCGGCCGACCTGCGCCTTGCGCGCGGACTTCATTTCGAACTGAGGAGATAGCGAGATGATCGTGCTGAAGAGTCTCAGGGGGCCGGCGTTCGTCGTGCTTGCGCTGTTGCCGTACGGCGCATCGGGGTGGGACGGCTATTCGCCCGACAGCCGGCCGGTCGAGATCCCCGCAAGCGCGCCGGTGAGGCAGACATCCGACCCGAGCGCAGGTGTGCTGGACGAAGCCGAGAGCCTTTATCGGGCAGGGCGCTGGCCGGCTGCAATGGACGCGTTCCAGGGCATCGTCGCCGCCGACCCGGACAACGCCCACGCGTGGCTGCGGATCGGCAACCTGCACCAACGCCGCCGGCAGTTCACGCAAGCCGCGAGCGCCTACCGTCGCGCCGCGAGCCTTTCCGAGCGCGCGGCCGCCGGGCAGCCAAAGGGCGGGCCCGATACTGCGGCCTCGGTTCGAAGCGGTGCCGTGGACGTTCCGT
>JAHDXY010000135.1 GCA_023384005.1 Burkholderiaceae bacterium | reverse complement strand
CTGCTGGCGCAACAGGTGCTCGAGCGCAGCCATCACCAGGCGCAGCGCGCCCGCATGCGCGCGCGTCGCGACGTCGTCGAGCAACGCGCCGAACGGAGTGTCGGCGCGGTCGGTCACTTCGGCGCGCAGCGGCTCAGTTGAGCTGCTGGATTCCGGCGAGAACCCATCCGCCATTGCCGAGCGCCGGCTTGGACAGATTCCAGACCTCGTCGAAAGCGTGCGCCGGGGCGGACTCGCTCTCGCGGATCAGGCCGTGGAAACGCACGCTCGCGAGGTAATCGGTCGCGCCGCTCTCGATCCCCAGGAGCTCGGCGTCGAGCCGCACGACATCGGTGCGGTTCTCCGATGCGCCGCGCTCGGTGATCTGCATCTTCAGCTCGGCGAACATCTCCGGGCTGGTGAACTCGCGCAGGTCGTTCAGGTCGGAGGCGTCGAACGCCGCCTGCAAGCGAACGAACTGCACCTTGGCGTTGCGCACGAATCCGTCGACGTCGAAATCGGACGGTACGCGCCAGTTCGATGCCTGGGCATCGCCTGAGGCCGCCTCGGCGGAGCCAACCGGAGCAACGCGCCCGCCGTGGGCCGCGGCGGAGCGCTCGGGAATCGGCGCATAGCGAACGCTGGCTTCCGATCCGACGCCCGCAGCGGAGTAGGCGCCCTGCAACGCCGGACGGGGCCCCGCGCGGCGCGCCATGATCATGCGCACCACCACGATCGCCGCGAACGCGAGCAGCAGCACCAGCATCAAGGTCGCGAGCTCCTCTCCGAAACCGAGGTAGCTGGCGAGCGCGGCGAGCCCCAATCCGGCCGCGAGGCCGGCGAGCGGCGCGAGCCACTTGCTGCGGGCGGGTTGCCCTGCCGCGGCAGGCGCCTGACGCGGCGTCGCGGATTGCGCCTGCGAACCCTGGCCCGCTGGCGGGGTGGCTTGACGCTGGGTGACGTTGCCGGATTGCCGGCCGAACGAACCGCCGCCACCGAGCCTCTTGGCCTCGGCGTCGGCGACGAAGAAAGCACCTGCGGCCATCACGACCGCGAGCATCTGGGTGAAACGCTTCATGGAACCTCCGGGGGTGTGTCCTGCGGAGCGCCTTCTCGGTGGCGCTCTCGCGATCAGGAAACTATAGCTGGAAATCGTCACGCGCGCGGTCAAATCCGCACGCCTTCGTGCAAAGCGACAACACCCGCGGCCATGTTGAACCACCGCACCCGCGACAGACCGGCGTGCTGCATCATCGCCTGCAAGGTCTTCTGGTCCGGGTGCATGCGAATCGACTCCGCGAGATAGCGGTAACTGTCGGCGTCCGCCGCGACGCGCTTTCCCAGCCACGGCAACCACCCGAACGAATACAGGTCGTACAGCGGCTCGATCGGTTTCCAGACCTTCGAGAACTCAAGTACGAGCAGCTTTCCACCCGGCTTGAGCACCCGAGTCATCTCGGCGAGCGCGCGGTCCTTGTGCGTCATGTTGCGCAGCCCGAACGCGACCGTGACACGGTCGAAACTGCCCGAGGCGAAGGGAAGCCGCTCGGCGTCGCACTGCGCGACGGGTTGCACCTGGCCCGCGTCGAGCAGCCGGTCGCGCCCGGCCCTGAGCATCGCGCCGTTGATGTCGGTGAGCCAGACCTGGCCCGAGGGGCCGACCTTGCGCGCGAACGCGCTGGCGAGATCCGCGGTGCCGCCCGCGACGTCGAGCACGCGCATGCTCGGTCGCACGCCGGCCTGCGCGACGGTGAACGCCTTCCACGCCCGGTGCAGCCCGAGCGACATCAGGTCGTTCATCAGGTCGTAGCTGGGCGCGACCGAGTCGAACACCTTCGCGACGCGTTCAGCCTTGCGGCCCTCGGGAACCTGCTGGTAGCCGAAATCAGTGGTCGGAGTATCTGGCATTGGAAATGCTCGGTTCCGCGAAGCCCGGCCTGTGGCGCTCAATGCCGGTGGCGCGTGACTTCGCGCGCACCGGCGGGCCCATCGGCGGGCGCACCAGCGGGCGCACCAGCGGGGGCATCGGCGGGCGCACCAGCGGGGGCATCGGCGGGCGCACCAGCGGGGGCATCGGCGGGCGCACCCCGGGACGCGCCCGGCGGCACGGCGCCGGCCGCGTCGCGGCTCGCGCCGGCGGCCTCGATCCGCGCCAGGTACTCCTGCCACAGGCGCGGTTCGTTCTCGCCAAGAAAGTGCAGGTACTCCCAGGTGTAGATGCCGGTGGCGTGGCCGTCGGAGAAGTGCGGCTGGATCGCGTAGTGCCCGACCGACTCGACCTGGTCGATGCCGACTTCGCGCTTTCCGGTCTGCAGCACTTCCTGCCCGGGACCGTGTCCGCGCACCTCGGCCGAGGGCGAATAGACGCGCAGCAGCTCGAAGGGCAGGCGAAACAGCGCGCCGTCGTCGAACTCGATCTCGAGAACACGCGACTGCTTGTGAACGACGAGCCGCGTCGGATGCGGCATCGGAGTGCTGGATTCGGGCATGGATGTTCGACCTCGCTGATCGGTCGCATCTTAGCCGAAAGACTGACAACTCCCTGGCGCGTGCCTCAGTGCGCGGAGCGCGTGATGCGCACGCGCTCGTAGCCCGGACCGAGCTCGAGCACTTCGTCGACCCTCAGCCCGCAGTCGCGCATTCCGTCGCGCAGCGTCGCGCGCTCGCCGGCACGTACACAGCGGGCGCGCACCAGCAGGCTCTCCGGTTCGCCGAGCGACGCGTCGGGCGCGATCAGGAACGCGTCCTGGTAGGAGCCGTCGCTGACGCGCACGCCCACCAGAAGCGGGCGGCCCGACCACACCGCCACGCTGACGCGGTGTCGCATCGGCGCCTCCGGGTCGGTGCGCTGGCGCTGCTCGAGCGCGACGACGCGTCCGAGCATGAATCCCGGGCGCGCGCGGTGTCGCGCGTCCGAGGCGTTGCCCTCGGTCCGCTCGAGCGGCGCGCTGGCCACCGGCACGATCATCACGATCGCCCCGAGCGCGACGCCGCCGGTGGCGAAGCTGCCCTCGAAAACGGACTGGTGACGCTCGATCGACACCCAGTCCGCGGGCTCGGCGGCTTCGATCCAGGGCGCCAGCGGGTCGGCGAGCGGGTCGGTCGAAGACACGCGCGTGAGGGTATTGCTCTCGAAACGCCCGTAGATATATCCGCGCGAGACCGGCACGTGAAGGTTCGCGCGCCCGCGCCCAGTCCCGGCGCGCTCGCCCTGGTGCGCTCCGGCGGGAAAGCCGAAGCGCAACCGCATCACCCCGAGCTTGACGTCGGGAACGAGGTAACGCGCTCGCGGCTCGCACCACGACTCGCGCAGTTGCTCGAGCGTGAGCCGCGTCGTCGCCAGAGTGAGCCCGCGCGGCAGGCGCGACGTGGTGCGCGTACCCATCGCCTCGAGCTCGGCCAGGCGCGACGCGATCCTCGGAACAAGCCGGTGGCTCACCAGCCGCACCGTGTGGTGCTCGGTCAGTTCGATCGACGGGCCGTTGCGCGTGTCGTGCAGGATGGCGCCCTGCTCGAGCCGGAAACCTACACGACCGGCCCAGCGCCGCGCGAGCCGCTCGATCAGCGCCGCCTGCGCGGCGCCGCGCGAGTTCGGATGCGACAGCCAGATCAGCAGCGGGTAGACGAACAGCGCGCGCGCCGTCGGCGCGCGCAGCAGCGGCACGTCGAGCAGGCTCGCGGCACGCATGCGCCGCGCCAGCAGGCAGATCTCGTCCCACTCGGCGTGCGCGATCGCGAGCTTGAGGCGCTGCATCGCGACCAGCATCCGCGCCTGGTAGTCGATCGCGCGCCCGAGCGGGACCGCGGCGGAAGTCGGCGGCGCGGTGATCGTTCTCGGACTGCCCCGTCCGGCCTTGGCTGCGCCCTTGACAGCGGACTTGGCGCGCGGCGCCGCGGTGATCGTGGCGGCAGCGTCGCCTGCCTGGGAAAAGGTGCGCGTATCGATCTCGGTCGGAGGATCGTCGGGAGAACGCAGTCGTTCGTGCAGGCTCTTGTACAGCTCGCGCCCCTGCGCCAGGCCGGCGAGCGCGCGCGCGCACGCGCGACGCTCGGCCGCCTTCATCGGGAACACGTCGGGGTCGCAGCGATCGAATACCGCGCAGAGCTCGGCGAGGTGTGCGGGACGCAACTGCTCGACGATCGCGAGCACCCGTTCGGGCTCGAGGCTGGACAGGCCGAGGTCGGCGAGGAGTTCGGCGAACTCCTCGAGACGGTCGTGCGTCGTTGCGCGCAGCCCGTCGAGCCAATCGCGGCAGCTCTCGGCGTCGTGAATACGGCGCGAATCGATCCCGGTATGAACCTGCATAAGGCCTCGCTCCCACGCGAAACGCTGCGCCTCTGGGCGCCTGCCCAATCATCTGCGCAAAGACCGGCCCTGTGTGCGATCGGTCACGCGCGCGCCGACGGGCGGCGCAGACGAGTGCCCCAGGCGGCTGCCCCAGGCGGCCGCGCGGGCTGGGCGCCCAGCGCCTTTGACCGGGCGCGGCAGGGTCATCGCGGGGCCGCCGCCGCGCGGCTTCCGGCGCCGCGGCGCAATGCCCTACGATGCGCGCGAGACCACGACAAAGGGGCGCAGATGAACACCGGCAACGACACCCATCTGAAAACGGTCGGCTATATCCTGTGGATCTTCGGGTTCACCGGTGCGCACCGCTTCTACTACGGACGGCCGATCTCGGGAACGATCTGGTTCTTCACGCTCGGGCTGCTGGGGGTCGGCTGGCTGATCGATCTCTTCCTGATCCCCTCGATGGACCGCGAGGCCGACTTGCGGTTTCACGCCGGAGCGACCAACTTCACGGTGGCGTGGGTGCTGCTCACCTTCCTCGGGCTGCTCGGCGTGCACCGGATGTACATGGGCAAGTGGATCACCGGAATCGTCTACCTGCTGAGCGCCGGACTCCTCGGCTTGGGCTACCTGTATGACTTCTGGACGCTGAACGACCAGATCACGGTGCGCAATGCCGCGCGCGCGCGCGCCGGGTCGAACGGGTGAGGGCTCAGTACTTGGTGTAGCCGCCGTCGATCACGAACTGTTCGCCGGTGTGGTAGGCCGACGCCTCGCTCGCGAGGTAGACGGCGATCGCGCCGAAGTCGTCGACCCGGCCCCAGCGCCGGGCCGGAATGCGCGGCAGTACAGCGTCGGCGAATCGTTCGTCGCCGATCGCGCGTTCGGTCATGTCGGTCTCGATCCAGCCTGGAAGGATCGAGTTCACGCGGATCCGGTAGCGCGCGAGTTCGACCGCGAGGGCGCGGACGTACGAGGTGACCGCGCCCTTGGAGGCGCCGTAGTGGCTGTTGCGCGCGGCGCCCTCGATCGCCGCCGTGCTCGCGGTGGCGACGAGCGCGCCGCCCTCGCCGCGCTCGACCATGTGGCGGGCGGCCGCGCGAAAGGTGAAGAACACGCCCTCGACGTTGACCCGCATCACGCGCCGGAACTCGTCGGCACTCATCTCCAGCATCGGAGTCGGGCGCGCCGAAACGCCGGCATTGGCGAAGCACGCGTCGACCCGGCCTAGCGCGGCGAGCGAATCGGCGAACGCGCGCTCTACCTGCGACTCCTCACCGACATCGCACACGAAGGCTTCGACACGTCCGCCGCCCGAAGCGAGCTGCTCGCGCGCGGCCCTGGTCTTTTGCGCGTTCGAACCCCAGATCGCAACGCCCGCACCGGCTTCGAGCAGCGCGCGCGCCATTCCCAGTCCGATTCCGCCGTTTCCGCCGGTGACCACCGCGCAACGCCCGCTCAGGTCGAATCCCTTGTACATAAAGCCTCTCCCAGTTCGCCGGCCGAATGCCGCGAAGCGCGGCGCCGGCACGTTCGCGTCAAACCAGCACGCGCTCGATACCCCCCGCGTTGGCCCGCTCGACGTACGCGCGCATCCAGTCCTCGCCCAGCAGATGGCGTGCGAGCTCCACGACCACGTAGTCGGCCTTCGCCCCAGTGTCCGCCTCGAAGCGCGCGAGTCCCTGCAGGCACGACGGGCACGAGGTGAGCACCTTGATCTCGCCCTCGAAGCCCTGCCCCGGCGCGCCGGCCGGCGGCGCGCGCAGCGCCGCCACCGCGGCGCGCATCTCGTGTTCCTTGCGAAACCGCACCTGGGTCGAGATGTCCGCTCGCGTGACCGCGAGTGTGCCCGACTCGCCGCAACAGCGCTCGTTGTTGTCGATCCGGCCATTGGCGGCCGAGTTCATCAGCGTGTTGACCACCTTGAGCGGGGCATGGTGCTTGATCGGGCTGTGGCAAGGGTCGTGATAGACGTAGCGCGCGCCGGTCACGCCCTCGAGCCGCACGCCCCTTTCCATCAGGAATTCGTGGATGTCGACGATCCGGCTGCCCGGAAAGATCCTGTCGAACTCGTAGCCCTGCAACTGGTCGTAGCAGGTGCCGCAACTCACGACGACGGTGCGGATGTCGAGGTAATTCAGCGTGTTGGCGACGCGATGGAACAGCACCCTGTTGTCGGTGATGATCTTCTCGGCCTTGTCGTACTGCCCAGCGCCGCGCTGCGGATAACCGCAGCACAGGTACCCGGGCGGCAGGACGGTCTGCACGCCGACCTCCCAGAGCATCGCCTGGGTGGCCAGACCAACCTGCGAGAACAGCCGCTCCGAGCCGCAACCGGGGAAATAGAACACCGCTTCGGCGTCCACGCTGGTCGAACGCGGGTCGCGGATGATCGGGACATAGCGGTTGTCCTCGATGTCGAGCAGCGCGCGCGCGGTCTTCTTCGGCAGGTCGCCCGGCATCTTGCGGTTGACGAAGTGGATCAGCTGCGCCTTGAGCGCCGGCCTGCCCACGGTCGCCGGCGGCTTGCGCCGTTGCGCCGAGGCGAATCTGCCGAGCAGTTCGTTCGCGTAACGCTGGACGCGGTAGCCGATGCCCACCATCGCCGCACGCGTGGCGCGGATCGTGTCCGGATCGGTGGCGTTGAGGAAGAACATCGCCGCCGCGTTGCCCGCGTTGAACTTCTTGCGGCCCATCTTGCGCAACAGGTTGCGCATGTTCATCGTCACGTCGCCGAAATCGATGTTCACCGGACACGGCGGCTCGCACTTGTGGCACACCGTGCAGTGGTCGGCGACGTCGGAGAATTCCTCCCAGTGTCGCACCGACACGCCGCGGCGGGTCTGCTCCTCATAGAGGAACGCCTCGACAAGCAGCGAGGTGGCGAGGATCTTGTCGCGCGGCGAGTAGAGAAGGTTGGCTCGCGGCACGTGCGTGGCGCAGGCGGGCTTGCACTTGCCGCAACGCAGGCAGTTCTTGACCGAGTCGGCGATCGAGCCGATGTCCGAGGCCTGCAGGATCAGCGATTCCGCGCCCATCAGTCCGAAGCTGGGCGTGTAGGCGTTTCGCAGGTCGCCGCCGGGCATCAGTTTGCCGCGATTGAATCGGCCCTGCGGGTCGATGCGCTGCTTGTAGGCGCGAAACTCGCCGATCTCGTCTTCGCTCAGGTATTCGAGCTTGGTGATGCCGATGCCGTGTTCGCCCGAGATCACGCCGCCGAGCGAACGCGCGAGCGCCATGATCCGTGCGACGGCGGCTCCGGCCTCCTTGAGCATCATGTAGTCGTCCGAGTTCACCGGGATGTTGGTGTGGACGTTGCCGTCGCCCGCGTGCATGTGCAGCGCGACGAACACCCGGCTGCGAAGCACGCGGCGGTGGACCGCGTCGCAACGCGCGATCAGGCCGGCGTGGGTCTGGCCCTGCAGAATCTTCGCCAGCGGCGCGCGCACCTCGAGCTTCCAGGAAATTCGGATCGAGCGATCCTGGAGGAGGTGAAACACGCGCGGCTCTTCGTCGCCGGTCGCCGGCGCGCGGCCCGGCTCGCTGGCGAGTCGGGCGCCTTCGCGTGTCGCGAGCGCCGCACCCAGGCCGATCGCCTCGAGTTCGGCGCGCGAGTGCGCGAGCGCCCGGTCGAGGTTGTCGATCAGCCACTGCCAGCGCGCGCGGGTGCGCGCGACAAGCGCGCGCGCCTGGCCCAGATGCTCGGCGACGAGGTTGTCGCCGTCTTCGGGCGGCGGGAGCGAGTCGTCGACCGCCACGTCCTGCAGCCCCAGCGCGAGCGCGGCATCGAGTTCGTCGAGCAGGCGCAGCTTGTTGCGCGTCGACAGCTCGATGTTGATCCGTTCGATACCGTCGGTGTACTGGCCCATGCGCTCGAGCGGGATGACGACGTCCTCGTTGATCTTGAACGCGTTGGTGTGACGCGCGATCGCCGCGGTGCGCGCGCGGTCGAGCCAGAACGACTTGCGCGCCTCGGGCGATACCGCGACGAAGCCCTCCGCGCCGCGCCCGTTGGCCATGCGCACCACCTCGGAGGTGGCGCGCGCGACCGCGTCGGCGTCGTCGCCCGTGACGTCGCCGATCAGGACCATCTTGGGCAGGCCGCCGCGCGCCGACTTGGTCGTGTATCGGACCGCGCGCAGGTAGCGCTCGTCGAGATGCTCCAGGCCGGCGAGCAGCACGCGCGGGCCCGCGAGCTGCGCGCCGTTCCCGGTCCCCGCGAGCGAATCGAGGTAGCGCTTGATCTCGACGATCGAGGGCACCGCGTCCCTGGGCTGGCCGAAGAACTCCAGGCAAACGGTGCGCAGGTGCGCGGGCATCCGGTGCAGCACCCAGCGCGCCGCGGTGATCAGCCCGTCGCAACCCTCCTTCTGCACGCCGGGCAGCCCGGCGAGGAACTTGTCGGTCACGTCCTTGCCCAACCCGGCCTTGCGAAACCGCGAAGCCTCGATTTCCAGCCGCGCGCCGCGAAGCGCGTCGCCGCGCATCGTGCCATCGGCCTGGAGCTGGCGCGGCGCGTACCAGCGCAGCTCGAACACCGCGCGCCCGGCCTCGTGGATCTTCCCCAGGTTGTGCCCCTGGCGCGTCACTTCCAGCCAGTTGCCGTCGGGGTCGACCATCCGCCACCACGCGAGATTGTCCAGAGCGGTGCCCCAGAGCACCGCCTTCTTGCCGCCGGCGTTCATGGCGATGTTGCCGCCGATGCACGAAGCGTCGAGCGACGTGGGATCGACCGCGAACACGAGCCCGGCACGCTCGGCGGCGTCGGTGACGCGGCGGGTCACGACGCCGGCCTCGGTGCGGATCGTCGCGACTTCGTGCGCGAGCCCAGGGAGCCGCACCTGTTCGACCGTGCCGATCGCTTCCAGCTTTTCGGTGTTGATCACCGCCGACATCGGCGTGAGCGGCACCGCGCCGCCGGTGTAACCGGTGCCACCGCCCCGGGGAATGATCGTCAGACCGAGCTCGACGCACGCGGTGACGAGCGCGGCGACCTCCGGCTCGCTGTCCGGTGTGAGGACGACGAACGGGTACTCGACGCGCCAGTCGGTGGCGTCGGTCACGTGCGAGACGCGCGACATCGCGTCGAACTTCACGTTGTCCCGGTCGGTGTGGCGTGCGAGCCGGCGGGCGGCGCGCTTGCGCAGCGAAACCGCCTCGGAGAACTCGCGCTCGAATCCTGCCACCGCCTCGCGGGCGAGCTCGAGCAGGCGCGCGACTCGTGCGTCGCGCGCGCTCGCGCCCTGCCCGTCGCGCGAGCGCCGCTGCTCGATCTCGCCGAGCCGGTGGTGCAAGGCGCCGACCAGCAACTGGCGCCGCGCAGGGTTGTCGATCAGATCATCCTGCAGGTAGGGATTGCGGCGCACGACCCAGAGGTCGCCGAGCACCTCGAACAGCATCCGCGCCGAGCGTCCGGTTCGTCGTTCGCCGCGCAGCTCGTCGACGATCGCCCAGCCCTCTTCTCCCAGCAAACGCAGGGCGATCTCGCGATCCGAGAACGAGGTGTAGTTGTACGGAATCTCGCGCAGCCGGGCCGGCGCGTCGGCCTCGGGCGCGAGCAACTCGGGTGGGGCTGGCGCGTTCATCGAGGCGTCGATTCTATCCGCTATCGCCACCGATCGTGCAGTGCAACATACAGCGGGCAGGCGCCCGATCGGCGACACCTGCGCCGGCGCCGGGAGCGCACCCGCGCGGGCGTCAGCCGCGCAAGTGCCTCACTGGCCGGCGATCGGCTTGAGGATCGCGGTCCACCAGGCGTTCGGAACCCACAACAGCAGGGCGGTCATGATCGTGTAGCGCAGGAACTTGCCGACCGTCATCCACGCCACACAGGGCCAGAACGGCATCTTCAGCCAACCCGCGACCGCGCACAGCGGGTCGCCCACCGCCGGCAACCAGGAGAAGAACAGCACTTTCGGCCCGAGACTTTCCAACCAGCGTATGTGGCTCTCGCGCTTGCGCGCGAACGCGGCGTGCGCGCCGTAGCCCATCCAGTAGTCGACGATGCCCCCGAGGGTATTGCCCACAGTGGCCACCGCCACCACCAGCCAGAACTGATCGGGATTGAGCTTGGCGTAGCCGAAAACGACCGGCTCGGAGCCCATCGGCAACAGCGTGGCCGAGACGAAAGCAACGACGAACACCGACGACAGGCCGTGTCGCGGCAGCGAGAACCACTCGATCAGCCGCCAGACGATCGCTTCCATCGCGGCCGATTCAGCGATCGCGCGCCGCGCGCGCGGCCCTGGCGATCGATGCGTTGCGTGACTGGGCCGACATGGCGCCAGTGTATGCGAAGCGCGAAGCGCGATCGGACGAGGATACAATCGGCACCCTGATGGCCGACCAGTACCTGAAACGGATCCTCACCGCGCGCGTGTACGACGTCGCCGAGGAGTCCGCGCTCGAGCGCGCGCCGATGCTCAGCGAGCGGCTCGGCAACACCGTCCTGCTCAAGCGCGAGGACATGCAGCAGGTGTTCTCGTTCAAGCTGCGCGGCGCCTACAACAAGATGGTGCATCTCGCGCCCGAGCAGCGCGAGCGCGGCGTGATCACCGCGTCGGCGGGCAACCACGCCCAGGGCGTCGCCCTGGCGGCGCAGAAGCTCGGCTGTCGCGCGGTGATCGTGATGCCGGTGACGACGCCGCAGGTGAAGGTGGACGCGGTGCGCGCGCGCGGCGCCGAGGTCGTGCTGCACGGCGATTCGTACAGCGACGCCTACACCCGCGCGCTCGAGATGCAGCTCGCGCAGGGGCTGAGCTTCGTGCACCCGTTCGACGACCCCGACGTGATCGCCGGCCAGGGCACGATCGCGATGGAGATCCTGCGCCAGCACCAGGGACCGATCCACGCGATCTTCGTGGCGATCG
>JAHDXY010000134.1:5227-11203 GCA_023384005.1 Burkholderiaceae bacterium | reverse complement strand
GAACGCTCAGCCCTGCACCGAATAGCCGCCGTCGACCGGGATCGCGGTGCCGGTGACGAAATCCGACGCCGGGCTCGCGAGGAACACCGCGATGCCCGCGAGGTCTGCCGGGGTGCCCCAGCGCCTCGCCGGTGTGCGCGCGAGCACTCGCTCGTGCAGCCCCTCGATGTCGCGCCGCGCTCGTTGCGTGAGATCGGTGTCGATCCAGCCTGGCAGGATGCAGTTGACCTGGATGTTGTCCTTGCCCCAGGCGCACGCCATCGCGCGCCCCATCTGCACGATTCCGCCTTTGCTCGCCGCGTACGGCGCCGTGAACGCGGCGCCGAAGATCGACATGATCGACCCGATGTTGATGATCTTTCCGCCGCCGCCTTTCTTCATCGCGGGATAGGCAGCGTTCGAGCAAAGGAACGCGCTGGTCAGGTTGGTGTCGATCAGTTCGCGCCATTCGGCCAGCGAATAGTCCTCGGGCTGTTTGCGCACGTTGGTGCCCGCGTTGTTGACCAGGATGTCGAGGCGTCCGAATCGCTCTACCGTCTGCTCGACCATGCGCCGGCACGAAGTCTCGTCGCGCACGTCGACTTCGAGCGCGACCGCGTGGGCGCCTAGCAAGTCGAGCTCGGATACTGCCGCTGCGTTCTTGGCGGCATTGCGTGCGGCGACTACGACGCTCGCGCCGGCAGCCGCGAGTCCGCGCGCCATTCCCAGCCCGATTCCGCCGTTGCCGCCGGTGACGATCGCCACACGCCCGTTCAGCTCGAAGTCTTTCATCGGGCTGGCCCCTCAGTCGCCTGCGCGTTGCGGCGCCGCCCGATCGTCGCGGTGGCGCGTGTCGCGTGTCCAGCGATCGAGCATTTCGCGCGCGCCATTGCGTGCCGGGTCCATCTCGGCATCGTGTCCTTCGCGCTTGGCGCAAAGCTCGATCACGTAGCCGTTGGGGTCGCGAAAATAGATCGAGTCGATGAAGCCGTGGTTCGAGATGCCGCGCGTCTCGACGCCGTTCGCGCGCCCCTTGGCCATCATCGGCTCGAGCACCTCGGGCGCCACTTCGAGCGCGATGTGCAGGTCGAAGTCGTGCTGGTCCTTGAACTCGAAGGGCATGTCGGGCGCTTCGAAGAAAGCGAGGTGCGAGCCGTCGTCGAGCCGGTAGAAGGTGTGCAGGACGTCGGTGTCGCGCCCGCTCTTGGTGACGCCGATGCGCAGCGTGCCGACCAGCGCGAGCCCGAGGAAATCCTCGTAGAAGGCGCGAGTCTGTTCCGAGTCGCGGCAGCGATAGGCGTTGTGGTGCAGTTTCCTGATCATCGGGTGTCCCTGCGAAGATTGCGGATGTCGTCCACCATAGACATCGCGTATTCGCTTGTCGATAGACTACGCTGCACGAAGGGAGATCTGAATGACCGAACCCGCGCTGCGCACCTTGCAGGCGAACGGCATCGAGATGCGCGTGGCCGAGCAGGGCACGGGGCCGCTGGTGCTGTTGTGCCACGGCTGGCCCGAGTCCTGGTACTCGTGGCGCTCGCCGCCGCGGGATACCGTGCGGTCGCGCCCGACATGCGCGGCTACGGCGGCACGCAGGCGCCCGAAGACGTCGACCAGTACACGCTGCTGCACCTGGTGGGCGACATGGTCGAGTTGCTGCGCGCCCTGGGCGAAGAGCGCGCGGTGATCGTCGGCCACGACTGGGGCGCTCCGGTGGCCTGGCACGCCGCGCTCTTTCGCCCCGACCTGTTTCGCGCCGTGGTGGGAATGAGCGTGCCGTTCTCTCCGCCCGCGCGCAGCGAGTTCCTCGACGAATTGCGCAAGATGGGCATCGACAACTTCTACATCCAGTACTTCCAGGAACCCGGGGTAGCGGAGGCGGAGTTCGAGCGCGACGTGAGCGCGTCGATCCGCCGGATCCACTTCAGCGGGTCGGGTGACGCGCCCTTGCGCGGCACCTTCGGCCTGGTGAACCCGGGCGACGGCTTCCTGGGCGGAACGGTCGAGCCCGCGACTCTGCCCGCGTGGATGAGCGAACAGGACGTCGCCTACTATGCTGGCGAGTTCGGTCGCGCCGGATTTCGCGGCGGGCTGAACTGGTACAGGAACATCCGCCGCTCGTGGGAGCTGCTCGCGCCCTGGCGCGGGCGCGTGATCGAACAGCCCTCGATGTTCATCGCGGGCGAGCGCGACGGCGTGCTCAGGTTTCCGGCCTCGAAAGGGCAGATCGAACGCTTCCCGCGCACCCTCCCCGGGCTGCGGGGTTGCCACATCATCGAGGGGGCCGGGCACTGGATCCAGCGCGAGCGCGCCGCCAAAGTCAACGAACTGCTGCTGGAATTCCTCGAGGATCTCTGAGCGATGGCAACCAACGACGTCAACCCCGCCTCGATCGGCGACGAGCTTCGCACCGTGCGCAACCGCACCTTCGACGAGATCGCGGTTGGCGACACCGCGTCGATCGAACGCACGCTGAGCACCGAGGACCTGCAGCTCTTCGCCGTGCTCTCGGGCGACGTCAACCCGCAGCACCTCGACGCGCAGTTCGCCGCGTCGACGCGCTTTCACGGCGTGATTGCGCACGGCATGCTGGGCGGCGCGCTGATCTCGGCGATGATCGGCACCCGGCTGCCCGGCCCGGGAACGGTCTACCTCGGCCAGACGCTGAAGTTCCTGCGCCCGGTGCGCGTTGGCGACACGCTCACGATCCGCGTCACGGTCAGCTCACGCGACGAGGCCACCAAGCGGGTGCACCTCGATTGCGCGTGCATCAACCACGACGGCGTCACGGTGATCACCGGCGACGCCGAAGTCATCGCGCCCACCGAGCGGATCGAACGCCCGCGCGGCACCCTGCCCGAAGTGCGCCTGACCACCAGCGGCGGCGGCGGGCTGGAGCGCCTGCTCGATCACGTGCGCCCGCTCGGTCCGATCCGCGCGGCGGTGGTGCACCCCTGCGACGCGTTGAGCCTCGCCGCCGTGTTCGACGCCAAGTCGGCCGGGCTGATCGACCCGGTGATCGTGGCGCCGCGCGCGCGCATCGAATCGGTGGCGCGCGCCGCGGGGCTCGACCTCGCCGGCATCGAGATCGACGACGTGCCGCACAGCCACGCGGCGGCCGCGCGTGCGGTCGATCTCGCCCGTCGCGGCGAAGTGCACGCGCTGGTCAAGGGCAGCCTGCACACCGACGAGCTGATGGCCCCGGTGATTTCCTCGTCGAGCGGCCTGCGCACCGAACGGCGCATCAGCCACTGCTTCCTGATGCAGACGTCGTCGTACCCGCGCCCCTTCATCATCACCGACGCCGCGATCAACATCGCCCCGACGCTGGACCAGAAGGCCGACATCGTTCGCAACGCGATCGACCTTGCGCACGCGATCGGCGTGGCCGAGCCGCGTGTGGCGATCCTCGCGGCGGTCGAGACGGTCAACCCGCACATGCCGGCCACGCTGGACGCGGCCGCGCTGTGCAAGATGGCCGACCGGGGTCAGATCAAGGGCGCGCTGCTCGACGGCCCGCTCGCGTTCGACAACGCGGTGTCGGTCGCCGCCGCGCGGGTCAAGGGAATCGTCTCGGAGGTGGCCGGCCGCGCGGACGTGCTGGTGGTGCCCGACCTCGAGAGCGGCAACCTGCTGGCCAAGCAGCTCGAATTCCTCGGCAACGCGGCGACCGCCGGGATCGTGCTCGGTGCGCGCGTGCCGATCGTGCTCACCAGCCGGGCGGACGCGCGCGACACGCGGATCGGATCGTGTGCGATCGCGCGCCTGTTCGCGCACTACGCCGCGACGCCGCGCTAGCGCAGTCCCTCGCGCTCGAACACTGCGAGCACCGTCTGCAGCGCCTGCTCGTAGCGCTCCTTTTCCTTCGCGATCGACTCGGCGTTCCACGGGTGCAGGCCCTGCCCGCTCTTCATCCCGAAGTTCCCGGCCTGCACCATCTTCTCGATCACCGGCGGCGGCGCGTCCATGTTCGAGAGATCCGGGTAGAGGCTCCTCGCGACCGAGTACGACATGTCCCATCCGGCGTGCTCGCGCTGCATCAGCGGGCCCGCGGCGGCGAGGCGAAAGCCGAAGCTGTAGCGGATCGCCGCGTCGATGTCCTCGGCCGACGCGATTCCCATCTCGAGCATGTTGACCGATTCGCGAATCAGCGCGTGCTGGATGCGGTTGGCGAGGAAACCCGGGATGTCGCGCCTGACCTGCACCGGGCGCTTGCCCAGCGCCCACATCCATTCGCCCACGCGCTCGGCGACCGCGACGTCGGTGGTCTCGGCGCGCACGATCTCGACCAGCGGCACGAGGAAAGCGGGCATGTAGAAGTGCAGCCCCATCATCCGTTCCTGCGTCGGCAAGCCTTGCCCGATCTCGCTGATCGGGTAGCTCGACGAGTTGCTCGTGAGCGGCGTGCCGGGTTGTGCGCGGCGCACCAGATCGGCGAACACTTTCTGTTTGAGTTCCAGGTTCTCGTTGACGTTCTCTACCGCGATCGTGATCCTGTCCCAGGGGACGCTGTCGTAGTCGGCGTGAACCGCGAGCATCGACGCGTCGAACTCCTTGCCGATGCGTTGCATCGCCGTGCCCACGCGTTTCGCGAGGCTGTCGCGCGTTGCCGCGGTTGGCGAGACGACGTCCACCGCCCAGCCCCCGGCCAGGAAGACGACGGCCACGCCGCTGCCCATCGTTCCACCCCCGACGATCAATGCACGCTTTTCGTTGTTCACTTCAGTCCCTCAGGAGTGGTTGAGTCTGGTGACGTTTCGACCTGCGCTCATGCCCACGAGCAGACTTCGTCGAAGGGAAATCGCGGCAGTCGTGACGGCAGCGCGCTGGCGTCGCCGTAGCCGAGGTTGCACAGGAAATTGCTTCGCACCTGCGTTGCGGCGAAGAACTCGGCGTCGACCTCGTCATTGTGAAAGCCCGACATCGGGCCGCAATCCAGGCCGAGCGCTCGCGCCGCCAGCATCAGGTAAGCGCCCTGCAGCGACCCGTTGCGCAGTGCCGTGAGCTCGGCGTGCGCGGGGTCGGCGCGGTACTCGGCGGCCACGTCGCGGTGCGGGAACAGCCGCTTCTGGTGCGCGTGGAACTCGAGATCGTGGCCGATGATCGCAGTGACCGGCGCCTGCATCATCTTCGGGACGTTGCCGGCGTGCAGCGCGGGGCGCAGCCGTTCCTTGCCCTCGGGCGTGCGTACGAACACGACGCGCATCGGCAGGCAGTTGGTGCTGGTCGGGCCGGACTGCGCCAGTTCGAACACCTCCTGAAGCAGCGCGTCCGCGACGGGCCGTGCGAGCCAGGCCTTGTGCGAGCGCGCGCTGCGGAAGATCTGGTCGAGCGCCTGATCCTGCACTCGCGCGAGCGCTGTGGTACCCGAGCCGTGCGGGTCGGTCTGGTTCATCACGCGCCCTCGATCGCTTCGAGCCGGAAATCGAAGTTCACGTCGCAATACGGCGCTTCGACTTCGTAGGGTGCGGCTGCGCTGGCGTCGCTCTTGCGCTCGAAATGCGCGACCAGCGTCTGGCGCACGGCGAACACCGCGTCCTCGTCGATGAACGGGTCGTCGTCGGGAAACACCTCGGTGACCAGCCGCTTGTGGCCCGGCGCGGTCACGAGCACGTGGAAATGCGCCGGACGCTCGGCGTTGCGCTCTGCGGCGCGCAGCAGGTCGCCCCCGGGGCCGTCGTAGGGCACCGAGTAGTGGCGCGGCTTGACCGTGACCAGCGCGTAGCGGCCTTCGTCGTCGCTGGCCATGCGGCAGCGCAGGTTGTAGGTGGACTGGGTCGGGTCCTGCTGGACGTACAGGCCGTCGGCGTTGGTCTGCCAGAAGTCGAGCAAGGCTCCGGCGATCGGCTTGCCCTCGGTATCGAGCACGCGACCGTGAAGAAGCACGCGCTCGCCGCGGTTGTCACCGACCAGGTTGGTGCCCACCGCGACGATGGGCGCGCCGGCGATGTAAAACGGCCCCAGCACGCTGCTTTCCGTGCCGGCCTGCGAGCCGTT
>JAHDXY010000134.1:0-5217 GCA_023384005.1 Burkholderiaceae bacterium | reverse complement strand
CAGGTGCGCCACCAGCGCCGAGGCGATCTCGCGAAAGCGTGCGTTCTTCGCGCCGTCGAAGGTCGCCTGAACCGCGCTCGTGATGTTTTCGCTGGTGATGTTGCGCATCGGGGTGCTCCTGTGGAATGGCCGAAGCTTAAAGAAAATCGATAAAATGGACAAGCAAAGTGATTTCATCGATAATCAGCTCGTCCCGGGCTCTTGCCCGGCTCTACGGAGTTCTGCCAAGGCTGAATCCCCGATGACCGACTCCAGTGCCACCCTTTCCGCAGAGGACGTCGGCTCGCCGCCGACGATGGCGAGCAGCGTCTACGAGCGCCTGCGCGAGGACATCCTGCGCGGCGAACTCGCCCCCGGACACAAGCTGCGCATCGAGTTCGTGGCCGAGCGCTACGACTCCGGCGCAAGCCCCGTGCGCGAGGCGCTCAACCGGCTCTCCTCCGATGGCCTGGTAGACCGACGCGATCAGCGCGGCTTCTACGTAGCGGCCGCGAGCGTGGCCGATCTGATGGAACTCACGCGAACGCGCTTCTGGCTCGAGGAGATCGGCCTGCGCGAGTCGATCGCCGCGTTCTCGCACGAGTGGGAGGAAGGCATCGTTCTCGCTTCGCATCGCCTCTCGCGCATCCCGCGTTCGATCTCGCCCGACGAGTACCAGGAAAATCCCGAATGGGAACGTCGCCACCGGGCGTTTCATCGCAGCCTGATCGCCGGCTGCGGGTCGCGCTGGTTGCTGGCCTTTTGCGACCAGCTCGCCGACCAGGCCTACCGCTATCGTCAGCTCGCGATCCGGCGCATCTACCCCAGGCGCAACGAAGGCAACGAGCACGAGCAGATCGCGAAGGCCGTGTTGCGCCGTGACGCGGATGCCGCGGTGGCACTGCTGGGCGAGCACTACCAGCGCACCGCCGACATCATCCTCAAGACAGGCGAGGTGCCCGATGGCGCCGCGCGGACCAGCAAGCGGTCGAAATGAACCGCACGACAGAGATGCCGGCACCGAGCGTTGCCGGCCCCCAACCCACCAGGAGCACACCATGGCTAGCGTTCGTTCGCTGATCGCCGCAACTGCCGCGGTTCTCGCCGTTTCGGCAGGCCCGGCGCCGGCGCAGACCACGATCAACCTCACGGCGATCGACGGGTATCCGCCGAAATCGTTGTGGATCAAGGAGTTCGTCGACTTCTACATCCCCGAAGTCGACAAGCGCCTGGCCAAGAGCAACAAGTTCAAGATCCGCTGGAACCAGGCCTGGGGCGGACAGATCGTCAAACCCAACGGCGTTCTCGAAGGCGTGCAGAAGGGCCTGGGCGACGTCGGGATCGTGACCACCGCGATCTACGGCGACAAGATGCGCATCCTGGCCGTGGCCTACGCCACGCCCTTCGTGTCCAACGACCCGGCGCTCGTTGCGAAGACCATCGACGCGATGGCCGAGAAGTTCCCCGCGATCAAGAAGACCTTCGCTTCGTACAACCAGGTCTACCTGACCAACTCGGTCGTGCTCGACACCTACCAGGTGTTCGCCAAGAAGGAACTCAGGAACCTGGGCGACATGAAGGGGATGAAGATCGCCGGTGCCGGTTTCAACCTGCGCTACCTCGGCCCCGTGGGCGCGGTGGGTGTTGCCGGGCCGCTGGCGCAGTACTACAACCAGATCCAGACCGGCGTGGTCGAGGGCTGCATGCTGTGGCCCGAGGCTGCCGCGACCTTCAAGCTGGCCGAGGTTGCTCCGTTCATGCTGCGCGCCGACCTCGGCACCGTGAACACCAAGGTGCTCACCGTGAACGCCGACACGTGGAAGCGCCTGCCCGACGAGGTCAAGACCGTGATGCAGGAAGTCGCGATCGAGTACCGCGACCTGCTGGCCAGGATCGCCGCGACCGAAGGCGCCGACAGCGTTGCCGCCTACAAGAAGGCCGGCGGCGCGGTGCACGACCTGTCCAGGGCCGAGCGCAGCAAGTGGGCGCGCGACCTGCCCAACCTCGCCAAGGAGTGGGCGGCGGGGCTGGACAAGGAAGGCGCGCAGGGCAGCGAGATGCTCAGCTTCTACATGGACGCGATGCGCGCGGCCAGCCAGCCGATCGAGCGCCAGTGGGATCGCGAGTAAACGCGCCCGAGCCAGTCACGAATCCGGATCTGCTCCCGATCAGGAGTGCGTTCGGCCGACTCATCGTCGGCATGAACGCACTCGGATCGGTGTGGATCCTGATGCTCGTGTTGCTGGTGACCGCCGACGCGATGGGGCGAAGCTTCTTCGCCCACCCGATCGCCGGCGTCACCGAGATGATCCAGGTCTCGATCGTGGGCATCGTGTTCCTGCAGTTGGCCGACGCGATCCGAAACGGCAAGCTCACGCGCGCCGATTCGTTTCTCAGCCTGCTCGCCGCGCGCAGGCCGCGCGCCGCGCAGCTTTGCGAGGGGGTTTTCCTGCTGCTCGGTGCCGTGTACATGGCGCTCGCGCTGTGGGGCACCGTGCCGCTGCTGCTCGAGTCGATCGAGCGCAAGTCCTATCTGGGCAACCAGGGGGTGTTCACACTGATCGTCTGGCCGATCAAGGCGATCACCGCGCTGGGCCTGGCGGCTTGCCTGGTCGAGTTCCTGCGGCAAGCCGCGCGCGCGCTGCGTCGGGCCAAGGGCGCCTGAGGCGCGATGGATTTCAGCAGCACGGCGGTCGGCATCGCCTCGGTCGCGGCGATCGTCGTCTTCATCTACGCCGGCGTGCACATCGCAGTCGCGCTCGGGCTGATCTCGTTTGTCGGAGTGCTCTTGCTCAAGGGCAGCTTCGAGCTCGCGCTCAACCTGTTCGGCCTCGCGATCGCGGACTCGGTCTCGGATGAAGCCTTTGCCACGGTGCCGCTGTTCGTGATGATGGGTCTGGTCGTGAGTCGCTGCGGGCTGGGGCGCGACGTCTACGAGTTCGCCAATGACCTGTTCGAGAGAATGCGCGGAGGCCTGGGCATCGCCACTGTCGCGGCCAACGCGATCTTCGCCGCCGTGACCGGATCGTCGATCGCCTCGGCATCGGTGTTCGCGAAGGTCGCGATCCCGGAAATGATGCGCTACCGCTACGGCAAGCGCTTCGCGGTTGGCATCGTCGCCGGCAGCTCGGTGCTCGGCATGATCATTCCTCCGAGCGTGATGCTGATCATCTACGCGGTGGTCACCGAGCAATCGGTGGGCGCGATGTTCCTTGCCGGCGTGTTTCCGGGGGTTCTCCTGGCAGTCGCGTTTTGCGGCGCGATCGTGCTCTTCGCCTTGATCGCACCGCGCTTCGTCGGCGGCGAGCCAACCGGCGCGGCGCGCCCCGCCGCGGGCAAGTTGCTGCGCGACGCCGTGGTCAAGCTCGGTCCGGTGTTGCTGCTGGTGTCGGTGGTGCTCGGCGGCATCTACGGCGGCATCCTCACGCCGGTCGAATCCGGTGCCGCCGGTACCGTGGTGGCGGCCATCCTGGGGCTCGTCAAGGGACGCTTGAACGTCAAGGCCGTGTGGGGTGCGCTGGTCGAGACCGGGCACATCACCGCGAACATCCTGTTCCTGATCATCGCGGCGTCGATCTACAGCCGCATGCTGGGCATCGCCGGCCTGCCGACCATGTTCGGCGAGTGGCTCACGGCGATCGACATGTCCTTCGTCGGTTTCATGGTGCTCTACGTGCTCCTGTTGCTCGCGCTGGGCACCATCATCGACACCGCGTCGATCATCCTGATCGTGGTGCCGTTGTTCCTGCCCGCGCTGCAGCCCTTCGACATCAACCTGGTGTGGTTCGGGATCATCACGGTGGTGGGCGCCGAGATCGGGCTGCTCACCCCGCCCTTCGGGATCTCGTGCTTCGTGATCAAGGCCACCGTCGACGACCCGTCGGTGACGCTGAACGACGTATTCATGGGTGCGCTGCCGTTCGCCGCGGTGATGCTGCTGGTGCTGGTGCTGCTGATCGTCTTTCCGCAGATCAGCCTGGCGCTGCTATGAGCCTCGGCCGCGTCGAGCCGCGACCGACCACGCAACCGACCACGCAACCGACTACGCAACCGACTACGCAACAAGGGAGGGAATCATGGTGAAGTCATGGTGACAATCAGGGAAAAGACTGTCGTGAAGTGGCGCATGGAGGGCATAGCCGCTTCGCACGCGCTCACCGAGATCTCGATTCGCGGCCTGAACTCGAAGATCGACGAACCGATCGAGCGAGGCGGAACCAACCTGGGCATGTCGCCCACCGAAACGCTGGTGGCGGCGCTGATCGGATGCACCAACGTGATCAGTCACAAGATCGCGCACAAGAACGGCATCGAACTCGCCAACATGCGCATTCGCGCGGAGGTGGAGTTCGATCGGCGCGGGGTGACGCTGACCGAGGACGTTGCCGTGCCGTTCCCGTCGATGACGCTGACGATCGACGCGACCAGCGATGCGAGCGCGGAGCAGATCGACAAGCTGCGCCACGAGCTGTCGATGTTCTGCCCGGTCTCGAAGGTGATTCGCGCGGCCGGAACCGTGATCAACGAAGTGTGGAACGTGACCGCGGCCTAGCGCACCGGATCGCCCGCGTTCGATCGATAAGGCGGCAGCGACTCCAGGCTGCGCCCGGTCGCGGAGGCATACAACGGAAGCGTCTTCGCGACGTTCCTGCGGATCTCTTCGGTTCTCGATTCGTGCGAGGGGTGGGTGGAGAACCACTGCGGCGGCTGGCCCTTGGAGGCGGCCGACATCTTGCTCCAAAGCGAGATCCCGGCGCGCGGATCGAAGCCGGCGCGCGCGGCCAGGTCCATCCCGACCACGTCGGCCTCGGTCTCGTCCTCGCGCGAGAATTTCAGCAGCGTGAGCTGCGCACCTGCGGAGGCAAGGTGCCCGCCCAGGTCGCCGTAGCCGAGCAGTTGGGAGAGGATCGACGCGCCGATCGTCACGCCCTGTGCGATCGTCGACTTCGCGGCACGCTCGCGTCCGTGTTCGCGCAACGCGTGCGCGATTTCGTGCGCCATCACCGCGGCGACCTCGTCGTCGGTGAGCTTTAGCTGGTCGAGGATGCCCGAGTAGAACGCGATCTTCCCGCCGGGCATGCAGAACGCATTGACCTGCTTCGAGCCGATCAGGTTCACCTCCCACTTCCACTGGGGCGCGCGTTCGTTGAATCGGGTCGCGAAGGGGACGATGCGCGCGGCGATCGTGCGCAGGCGAACGAGCTGCGGGTGCGTGTCGGGCGCGAGCGCGTTCTTCGA
>JAHDXY010000133.1 GCA_023384005.1 Burkholderiaceae bacterium | reverse complement strand
AGGTCGGCACGCCCGTGCACAGATCCGACGGAAACCCGGAATCGCGCGCCTGCTCGACCGCGCGCGTGAGCGCGATCAGCGGTCGCGTGAGCATCGCGAGCATCGCGATCGTGAGCAACGCGCCGATCGCGAGCGTCGCGAGGCTCGCGACGATCGCGGTGCGTATCGCATAGCTGCGCACCAGTTCCGGCTGGTGGCTGGACAAGCTTGCGCTGCGCGCGACGACGTACAGCCAGCCGACCTGGCTGCCGCCCGAGATCACCGGGCGCGCAGCGACCAGACAGGGTTTTCCATCGGCGTCCGGGTCGCCGGCGATGATCGGCGTGTCCGGGTCGTTGAGGACCCCCTCGCGCACCGGCGCGAGATCGACGCGGTAGCCGCTCCAGCCGATCCTGTTCTCGCCCGAGGCCGCGAGGATCCGGCCGTCGTTGTCGAGCAGGTACATGCCGGTGTTGGGCGAGTACAGGATGTACTCGCGAAGCCTCGCGCCAAAGCCCGAGGGATCGCGTTGGTAGGTTTCCCAGAGGTCGGGGTGCATCTCGAGCACGCGCTCGACGAAGCGGCTGGACTTGTCGTACAGCGTATCGGTGTAGTAACCGCGCACCGACGTGAACATGATCGCGGCGAGCGCGAGCGCGATCACCAGGCCGAAGCCGGCCACCAGCGCGAGCACCCTGACGCGAAGCGATCTCATCGCTGGTCGGTGAAACGGTATCCGACGCCGCGCACGGTGAGCACGTATCGGGGGTTGGACGCGTCGCTTTCGATCTTTCCGCGCAGGCGGTTGATGTGCGTGTTCACGTTGTGCTCGTAACCCTCGAAGCTGGTGCCCCAGACGGCGTCGAGCAGCTGCATCCGGGTGAAGGCGCGCCCCGGGTTGCGCGCGAAGTGAACCAGCAGGTCGAACTCCTTGGCGGTGAGCGGTACGGGGCGCTTGCCCAGCGCCACCTCGCGGCTGCCGGTGTCGATCGCGAGATCGCCCACCTGCAGCCGTTCGGGCGCGTCTTCGGATGCCGCCGCGCGGCGCTCGGCGCGCCGCAGGATCGCCTTGACCCGCGCCTGGAGCTCGGGGATCGAAAACGGCTTGGTCAGGTAGTCGTCGGCGCCCAGTTCCAGTCCGAGCACGCGGTCGATCTCGCCCGAGCGCGCGGTGAGCATCAGCACCGGAGTCTGGACGTGGTCGATCCGAAGCGCGCGCACGACGTCCAGCCCGTCTCTACCGGGAAGCATCACGTCGAGCACGACCATGTCGTACTCGCCGCTGCCGGCCAGCTCGTAGCCCTTGTTTCCGTCGTGCACGCAGTCGACGGCGTAGCCGAGGTCGCGCAGGTGCATCGCGATCAGCTCCGCGATGTCCTGCTGGTCTTCGACGACGAGAATCCTGCGCTCCATGAGTGCCTCCGGGTTGAAACGAGGATAGCAAAGCAAATCGCGCCCGGGCGGGAGGAATCCGGAACCGGTCCGAATCGTTATCAATTCGTGATATCCGCGAGATCGCTCCGATAGCCAACGTCGGCAGACTGCAACGCATCGGGGCCGCCAACGGGCCCCGCCCGCCAAGCCAAGCCAGCGAGGAGACCGATGACCGCCGCCACTCTAGCCCCGAACCGCGCCGCCGCCATGTTTGCCGCCGGACTGCCGATCGACCTCGCCGCGCACCGCCTGGCGATGCTGCGCTTCGCGCGGCGCAAGATCCGCGACGACGACCTGGCCGAAGACGCCGTGCAGGACGCACTCGTCGCCGCGCTCGCGAGCCGTTCGAGCTTCCAGGGCCGCTCGGCGTTGCGCACCTGGCTGATCGGGATCCTCAACCACAAGATCCAGGACGTCTTCAGGCGCGAGTCGCGCTATGTCCGCGCCGCACCGGCGCCGGACGAAGATCCTTCGGCCGGGCAGGCGCCGGGGCTGGTCGCGGCGGCGATCGAAACCTCCGCCCAGGACGATCCGGCGCACCTGGTCCAGCAACGCCGGATGCACGACGCACTGTTGCGCGAGGTCGAAGCCTTGCCGCGGGCCCTGCGCGAGGTCTTCGTGATGCAGGTCATCGACGGGCGTATCACTTCGGAGGTCTGCGCGGCGCTCGGCATCACCGAGGCCAACTGCTGGGTGCGCTTGCACCGCGCGCGCAAGCGCCTGTCGGAGCGCCTGGGAGACCATCTGCGCTGATCCGGGGGCTTGGCCGCCGATCCGACGATGCTCTGCTATCGTGGCAGATCTTCGAATCGAGGGCGCGCAGCGATGAAATACCGACGACTGGGCCGCAGCAACCTGCAGGTCTCCGAGCTGTGCCTGGGCACGATGATGTTCGGCGACCAGACCGACGCGAACGGCGCGGCGCGGATCGTCGATCGTGCGCGCGAGCGCGGGGTGAACTTCATCGACACCGCCGACGTCTACACCCAGGGCGCGTCCGAGCGCGTGCTCGCCGCGCTGATCTCGAAGGGGCGCGACGACTGGATCGTCGCGAGCAAGATCGGCAACACGATGTCGGAGCGCCCGAACGAGGGGCGCTACTCACGCAAGTGGATGATGCGCGAACTAGACGCGAGCCTCGCGCGCCTGGGCACCGACTACGTCGACCTGTACTACCTGCACCGCGACTTCGAGGACGAGAGCCTCGAGGAAGCGGTCCGCAGCCTGCAGGACATGACCCGCGCGGGAAAGATCCGCTATTTCGGCCTGTCGAACTTCCGCGGCTGGCGCATCGCCGAGGTGGTACGGGTGTGCGACGCGCTTGGCGCCGCGCGCCCGGTGATCTGCCAGCCCTACTACAACCTGCTCAACCGCATGCCCGAGGTCGAGATCCTTCCGGCTTGCGCGTCTTACGGGATCGGCGTCGTTCCGTACAGCCCGATCGCGCGCGGCGTGCTCAGCGGAAAGTATCTTCCGGGCCAGGCTCCCGAGCCCGGCTCGCGCGCCGCGCGCAACGACAAGCGCATCATGCAGACCGAGTGGCGCCCCGAATCGCTCGAGATCGCGCAGACGCTCGCCGCGCACGCAACACGCCGCGGCGTCACGCTGGCGCAGTTCGCGGTCGCGTGGCTGCTCGCCAACCGCGTGCTCTCGAGCGTGATCGCGGGCCCGCGCACGCTGGATCAATGGGACGGCTACTTCGGCGCACTCGACTTCGAATGGCAGGCCGAGGACGAGGCGCTGGTCGACTCGCTGGTCGCGCCCGGACATCCGTCGACGCCCGGCTACACCGATCCGGCCTATCCGCTGTCGGGGCGCAAGCTGCGCTGAGCCTGGCGCGCGCTCAGGGGGACTCGACGCGGCCGAGCACCAGGAACTCCATCAGCGCCTTTTGCACGTGGAGCCGGTTCTCGGCTTCGTCCCAGACCACCGATTGCGGGCCGTCGATCACCTCGGCGGCGACCTCCTCGCCGCGGTGCGCAGGCAGGCAGTGCATGAACACCGCCCGCGGGTCGGCGGCGGCCATCATCGCTTCGTCCACGCACCAGTTCTCGAACGCCGCCCTGCGAGCATCGTTCTCCGCCTCGAAGCCCATGCTGGTCCAGACGTCGGTGGTGACGAGGTGCGCCTGCCGGCAGGCATCGAGCGGGTCGGCGAATTGCTCGAAGTGAGCGGTGCCGCGCACCCCGGCGCGCGCTGCGTCGACTTCGTAGCCCGGCGGCGTCGACACGTGGACCTTGAAGTCCAGCACTTCGGCCGCCTGCAGCCAGGTGCTGCACACGTTGTTCGAGTCGCCGATCCACGCAACGGTCTTGCCCCGTATCGAGCCGCGATGTTCGATGAAGGTGAACACGTCGGCCAGGATCTGGCAGGGATGGAACTCGTTTGTCAGCCCGTTGATCACCGGCACGCGCGAGTTCGAAGCGAAGCGTTCGACGATCGCCTGTTCGAAGGTGCGGATCATCACGATGTCGCACATCCGCGAGATCACCTGCGCGGCGTCCTCGACCGGCTCGCCGCGGCCCAGTTGCGAGTCGCGCGTGTTCATGTAGATCGCCGAGCCGCCGAGCTGGTGCATCCCGGCCTCGAACGACAGGCGGGTGCGCGTGCTCGCCTTTTCGAAGATCATCACCAGCGTGCGATCCGACAGCGGGTGGTAGGGCTGGTAGCGCTTGAAGCGGTCCTTGATGACGCTGCTGCGCGTGAAGACGTGGGCGATCTCGTCGGCGCTGAAATCGCTGAACTGCAGGAAATGGCGCTGCGTCATGATCGGGCGTTCCGTCATCCGGGAGCCGGGCGCGAGAGCAGCTCGCGTACCAGCGGAGCGAGCCGCTCGACCAGCAGGTCGGCGTGCTCGCGCGTGAAGATCAGCGGCGGCAGCATCCGGATCACGCGCTCGGCGGTGACGTTGAGCACGACGCCGGCCTCGAGCGCGCGGGCGGCGATCTCGCCGCAGGGGCGCTCGAGTTCGATGCCGAGCATCAGGCCGCGACCGCGGATCTCGCCCACCCCGGCCGTTTGGGCGAAAGCCTCCTGGAAGCGGCTCTTCAGGTACTCGCCTACCTGCGCTGCCTGATCCAGCAGGCCTTCGGACTCCACCACTTCGATCGTCGTCACTGCGGCGCGCATCGCGAGCGGATTCGCGCCGAAGGTGGTTCCGTGGCTGCCGGGCGTGAACACGCTCGCCGCCGCCCCGTGCGCGACCACCGCGCCGATCGGCACCCCCGAGCCCAGGCCCTTCGCGAGCGGCATCACGTCGGGAACGATTCCGGCCCACTGGTGAGCGAACCACTTCCCGGTGCGCCCCGTGCCGCATTGCACCTCGTCGATCATCAGCAGCCAGCCGCGTTCGTCGCACAGCGCGCGCGCGTCGCGGAGGTAGTCCGCGCGTGCCGGATTGATCCCGCCCTCACCCTGGATCGCCTCCAGGAACACCGCGACGACGTTGGGCCGCTCGCGCGCGACGCCGCGCAGCGCCTCGATGTCGTTGAGCGGCACGCGCACGAAGCCCTCCACCAGCGGCTCGAATCCCTTTTGCACTTTCGGGTTGCCGGTCGCGGAGAGGGTGGCGAGCGAGCGGCCGTGGAACGCCTTCTCGTAGACGACGATCTCGGGGCGGTCGACTCCGCGGTCGTGACCGTACTTGCGCGCGATCTTGATCGCCGCCTCGTTCGCCTCGAGTCCCGAATTGCAGAAGAACACGTTGGTCATCGCACTGCGCTCGACCAGCATCTTCGCCAGCCGTTCGCGCAGCGGATGTTCGAACAGGTTCGAGGTGTGGATCAGGCGGCCGATCTGCTCGCGCAGCGCCTCGACCAGCTTCTGGTGGTTGTGCCCCAGCGTGTTCACCGCGATCCCGGCCAGGCAGTCGAGGTAGCGACGTCCCCGATGGTCGAACAGCCAGACGCCGTCGCCGTGCCCGAAGCCGATCGCAGCCGGGGCGTAGGTGGACATCAGGTACGTGGGCGCTGCCATCGGTCTCTCCGTTGCATCGCGGCACTGGGTGTCGCGAACAAAACTGGGCGCGTGCACAAAACACAACGGCGGCCGTTGCCGCCGTACCGGGCGGCACGCCGCGCCGCCGCCCTCTCCCATTCTGATTGTATTGGAAACCCGACAGCGGGCAAACGAGCCCTGGCAATCCCGCCCCGGCGCGCCGCGATCGTGCCCGCGCGTTCCCGGTGCAGGCTCGGTCCCGGGCCTCGACCAAAGTTCGAGAAAACATCAAGTTCACACCCTAAGTTGCTGCGAACTAAGACTTTTTTCTGATCATTTCTTGTCATCAGCGGGCTGTTCGGCGCTACAATCGCGTCGATGCCGCGGGCGGGGCGGGCGAAGCGCGACCGCGGAGGTGGGGGTGGAGGGGCGATGGCCCAAACGGGGCAGATCGGAACGGGTTGGGGCAGCGGGGCGGCGTTTGCCGAGTCCGGCGGCGACCTGCGCCCGCTGTTTCGCGTCGCGATCTTCGGGCTGGCCGGGAAGCTCCAGCGCGTGACCGAGATCGTGCTGCGCCACGCGCGTCACAACCAGTACCGTTTCGTGGTGGCGCCAGGTCGCGGACCGGGCGAGTATGACATCGCGGTGGTCGACATGACCGCGCGAGGCGGGCCCGAGGTCGCGAGCACGCTGCGCCGCCTGCCGCGGGCGCGACCGGTGGTGCGACTGGGCAGGCGCAGCGATGAGGTCCGCGGCCAGGACGATCTCCTGCAGTCGAGTTTCACGGTCAACCTGCTGAAGACGCTGAACCGCGTGGTCGAGAGCAGCCTGCTCGCCGAGCATGAGGCCGCGGCGCTACCGGTGCTCGCGCCGGCGCTTTTCGGTCGCCGCGCGCCGTCCGATCGGCACTGTGCGCTGATCGTCGACGACAGCCCGAGCGTGCGTCGCCAGCTCACGGTTGCGTTGCAGCGCATGGGGCTGGAATGCGAAGGCGCGCAGAGCGCGCACGCCGCGCTCGATCTTCTCGCGCAGCGCGCCTACGCGATCGCGTTCGTCGACGTCGTGATGCCCGAGATGGACGGCTACCGGCTCACGCGCGAGATCAAGCGCAACCGCGCGACCCGCCCGATGCCGGTGGTGATCCTCACCTCGCGCTCGTCGCCGTTCGACCTCGCTCGCGGCGCGCTCGCTGGCTGCGACAGCTATCTGGTCAAGCCGGTCGCGCTGCACTCGCTGCGCGCCACCGTGTCGCGCCAGCTCGCGCGAACCGGCTGATCGGCGCGCGGGCCAGGCTTCGCTCGGGGCTTCGCGCGGCGCCCGCGACGATCAGGCCTTGACGCGGTTGCGATACTCGCCGGTACGGGTGTCGATCTCGATCCGGTCGCCGATCTCGACGAAAGCCGGGACTGGGATGTCGACGCCGGTGGGCTTGATGCGTGCCGGCTTCATCACCTTGCCCGAGGTGTCGCCCTTGACGGCGGGCTCGGTGTACTCGACCTCGCGCACGACGCTGGTGGGCATTTCGACCGAGATCGCGCGGCCTTCGTAGAACGTGACCTCGCACGGCATGCCGTCGTCGAGGTACTTCAGCGTGTCGCCCATCGACTCGCCTTCGACCTCGTACTGGTTGTAGTCGGCGTCCATGAACACGTACATCGGGTCGGCGAAGTACGAGTAGGTGACTTCCTTCTTCTCGAGGATGACGACGTCGAATTTCTCGTCGGCCTTGTACACGGTCTCGGTTCCGGAATTGCTGAGCAGGCTCTTCAACTTCATCTTCACGACCGAGGCGTTGCGGCCCGACTTGTTGTACTCGGCCTTTTGCACGACCATCGGGTCGCCGGAGATCATCACGACGTTGCCTGCGCGCAGTTCCTGTGCGGTTTTCATAGCTTGTCCTAGCGGGCGCCGCGCGCGCTGCCCGGGGCGACGATGCGACCGGCGATGGCGAGCGGCTGGGAAACGAAACCGTAAATTATAACCTGACGCGGCAGAACTCGACCAGCCGCGTCGCGAGATCGGACTGCGCCGCGAGCGCATCGCGCAGGCGCAGATACGCCGGGGCGATGCGCTCGAGTGCGGCGTCGAACGCCGCCCAGGCCTCGCGCAGGCCGCGCGCGTCGCTCCAGGCGCGCATCAGCGCCGCAGCCTCCTCGGGCGCGCCGCCGGCGATCGACCCGAAGCGCCCGAGGAAGGCGTCGAGCTTGGCTGCGTGGGCGCGCGACTGCTGCGGGTAGGGTTGCCAGACGAAGGGACGGCCAGCCCAGATCGCGCGCAGCCAGGAATCCTCGCCGCGAACGAAGTTCAGGTCGCAGCTCTCGAGCAGCCGGTCGAAGCGGGGCTGAGGCAGCAGCGCGAAGCGCTCGATCCGCAGCATTCCCGCGCACGCCGGCTCGCCGGTCGCGGGGAGCGCGCCGGCGAACCTCGCGAGTTCGGTCTCGGCCACGCCCTCGGCAACGAGCAGCGTGGTCGGCGTTTCGCCTCCGGCGAGCAGTTCGAGCAGCTCGGCGACCGGCGCGTGCGGATAGCAGAACAGCGAGACGCGTCGGCTTCCCGTGTGCCGGGTCCTGGTCCCGGTCGCGGTCCCGGCGTCGGCGGCGCTTGCGGCAGGCGTGTCCTCGGGGTCGCGCGGCAGCGAGCGCTCGCGCAGCAACCCGCCGGTGGCGGAGGTGAAGCCCGGGTAGTAGAAGTGCTCGATCGCCGCGTCGCCTGGTTTGCGCGACGCGAGCCCGTGGCAGCCTTCGACCCAGGTCTCGGCGCTCAGGTACTCGAGGTTCACCCACAGCGGGTGCGACCCCGCCGGGGACGCTCCCGGCGCGAGCGCGGCGCGGATCTGCCCGGGCAACTCGCAGCCGAAGGCCGAGACGACGACGCACGGCTGCGCTTCGAAGCAGGCCGGTCCCGGCCACGCTTCGATCGCGACCCCCTCGAGGGTCGTTCCCGGGCGCGCGCCCGGCGCGATCGCGGCGAGCGCGCGCGGCAGGTCGATCACCAGCGTGACCGGCGCGGCGTGCTCGCGCGCGAGCTGGCGCGCGAGTCGCCAGCACACGCCCGCGTCGCCGAGATTGTCGACGACGCGGCAGTAGATCCGGAACGCGATCGGCTCGATGGCGGTAGCGGCCTGCGCGCGCGATCAGTCGGCGGGATCGGAGCGCGTCGCGGGCGGGGCGCCGAACAGCGCGTCGAGCCGTCCCTTCGCGGCCTCGTCCGGCGCGGCCGAACCCGGCTGGCTCGGGTACTCGTCGGCGATGCGGTCCTCGAAATAGCTGGCGGCGTTCGGCGCCGACAGCAGGCGGCGCCAGACCTCGGCGGGCACTCCGGCGTAGACGCGCACCGAACCGTCGCTGAAACCGATTTCGAGAGTATTCGAGCGCTCGTCGTAGGCGCCGCTCGCGAGTCGTCCCCCCCTGAGTGCCTTGCGTTGCATCGATCGATCCCTCCGCGCCTCGCGCGCCGTCGCGGTCGCGCCCGATCGTGATAGCTTAGCCCGATTCCGCGCGGCACCGGCGTGCCTTCGGGCCAGCGCGCGCGGCGACATGGTCGATCACTCGAGGGGGCGGTGATGGGGCGAGAACGGATCCGCGCGACCGCGCGACGGATAGCCGCGGGCAACGAGAGCGCGTCGAAGTTGCTCGAGCAGGCGCGCGCGGCCGCCGAGCGCGCGAAGGCGCTCAACCCGATCGCGTTCGTCGACTGGGAGGCGGCGGCCGAACGCGCCCGCGCGCTCGACGCCGAGCTGGCCGCGGGAACGCCGCGCGGCGCGCTGCACGGCATCCCGATCTCGATCAAGGACCTCTTCAACGTGCGCGGCATGCCGACGCGCGGCGGGACGCGCGCCGCGCTTCCAGACCTCGGCCGCGACGAGGCCGAGCTGGTGACGCGGCTGCGCGCGGCCGGGGCGCTGATCTTCGCCAAGACCAACATGCACGAGATCGCGCTCGGCGCGACCGGCGAGAACGCCTGGACCGGGGACGTGTGCAACCCCTTCGATCCGGCGCGGCAGGCGGGCGGGTCATCGAGCGGTGCCGCGGTGTCGGTGGCGAGCGGAATCGGCCTCGGAGCGGTGGGCAGCGACACCGGCGGTTCGGTGCGCGTGCCGGCGGCGTTTTGCGGCGTGAGCGGATTCAAGCCCAGCTACGGGGCGATCCCGCTCGCCGGCAGCCTGTACCTGTCGTGGACCTGCGACCACGCCGGCCCGATCGCCGAGAGCGTCGACGATTGCGCCTTGCTGTTCGAGGCGATGGCGCTGCGATCGAGCGCGCACGGTCGCGTGCCGCGTGCTCCGCGCCTCGCTGTTCCGCGACCGTGGCTCGCGGGCCGAATGAGCGCCGCGGTCGCGTCGCGTTTCGAGCGCGTGCTGTTGAGACTGGCAGCGAGCGGCGCAGTGATCGAATCGCACGAGATGCCGGCGCTGTCGCTCGCCTGGGCGCACTACACGCCGATCGTTCGCGCCGAGGCTGCGTTCGTGCATCGCGCCGCGCTCGCGGCGGGAGGCGAGGGATTCTCCGAGTCGGTGCGCGCGCCGATGATCGACGGCGGGGGCCTGCCGGCGATCCGCTACCTGGAGGCGATGAACGCGCGCGAGCGGGTGCGCGCGAGCCTCGCGGCAGTGCTGCGCGACTTCGACGCGATCGTGCTGCCCACGTCTCCGGTGCTGCCACCGCTGAGGGGGCAGCTCGAGGTGGAAGTCGCGGGCGGGCGGACGCTCTCCACCCGCGAGGCAGTGCTCGGGCAGACGCTGCCCTTCAGCATGGCCGGTCTGCCGGCGCTGTCGATTCCCTGCGGGTTCGAGCAGGGACTGCCGGTGGGCCTGCAGGTGGTGGGCGCCTTCGACGCCGACGCCCGCCTGCTGGCGCTCGGACGCTGGATCGAGGAGACGCTCGAAGCCGAGATTACTTCGGCGCCATCCTGATCGCGCCGTCGAGGCGGATCGTCTCGCCGTTGAGCATCACGTTCGAGAAGATGTCGCTCACCATCCGTGCGTACTCCGACGGCCTTCCGAGGCGCGACGGGAACGGCACCTGCTTGCCGAGCGACTCCTGCGCCGCCTCGGGCAGACCCTGCATCATCGGCGTGAGGAAGAGCCCCGGGGCGATCGTGACGACGCGCACGCCGTCGCGCGCGAGGTCGCGCGCGATCGGCAGCGTCATGCCGACGATCCCGCCCTTGGACGCCGAGTAGGCGGCCTGTCCGATCTGGCCGTCGTAGGCGGCGACCGACGCGGTGTTCACGATCACGCCGCGCTCGCCTTCGTCGTTCGGCTCGTTCATGCACATCGCCGCGGCAGCCAGGCGGATCATGTTGAAGGTGCCAATCAGGTTGATGCCGATCACGCGGGCGAACGCGTCGAGCGGGTGCGGGCCGTCCTTTCCGACCGTCTTCGCGGCCGTGCCGATCCCGGCGCAGTTCACCAGCCCTACGAGTTTGCCCATCGCCTTCGCGGCCTCGACCGCGGCGCCCGCGTCGGCCTCCGAGGTGACGTCGCACCGCGCGAAGCGCGCGTTCGCGCCGAGCTCCTTCGCGAACGACTCGCCCAGGGCAGTGTTCACGTCGGCGATCAGCACCTTGCCGCCGGCCTCGACGACCGCTTTCGAAGTCGCGCCGCCGAGTCCCGACGCGCCGCCGGTCACGAGGACGACGTTTCCCTTGATTTGCATTCGAGCTCCCTTGAGTGTCGGCGAACTACCTGAGCGGTGCTGCCGCCGGCGCCGCGACCGGCGCGGTGGCCGGGGCCAGGGCGGCGACGCTCACCGACACCGGAGCGGCGCCCGGCAGCTCGGCCGCCTTGTTCGGCTTGCCGCCGTGCAGGATCCCCATCAGCGGCACCATCAGCAGCGCCACGATGTTGATGATCTTGATCAGCGGGTTCACCGCCGGGCCGGCCGTATCCTTGTACGG
>JAHDXY010000132.1 GCA_023384005.1 Burkholderiaceae bacterium | reverse complement strand
CGGCGTTAGCGGAAATCCCGACTGCGCGCCCGCAGCCGCCCGAGCAGCGCGCTGTGATCGACGACCCGGCGCGCGATCAGGTGCATCACCTGTCCGCCGGTGTCCTCGTCGCGCTGCCAGACGCCGTACACCGTCATCAGGCGTGAGGCGAGGATCTCCTTGCGGTAGCGATCGATCAGGTCGGGCCAGACGATCACGTTCACCGCGCCGGTTTCGTCTTCGAGCGTGACGAACATCGTGCCTTTCGCGGTTTCGGGGCGCTGGCGGTGCGTGACCAGCCCGCTGGCGCGCGCTGGCCGGCCGTTGGGGTAGTCGCGCAGCACCACCGCCGGTTGCACCCCGAACTGCGCGAGCCGCCCGCGCAGCAACGCCAGCGGATGCCGGCCCATCGGAATCCCGACCGAAGCGTAGTCGGCGATGATCTCCTCGCCTTCGGTGGGGGATTCGATCACGACCGGGACCTCGTCGAACGCGGCTTCGGCGAGCAGCGCCGGCATCGGAGCGAGCGCGGCGGCCTCCCAATGCGCGGCGGCGCGATGCCCGGCGAGTTGTGCCAGCGCGCCGGCGCGCGCGAGCAGTTCCATGTCGTGGCGGTCGAGCCGTGCGGCCCGGGCCAGATCCTCGACGCTATGAAACGCGAACCCGCTGGCAGCCGGCGGCTCGTGCGCCTCGAGCACTGCGAACGCCTCGTTCGATTCGCGCCCTTCGTACCTCCCATGTGCCTCGCGCCCCTCACGAGCCTCGCGCCCTTCACGTACCTCACGTGCCGCCACCATGCGCAGCGCTGCCGCCTCCGACAGCCCACGCACGCGGTTCAGGCCAAGCCGCACCGCGGGCTGAGAACTCGCGGCTGTGTCGTCTTCGAGCGTGCTTTCCCACTGGCTGGCAAGAACGTCGACGCCGCGCACTTCGACGCCGTGTTCGCGCGCATCGCGCACCAGCTGCGCGGGCGCGTAAAAGCCCATCGGTTGGCTGTTGAGCAGCGCGGCGAGGAACGCCGCCGGTTCGTGGCGTTTGATCCAGCAGCTCACGTACACCAGCAGCGCGAAACTCGCCGCGTGCGACTCGGGAAAGCCGTATTCGCCAAAGCCCTGGATCTGCTTGAAGATGGCCTCGGCAAACGCGCGCTCGTAGCCGCGCGCGAGCATGCCGTCGATCAGGCGTTTCTCGAACTTCTCCAGCCCGCCCTTGCGCCGCCACGCCGCCATCGCGCGGCGAAGCGCGTCGGCTTCGCCCGCGGAAAACCCCGCCGCGAGCATCGCGATCTGCATCACCTGTTCCTGGAAGATCGGCACGCCCAGCGTGCGCTCGAGCGCGGGCTTGATCTCCTCGCGCGGGTAGTCCACCGCCTCCAGGCCCTGGCGGCGGCGCAGGTAGGGGTGAACCATGCCGCCCTGGATGGGTCCAGGGCGCACGATGGCGACTTCGATCACGAGGTCGTAGAAGCAGCGCGGTTTGAGGCGCGGCAGCATGCTCATCTGCGCGCGCGACTCGATCTGGAACACGCCCACCGTGTCGGCGCGGCAGATCATCTCGTAGGTGGCCGGGTCTTCGGCGGGGATGTCCTGGATGCGAAACGGCGGCGCGTTGCCGTGTGCGCTGCCCCGGAGGGCGGCGTGAGCATGGTCTCGCCCAGTCGCGATCGCACGGCGCTGCGTGATGAAATCCAGCGCGCGGCGGATCGCGCTCAGCATCCCGAGTGCGAGCACGTCGACCTTGAGCAGGCCGAGCGCGTCGAGATCGTCCTTGTCCCACTCGATCACCGAGCGATCGGGCATCGCGGCGTTTTCCACCGGCACCAGGCGCGTGAGCGCGTCGCGCGCGATCACGAAGCCACCCGTGTGCTGCGAGAGGTGACGCGGGAAACCGAGCAGCAGCGTGGTCATCGCCACCCAGTGGCGCACGACGCGCGAGGCCGGATCGAAGCCGGCCTCGGCGAGCCGGTCGATGTCGATGCGACGGCCGTCCCACCACTGGTGCGTCTTCGAGACCTGGTCCAGGCGCTGGGGCTCGATGCCCAGCGCGCGCCCCACGTCGCGCAGCGCCGACTTGGGACGGTAGCTGATCACGGTGGCGGTAAGTGCGGCGCGGTGACGGCCGTACTTCGCGTAGATGTACTGGATGACTTCCTCGCGGCGCTGGTGTTCGAAGTCGACGTCGATGTCGGGGGGTTCGTTGCGCTCGCGGCTGATGAAGCGCTCGAACAGCACGTTCATGCGCGCAGGGTCCACCTCGGTGATGCCAAGGCAGTAGCACACCGCCGAGTTCGCCGCCGAGCCACGCCCTTGGCAAAGAATGTTCTGCGAGCGCGCGAAGGCCACGATGTCGGCCACGGTGAGGAAGTAGGGTTCGTACTTCAACTCGGCGATCAGCGCGAGCTCGTGCTCGATCTGGCGCTCGACCGACGCGGGCAACCCCTGCGGGTAGCGCGACGGCACGCCGGCACAGGTGAGCGCGCGCAGCCACGAAGTGGGCGTTTCCCCGGGCGGGACGATCTCCTCCGGGTACTCGTAGCGCAACTCGTCGAGCGAGAACGCGCAGCGCGACGCGATCTCGAGCGTTTCCTCGAGCAGCTCGGCCGGATAGAGCTGCGCCAGGCGCAGGCGGCTGCGCAGGTGCTGCTCGGCATTGGGCGCGATCGCGTGACCCAGATCCTTCACGGGAGTGCTGAGCCGGATCGCGGACATCGTGTCGTGCAGCGCCTTGCGCGAGCGCACGTGAAAGAGCACGTCGCCCGCGGCCACCAGCGGAAGGCCCACCTGCTGGCCGAAGATGCGCAGCCGCTCGAGCAGGATCGCGTCGTAACCGTTGGAAAGAAGCTCCACCGCGATCCAGCAGCGCCCGGGAAAACGCTCGCGGAAAAACTGCGCCTGCTCGGCGAGTGCGGCGAGGGCCGGTGAACCGCTGGGGGCGACCCCAGGCGGATCGAAGGCGAGCGCCGGCGAGGGCACGAGCAGGGCGATGCAATCTGCGAGACCCGCGTCGAGATCATCACGCAGCAGGCGATACGTGCCCTTGACCGCGCGCATTCGCGCGGTGGTGATCAGCTGTGAGAGGTTGCCATAACCGTTGCGGGTTTGCGCCAGCAGCACGAGGCGCGAGCCGACGTCCGCGCTGACATCCGCGTCGGTGGGCGAGGGTGCGGCAGGGAACGTATCGCGTAGCGTGAACTGCGCGCCGATGACGAGAGGCAGTTCGTGCTCCCTGGCCGCGAGGTGCGCGCGCACGACGCCGGCCAGCGAGCATTCATCGGTAACCGCGAGCGCCGCGTAGCCCAGCGCCTTCGCGCGCTCGACCAGCTCCTCGGCGTGCGAAGCCCCGTTCAGGAAGGAGAAATTGCTGGCGCAATGCAGCTCGGCGTAGGGGGAAAGCATGGGAGGCGGTCACGCGGGCAAGCGCATCGGGGTAGAATTTGAGAGACTGTATAAACATACAGTATCCAGTTCCAGCAAGCCCCTGGCAAGTCCGGGGATTGGATCAGGTCAGCGAGCGCGATCAGTTAGACAAAGGCGGCCGAGTCAGGCATACACTTCCACGAACAACCAGGCATCAAAATACAAACTAGGCATCACGGAGGTGGCCACCCCCGAACGGGACAGCCGGCGGCTGCGCGGCAAGCCGCTTCGGGCTACACCCTCCGTGCCTTGCCGCGCAGCGAAGGACTTACACCACTTCCGGGGACATCAACGATAGGAGCGACAGCATGTGGTGGATCAGACTCGCCGCTGGCCCGCTCTTCACGCTGCTTGCCGGTTGCGCTTTGTTCGCTTCCGAAGCAGACATCCGCAAGGCCCTTGCACCAACAGGGAAGCTGCGCGTAGGACTCATCAGCGTTCCGGTCCACGCCATCAGGGATCCCTACTCGGGCGAGCTAAGAGGCGTGTCGCATGACTTGGGAAGCGCACTCGCGGCGCGATTGGGTGTGCCGTTCGAGCCGATCATGTACCCGAATCCGACGACCTACTTGGCGGCCGGGCAAGCAGGCGGCTGGGACGTCGGCTCCCTGGGCGTGACCCCGGAACGCCAGGTGTTGTTCGACTTCGCACAGCCGCACCTCGAGGTCGACTACGGCTACCTCGTGTCCACCGAGGCCCGCATCGCGTCAGTCAGCGAAGTCGACCGGCCCGGCGTGCGCGTGGCGCTCGTGGCACGGAGCGCCTCCGCCTCCGCGCTCAGCAAGGGCCTACGACACGCTTCGGTCGTACCTGGCCGCGACCTCTCTGCATTGATCGATCTGGTCTTGCTGGGTGACGCCGACGTCATAGGCGCACAGAAGACAAACCTGTACAACATCGCCCCCCGTCTGCCGGGATCCCGTGTGCTCGGCGGACGGGCCGGCACCGAGCAACAGGGGCTGGCGATTCCGAAAGGACGCGATCCGGTTGCCTTGGCCTTCGTCCGAGGGTTTGTCCAGGAGGCCAAGACCCAAGGATTGGTTCAGCGGGCGGTCGACCGGGTCGCAGTTCGTGGAGTTGTCGTCCCTCCATGACTTCGCCGTCCACACATAGCCGGTGGCCTAACCCCTCGTTGAAGCGCCGACACGCTACGGCAGCCAGCCCCGTCCGCGCCGCATCCCAGGTCATCGTGGCTTCGCGCGGCCAGGGCCGTCTGCCGCACCGCGCGGCTTAACTCAAACGTTATACGTCTTGGCCGCATCCGTGAATGTCCGCGCTGAACGGCCCGAGGATCGGGCCGCCGTCCGAGCCGTCAACCTATCGGCCTTCGACACCGCGGCGGAAGCCAACCTCGTTGATGCGCTGCGCGACCAGGTCCAACCGGTCATCTCGCTCGTGGCAGAGATAGACGCTCAAGTCATCGGCCACATCATGTTCTCCCCCGTCACGATGGATGGTCACGCAGACCTCCGCCTCATGGGTCTCGCCCCCATGGCGGTGTCGCCGGAGCACCAGAGCACGGGCATCGGCTCCGCACTCGTCCGAGCGGGGCTCCAACGCTGCAGCGAGTTGGGGTTTGGCGCGGTGGTGGTACTTGGGCACCCTCCGTACTACCCGCGGGTCGGATTCCAGCCTTCTGTTCGCTTCGGCATCACCTCCGAATACGATGCGCCAGCCGAGGCATTCATGGTTGTGGAGTTGCAGCCTGGCTACCTTCGCGGCGCCACAGGTACCGTTCGCTACCATGAGGCATTCAAAGACGTATAACCCGTCGCTCGAGGCGACCCGCAACGGCATGGGCCGCTCCAGCGCCAGTGGTTCATCGTTGCTTCCGCGGCCCATGCCGCTGCGGGCGCCTCAGTTCGAACGTTCGACCCCATCGGGAGCGGGGCGCGCGGGGCCTTGACAGCAGTAGCCTACAGGCTACACTTGACGAATGCGTGTCGAGCAGACCGACGACTATCGGGAGTGGATCGACACACTCAAGGATCGAGTCGGGCGCGCGCGGATATTGGTCAGGGTTGATAGGTTGATTCATGGCAATCCCGGGCAGCATCGCAATCTCACCGATGGCGTCTCCGAGCTGAAGATCGACGTCGGACCGGGCTACCGGGTCTACTACAGTCAACGCGGCGAGAGTTTGCTTCTTCTCCTGGCAGGAGGGGACAAGGCAACGCAGAAAGCTGACATCGCGAGGGCGATCCAGTTGGCGCGACTACTTGCGGAGTAGAGAGGGCATGAGCAAGAGCACGGCGAAGAAGGCGACCCGACTCAGGACAACTGGGTACGATGTAGCGCAGCACCTGCGCACGCCCGAGGAAATGGCGGCGTATCTCGATGCGTGGCTCGAGGAAGCGCCGGAAGACGCTTCGGGAATAGCGAGAGCGCTGGGGGACATTGCACGGGCGAAAGGCATGACTCAAGTTGCGAAGGACGCCGGGCTGAGTCGTGAGAGTCTGTATCGAGCACTAAGCGCGGACGGTAATCCGAGTTTCGCCACGGTACTCAAGGTCGCGAAGGCGCTCGGCGTGAAGCTTCACGCTGAAGCGGCCTCGTAGGTGTCGTCGAACTGTTCGCTCATGCGGACGCGCCTGCGGCGCGCCGCGTAGCTCAAACGTTAGGCCGCACCGCTACTACATTTCGCACGTACATCAGCTTCCGGAGATAACACCATGACCACGAAGGGCTTCGCCGCATCGCACGCCAAGGACGCGAAGTTCGAGCGAGGCCTTCGCTCGTTCTACGAGTACCGCGACCTCGGCATCAAGCAGGCGACTGAGGGACGAGTTGACGCTCATGTCATCCGGGCAGCCGTGGGCAAGGAGTTCTCAAGTCAGGCCCACATTCACCGGACGACATTTCAACTCGTCTACATCCTCAAGGGCTGGATCGAGTTCGAGCACGAAGGTGAGGGTGTCGTCCGGCTCGAGGCGGGGTCGTGCGTGCACCAGCCGCCCGAGATTCGGCATCGCGAGCTCGGGCACAGCGAAGACATCGAGATGCTCGAAGTTGTTCTTCCGGCCGGCTTCGCCACGGAAGAGGTTGAATCCGTTCAGCCGTAGCTGCGGGCAACTGAGTGCAGCCTAACCTGGCGGTCAACCGGACGCGCTACAGCATGGCACCCTGGCCGCGCGGCGCTGTGTGCACATCTTCCGCCTCGCGGCCAGGGCGCCACGCCTCCGCGCGCCGGTTACCTCTACGTTAGGCGTCACAACCGGAGCAACTGCAATGTCTCTCCCTCGCCGTTCCGCAGTCATGGTCTCGCTCGCTGTTCTGCTACTCGTGCAAGAAGCCTCGGCGCAATCTCAGGGGGCACATGCGGCCTCTGCGCGTGAAGCCATGGCGAACTACGTTGTCACTTGGAACCGCCATAACACTGCAGAGTGGGCTGATCTACTTGCTGATGACGTTTGGTACCACGAGACAACGGATCGTGTGCAGCGCATGCGAGGCAAGGAAACAGTGCTCAAGTTCTTTGGTGACGTAGTCACTATCAGCGACATCCAGTGGGACGTAGTCCAGATAAAGGAGATGCCCGATGGAACGGTGTCTGCCGTCGTTCGACATGTTTCTGGACATCTGCCGAAAGTCAACGGCAAATACAGCGCCTCGTTCGAGAGCTTCCCCGCATTCACACGGTGGCGGAAGAGCGGAAACTCATGGCGCATGTTCTACTTCACGTCTCACAAGGGGAGCGCGCTGGACGCAATGCGCAAGGATGGCCTCGAGTGACGCCTAACCCCTCGCTCAAGCGGAGCGCCAACGGCATGGCGCCTGGCCCGCGAATCGCCGGGGGTATGCTGGCACCTCGCGGGCCAGTCGCCACGCCGCTGGCTCCCGCTTAGCTCGAACGTTATGCCTTCCTTAGCGAGCGACGCGCCACACTGGACGGTCCTACGCCTTAGGCGTATAGTTGGCAATGCTCACGGTTGTTGAGACTCCGCTGTTCCAACGGCAGTGGCCGCTCTACTGGACGGAGGAAGAACGAGGGATATTCGCCGCCTATCTGTCGTCGCACCCGGACGTGGGTGATGTCGTTCCTGGTTCAGGCGGCATTCGCAAGGTTCGGTGGAGTCGCGCCGGATCGGGCAAGTCCGGCGGTGTACGGGTGATCTATTTCGTGCGTACTGGTCAGGGGGAACTGATTCTCCTGACTCTGTATGCGAAGTCGAAGACAGGAAATATCACTGGCGAGAAACTCAAGGAGATTCGTCGTGCCCTCGAAGACTAAGCCGCTTACCGAAGCACAACTCGCCGCGTACGAAGCTGGCCGGGACATCGGGTCTGACCTGCTGCAAGCGATTCGAGAGATGAAGGCGGGTCAAGGTCGGGTCGTGTATTCGGCCGCGATTGAAGCGCGGAAAAGGACGGGACTGTCTCAGTCCCAGTTTGCGACGCTGCTTGGAGTGTCGGTTCGCACCCTGCAAGGGTGGGAGCAAGGCCGCAAGCAGCCGAGCGGAGCAGCGCGAACGCTGCTGGCTATTGCGCGCACGAATCCAAAGGCAGTCCTGGCGGTCGTCGAGAAAGATCCGGCATGAAGCTCACCGGCATAACAGGTCGGTCGACCGGACGCTTGACCCAGCCGCCGGCTTGCTATCGCAAGCCGGCATCTGCATCAAGCGCGGGTCACCTTCGACGTTAGGCATCACAGAGCGCGCTTTGGACCGCCGCCACACGAGGCCACTTCGTTCTGACGTAGTCAAGGAGCATCCCGGCTGGCGGTCGACACGTATACCAGTGGTCACCCGATCGAGCGCGGAGCGACGAGTGAGGCCACTTTCTCCTCCGCCTCTGAAAGGAGTACGGGACCATGCTTATCGAACGCTTCAGAATTCAGTGCAGGCCTGAGAAGGCCGATCAAGCTCTCGCGGCGCTTGTGGAGGTCGCAAGGGCGAGCCGTGGAATCGATGGAGTCATTCATTTCGACATCGGTCGCGACATCCTTGATCCCAATACCTTCATCGCCACCGAGGTCTTCGTGGATCGCGCTGCACTCGACCGCCAGGAGTCCATACCTGAGGTTCACAAGATCATGGGCCTCTTTCCGGACCTGCTTGCCGGTGACCCCGAGGCGACAATCTTTCACGTCTCATCTCACGGGCCAGCTGCATGAGAGTTCGCACGATCGCACCGCCGGGTGCCTAACCACTCGATCAAGCGGACATGCCACGGCAAGCCGCGGCATGCCGCTTATCTTGAACCGTAGGCGGCTCAACCACCCTCAGTGGAGTTGATCGTGTACATCGAAACCATTTCGATCGCACCGCGTTTCAGGGGCCCGCCGAACTTCGGCAACGGAGGCTACGTATGCGGGCTGATCGCCAAGCCCCTCAGTGGCACGGTGGCCGTCCGCCTCAAGTCACCGCTGCCTCTGGACACCGAGGTCCGGCTGGAATCCACCGCGGACAGCGCCCGCCTTCTTCACGGAAACACTATCGTTGGCGAAGCGCGTCTCGCCGAACTCTCGTTGGAGCTGAAGCCTGCACCAACCTACGAGCAGGCCCAGGTGTCCACGCGGTCATACGCCGGGTTTGCAACGCACCGCTTCCCCGGCTGTTTCGTCTGTGGCCCTGAGCGTCACCACGGTGACGGGTTGCGTATCTTTCCCGGTCCGGTCGCTGCAACCGATGTCATTGCCTGTCCTTGGGTTCCCGATGTCTCGCAGGCGTTGGCGACAACGTTGCCACAGAGTTCCTGTGGTCGGCTCTTGACTGCCCGAGCGGCTTTGCCGTGTTCCCACTTCCCGATGGAACCGCGATCGTGCTGGGCGAATTGTGTGCTTCCCTTGTTGGGAATCTCCGAGTTGGCGAGCCAAGTGTGGTAACCGCCTGGGCTCTCGGAGTTGGCGGGCGCAAGCGCTACTCGGCTTCCGCGGTCCACTCGGCGGAGGGACGCCTTGTCGCCATGGCAAAGGCGGTCTGGATTGATGTGCCCTCCACGGCGTGGAGGGGGTCATGAGCCTCGCCACCGAGCCGCCTAACCCGTCGCTCGAGCGGACCCGCACCGGCACAAGGCAGCATGGCCCTTCCCGGGCCAAGGTTGGTATTGTCCCGTCCAGGGCCAGGCCGCCTTGCCGGTGCGGTCCGCTCAGCTCCAAAGTTCGGCGGCACTGCGGCGGTACTAATCGCTCGCGCGTTTTCTTTTCAATAGCCGCGAGCGTTTCTCGAGCACTCTTTCTAACGAGGTGAGCTATGCGCAAGGACTGGATTATCCGCATCGGTACGTTTTCGCTCGGTGCGCTCCTTGCCATCGGCGCCCATGGACAGACGTCCGATAGGATTGTCATTGACGGTTCGACTGGCGGCATGCCTCTGGCCGCGGCGCTCGCCAAGGCGTTTCAGGAACGACATCCGGGCGTGACGATTGAAATCGGGAAAGGGCTCGGGACCAAGCCCCGGATACAGGCGCTCGCCGAGGGAAAAATCGACATTGCGCTGGCTAGTCATGGCCTGAACATTGGCGATATCACCCGCCAAGGGATGGCCGTATACGAAATTGCCAATGTAGCCGTAGTGTTCGGCGTCAACGTGAGCGTACCTGTGGCCAAACTTGCAACTCAGCAGATTTGCGACGTGTACGCTGGGAAGACGTCGAACTGGAACTCCTTTGGAGGGCCTGAATTGGAGATAGCGGCACGCACCAGACCTGACAGCGAGGTGGATACTGAGGTCGTGCGGGACAACATCGCATGCCTGAAGGATCTCAAGATGTCCGAGGCAGTGAAGGTCATGCCGAAGTCTGGGGATATGGCTAAGGAACTCGCCGCTACGGCCGGCGCTATCGGAATGACGACGATGACGGTCGTAGAGCAGAGCCAGGGAAAGATCAAGGCCCTATCTATTGACGGCATCGACCCAAGCGCGCTGAACGTGGAGAGGAAAGCCTACCGTCTTGTACGCGAGTCCTTCTTCGTGATCAAGACGCCTGTTTCACCAGCAGTCGCGCGATTTCTGGAATTCACACGTGGCTCTATGGGCCACACGGTGATCACCGCAAACGGGGCCATACCGGTCAAATGAAACGAAGCGCTATCGCCGAAACCTGTTTGGGGCAATGATGCGTTGCCGCCGAACCACGCGTTCGAGGGGACGCGCATGAATCCGCGCGCCCTTCAACGTCAACGTTAGGGCGCGAGAAAAGGAGTCCTCCCATGGCGCAGGGTCGTCTCACCTTGAAGAGTGTCCGAGCGCGGCCAGTCGTCGTTCCTTTGAAGCGCCCGGTTGTTTCGAAGGTCGGCCTCTTTCGCGACTGGCCGATCATCCTGATTGACCTCTATACGCACGAGGGGGTCGTCGGGCGCAGCTACCTCGAGCCGTACTTGAAGCATTCGATGCGCTACATCATCGAGGCGATCGCGGATCTCGCCGACGCGGCGACAGGCCAGCAGATCGCGCCGTTTGACGCTTATCGCCGCGGGATCGGATCGCTTCATCTCGTCGGGCGGGAAGGCGTCTCGCTGATCGCCGTTTCAGGCCTCGACATGGCCGCCTGGGATGCGTTGTCCAAAGCAGCAGGAATGCCGCTCGCAGTATTTCTTGGCGGAACGATCGGGCCCGTTCCCGCCTACAACAGCAACGGGCTCTGGCTTACTCCTATCGAGGAGCTCGCCCAGGAGGCGGAAGCGCTCGTGGCCGAGGGGCAGTTCGCCGGGTTGAAGCTGCGGCTGGGTCGGGAACGCCTGGCGGATGACATGGCGGCCATCGCCGCGGTCCGTGAGGCTGCGGGTGTCGATGTCAAACTGATGTGCGACTTCAATCAGGGGCTTTCTCTTGGGGACGCGCTCGTGCGCTGCCACGCGCTCGACGATCAGGGCCTCTACTGGTTCGAGGAACCGACGACTTACGACAATATCCCCGGCTACGCCCA
>JAHDXY010000507.1 GCA_023384005.1 Burkholderiaceae bacterium | reverse complement strand
CCCTCGACGATCGCGGTCTTGCCCACGCCCGGCTCGCCGATCAGCACCGGGTTGTTCTTCGTGCGCCGCTGCAGGATCTGGATCGAGCGGCGGATCTCGTCGTCGCGCCCGATCACCGGGTCGAGCTTGCCCTGGCGGGCGCGTTCGGTCAGGTCGATCGTGTACTTCTTCAGCGCCTCGCGCTGGCCCTCGGCCTCGGCGGACTCGACGTTGTGCCCGCCGCGCACCGCGTCGACCGCCGCTTCGAGCGCCTTGCGCGCGAGTCCGGCTTCCTTCAACAGGCGACCGGCCTCGCCCTTGTCCTCGGCCAGCGCGAGCAGGAACATCTCGGTGGCGATGAACTGGTCGCCGCGCTTGAGCGCCTCTTTCTCGGTGAGGTTGAGCAGGTTGACCAGGTCGCGACCGACCTGGATCTCGCCGCCCGTTCCGGAGACCTGGGGCAAGCGCTTGATAGCGGCGTTGAGCGCGGTCTTGAGCGAGGCGACGCGTACGCCAGCGCGCTCGAGCAGCGCCCGCCCCGCCCCCTCGGGCTGGCCGATGATCGCAGCGAGCAGGTGGACCGGCTCGATATACTGGTTGTCGTTGGCGAGGGCCAGGCTCTGGGCCTCGCCGAGCACCTGCTGGAACTGGGTGGTGAGCTTGTCCTGACGCATATACTCTTCCCTATTCTGGGGCGCGTGCCCTGTGGATATCACGATTGATATTGTGTTCAGGGCGCATTTTTCAAGATTGAACGGCAGTTCGGCGACCAGCGATCGCCTGCGCGAAACACTCGCGTTCGCGTCGGCCGCCTTGCGCAACCCGGCACAGGTGGGCGCCGTGGCGCCCGCGTCGCGCTGGCTCGCGCAGGCCATCGTGCGCGAACTGTGCGCCACGCGCTGCCGCACCGTGGTCGAGATCGGCGCCGGAACCGGAGCGCTCACGCGCGCGATCGTCGAGCGCCTGCCCGACCTCGCGCGACTGGTGGCGATCGAGCGCGACCCGTTGCTGGTGGGCTGGCTGCGCAGGCGCTTTCCAAAGGTGGAGGTGGTGCAGTCCTGCGCCTCGGACATCGGTCGGGTGGTCCAGCCCGAAGTTGCGACCGCGATCGTCTCGTCGCTGCCCTTTCGTTCGATGAACCGGCGCGACGTCGCGCGATGCAGCGAGGCCTTCGAGAGCGCCCTCTCGCTGGACCCGCGCTCGGCGCTGATCCAGTACACCTACGGGCACGGCGCGACGCCGCCGTTCGCGGCGTCGCGCTCCGGCTTCAGGTGGTCGCGCGCGCGCACCGTGCTGATGAACGTCCCCCCAGCCACGATCTGGGTCCTCCACCCTCCGACCAGCCCATGAGCGACGACGAACGCCCTCCCAGCCAGCTCTTCTCCCCGATCCGCCTGCGATCGCTCGAACTCCCGAACCGCATCGTCGTCTCGCCGATGTGCCAATACTCGGCGGTGGAGGGTGTAGCCACCGAGTGGCACACCGCACACCTGGCGCAGCTGGCGCTCAGCGGCGCCGGGTTGCTGTGCGTCGAGGCGACCGCGGTCGAGGCGATCGGGCGGAT
>JAHDXY010000506.1 GCA_023384005.1 Burkholderiaceae bacterium | reverse complement strand
TGGTGGGTTGGAGTGTGTCTGAGATGTCGTGGTGATCGGGGGTGATTTTGAGGCCGGTGATCTTTTGGTGATCAACTTGATCATTCATCGTATACTGACCCCCTGAAAGTTGAAACCACCTCTAAGACATGGTGAACCTCGTTCAAGCATGTCGAATACAAGCAGAGAGGTGAGGTAGCAACAATGGACAACAACGGAATCGTGCGGGAGATCCCGGATGAAGTGCAACGCTGGACGTCAAAGCGGCGGGTAGCGCTGGTCGTCTCGATCCTGGCCGGGGAGACTTCGGTCCAGGAGGCGGCTCGCAAGCACGGCCTGACCGTGGCGGATATCGAGGACTGGAAAGACAAGTTCCTGATGGGCGCTGAGAACGCCCTTCGTTCCCGACCACGGGACGAGGAGGCCTTCAAGGACGAGCAGATCAAGAAGCTGCAGCGGAAGGTCGGTGAGCTCGTCCTGGACATGGACATCATGAAGGAGGCGATGAAAGGCCACCCTTTCGCGCCGAAGACGTTCGACGAGTAGGCCAGGCGCTTCCGAACGTCTCGATCCGGCGAGCCTGCAAGGTTCTTGAGGTTTCGCGTACGAGTGTGGGCGTGCTCGACGAAGCGACTCTCGAGGGCCGCGCGAACCGGCCACCTGACCCGGACCTGGTTGCCAAGATCCGCCAGCTGGTCATCGAGTTCCCGACCTTCGGCTATCGCCGGATTCGGGCGCTTCTGAACCGTCGGCACGGCTTGAGTGTGGGTCGGAAGAAGGTGCAGAGGATCTTCCAGCTTCAGGGCTGGCAGGTCACGCAGCGAATGGTTACGCCCCGGCCGCGAGTAAAAGGGATGCGCAGCCGAACCAGTGCCAGCAACCGACGCTGGGCGATCGACATGACCCACATCTACTGCGGAGAGGACGGCTGGGGTCACCTGGTCGTCGTCATCGACTGCTACGACCGCGAGATCATCGGCTGGGAGTTCGCTCTTCGCGGCAGAGCTCGAGAGGCTGAACGTGCCCTGGAGGACGCCTGCATTCGGCGATTTGGGACCCTGAGGCCCGATGGTCCGACTCCAGTCGTCCGAAGCGATAACGGACTCATCTTCCTGAGCAAGCGCTTCAGGGCGGCCTGCAAAGCCTATAGGCTGACCCAGGAGTTCGTGACGCCGTACACGCCTGAACAGAACGGCCTGGTTGAGCGTTTCTTCCGGAGCCTCAAGGAAGAGTGCGTTTGGCAGCAGTTGTTTGGCTCCTTCCAGGAGGCGAAGAAAGAAATCCGTCGCTGGATCAGCTTCTATAACGAAGAGCGGCCCCACCAGGCCCTCAATTACCGGGCGCCGGCCGAGGTTCGGCCGGTGCAACAACAACTCAAAAAGGTGGCTTGACTTCCGGGGGTCACTACAGTAGCATCCACTCATTTATTATCCCACATTGTGGGATCAGACTGCAACCGCTGAGGGGTGCTGACCCGAAAGATCGGTAACTCAGGCGCGCCGTACCCATGCGGATTTGATCGTTTGACGGGCAGGGTGACCGGGCTTACCGTTGGCTCTGTTGCCTA
>JAHDXY010000131.1:8821-11326 GCA_023384005.1 Burkholderiaceae bacterium | reverse complement strand
CTCGCCCAGCATCATGCCGGCCAGGAATGCTCCGAACGCCAGAGACAGGCCCAGGCTGAAGGTCGTCCAGGCGGCGAGCAAGGCCACCAGCAGCACGGCCAGCGTGAATACCTCGGCGGAGCGGCGCCGCGTGACGAGATGAAACAGCGGGCGCAGCAACCAGCGACCGAAATAGAACACGAGTGCGAACGCCAGCAAGGCCTTGACCATCGCCCATCCCAGCTCGACGGCCAGCAGGTCGGCGCCGACCGCCATGCCCAGCACGGGGATGACCACCAGAAAAGGCACCGCCGTGACGTCCTGGAACACCGACATCGCCAGCCCGAGTCGGCCGTGGGGCGAGTTCTCTTCCTTTTGTTCGGTCAATTGGCTGGCGATGATGGTGGTGGACGACTGGGCGAACACGGCTCCGATCACGAATGCCGCAGCAACAGGCAATCCAGCCAGCCAGGCGACGACGCCGACCACGACGGTCGTGAGGGCCACCTGTCCCGTGCCGAGTCCAAGCACCTGATGGCGAAGTGCGTGCAACTGGGGCAAAGAGAAATTCAGACCGATCGTAAACAACAGGAAGACCACGCCGAACTCCGCCATGATCTTGAACTCCGGCACATTGACGGTCGGCCCGATCGTGTGCGGCCCGAGAACAACTCCGGCCAGGAAATAGCCCAGACTGGTGGGGATGTGCAGGCGCTGGAAGCTCAGCACAACGGCGACCGTCACGCCGAGCAGCAGCAGGATTTGTGGCAGATGGACCATCACGCGGATGTTCTCCGGTTCAGTCTGGCGGAAATGATCAGCAGCAGTCTTCTCGCCTCTTTCAGTAGCAGCGCGCGAGAGTCGCTGGGGTTTGGACCGACACACCAAGGCGGCCAAGTCGGCGTGCGCGACTCGAGCTATGTGCTCGACGGCCTGCTGTACCATCGATCGGACTTGCGGATCGCGGAGATTGTACGACGCGGCAGGCTTTTCCTTCCGCAGGGCGATGCCGCTTGCGACGCCCTGATTCCGACAATCTGCAGCGACAGCTTGAACTTCGAGCAGGTGCGCACGCATTGGGATCCAATTCTGCGACTGGCAGCCTCCAACGTGCAGGACACGGCGACGGCCTCGCTGATGCTCGGGGAGCCCGGCAGCTATGGGTGCCGTGTCCTTCAACCGGCTGGGCGCGCATCGATCTGACTGGCGATTGCTTCTGGCGCATCCCCGTGCACCGCCGGCGCGGGGACTGAGGAGTTCAACGAAGTGCGTCTTTTTTCCTATCGCGACCGCCCGGTCCACCTCGGCCCCTATCCGCTCGAGCGCCTGGCGCGCCAGCGCGCACTGCCCGACCTGGACCTGGTGCCGCCGATGGCGGCGCTGTCGTTCGACGACTCGGACCCCGAGTCGCTGTCGCACGCGATGGCGCGATTCATCGGAATGTTCGACGTGGTGCGCGACGGCACCGTGGCGCCGCTCGCGGGCGAGATCTCCGAGGACCCCGGCGAACGCGCACGCCACCTCAAGGCGGCTGGCTACTACTTCGACGCTTCGCAGGTTGGCGTTTGCGCGTTGCCGGCCGGCGCGCTGCTCGCTTCGCCGATACGCAACCCGATGGTCGCGATGCTCGCTGCCGAACTCGAGGCCAGCCAGCCGAAGAGCTTCGCCGCCGGCATGGACATGATCCTGGCCGACGTGCTCGATTCGGCGCGCACCGCGCACGGGCCGATCGCGCATCACACCCAGGCGATCGTGTTTCTGGTCGAGTACCCGCGCGATCCCCGCGCCGGCGAACCCGGCACTGACTGGATCCACGGCACCCAGGCGCAGCGTGCCGCCACCCTCGCGGCGCAGTGCTCGGTGCTGATCAGCACCTACCTGCGAATGCTCGGCTACGAAGCGCGCTCGCACACCGCGACGAGCTCCGACGTCGACCTCGGGCGGCTCGCGGTGGCGAGCGGTCTTGCCTCGCTGCGAGCGCGCGATGGCGAGGTGTCGCTGGTCAATCCCTACGTCGGCACCCGATACGGTCTCGCCGCGGTGACGACGACGCTCGCGCTCGCCGCCGACGCGCCGCTTGCCCCGTCCGGCCGGGCGTCGCGCGCGCGGTCGCATGGCCCTTCGTGGTGGCTTGGAAAAGGGACGCTGAAAGCGGCGTACAACCGGGAGGCCTATCGCGGTCGCGAGTTCAGGATGGGCGCGCATCCGTTCGAACGCATTCGCAGGGTCGACGCGCCGACCACCTTCATCGACCACGAACGCGTGCCGAGGTTTCCCAAGCGTGCCGATTTCTTCGCGCGGGTCCTGTTCGGCGACATGGGAAGGAATCCGCAGGACGCAGCGAAGAACGCGCTGTACGTGATGAAGAGCCCGATCGGGGCCTGCGCGCGCCGCGCGCTCGGCGCGCTGCTGCTGCTGCTGCAGTTCGGCGAGGCGCGCGGGCCGGTGTCGCCGCGGGGCGCCGCGCGGGGGCGCCACCCGGGCCAACCCAACGCCCCCGCCGCAACACAGGGGGGCGCCCCCGGG
>JAHDXY010000131.1:3710-8811 GCA_023384005.1 Burkholderiaceae bacterium | reverse complement strand
GAGGCGCGCGGGCGGGTGTCGCCGCGCGCCGCCGATCGGCGGCGCAACGCGGACAACCTGAAGGCCGCTTCGTACTACCTGGGCTGCGACGCGGTCGGGTTGTGCACGGTGCCGAAGTGGGCCTGGTACTCGCACGACGCGGGCGGAAACGCCTTGCCTGCGTACCACGCAAACGCGATCAACATGCTGCTCGACCAGGGCCACGAGACGATGGAGGGCGCCAGCGGCGACGACTGGATCTCGGTGGCGCAGAGCATGCGCGCGTACCTGCGCTTCTCGATGATCGGCGGCATCGTCGCCGAGCAGATCCGTCGCCTGGGGTACTCGGCGCGCGTGCATTCGGTGATCGACGGCGACGTGCTGCAGCCGCCGCTGCTGCTGCTCTCGGGGCTCGGGGAGGTTAGCCGGATCGGCGAGGTGATCCTCAACCCCTACCTCGGCCCGCGGCTGAAGTCCGGCAGCGTGACCACCGATCTGCCGATCGATCACGACCGTCCGATCGACTTCGGCCTGCAGCGTTTCTGCGAGAACTGCAACAAGTGCGCGCGCGAGTGCCCCTCGGGCGCGATCACCGCGGGCCCGAAGCTGATGTACAACGGCTACGAGATCTACAAGTCCGACGCCGAGAAGTGCGCGCGCTACCGGATCACGAACCAGGGCGGCGGGATGTGCGGGCGCTGCATGAAGACCTGTCCGTGGAATCTCGAGGGGTTGTTCTCCGACGCCGCGTTTCGCTGGGCGGCCACGCGCTTGCCGGGCGCGGCGAAGTGGCTCGCCAGGCTCGACGATGCGCTCGATCACGGCGCGATCAACCCGGTGAAGAAGTGGTGGTGGGACATCGAACTCGACCCGAAGACGCAGCGCTACGTGCGCGCCCGGCAGACGCACGCGCGCGGCCTGAACAAGTCGCTCGTGTTGCGCTACGAGGATCAGACGCTCGCGGTCTATCCGGCCGACCGGATGCCGCCGCCGTATCCGGTCGCGTTCGCGCTCGATCGCGACGAGGCCATCGCGCGCTACAAGTCGCTCCTGACTGCGCCCGAGCACCGGCAAAGGATCGCGGCCGGGCAAACCGATGGCCTGGTGCCCGCGTTTCGGATGCCGCCGGGGCCGCCGCCAGTGTTCCCGGTGATCCTCAGGCGACGCGAGGAGATGACGCCCGACGTCGCGCGCTTCGAGTTCGGCTCGGTCGACGGGTCGGAGCTGCCCGCGTTCGAAGCTGGCGCGCACGTCGACGTCGTGATCGCGCCCGAGTACCTGCGCCAGTTCAGCCTCGCCGGCGATCCCTCCGATCGCAGCCGCTACCTGCTCGGCGTGCTGCGCGAACCCCGGGGGCGCGGCGGGTCGATGCTGATGCATCGCGCGTTTCGCACCGGCAAGCAGGTGTTCATCTCGGCGCCGATCAACCACTTCCCGCTGATCGAGGACGCGACGCTGTCGCTGCTGTTCGCCGGCGGGATCGGCGTGACCCCGCTGATCTCGATGGCGCACCGGCTGCACGCGCTCGGGCGCGAGTTCAGGCTGCACTACAGTGCGGCGAGTCGCGCGTCGGCCGGCTTCGTTCGCGATCTCGAGCATGCGCGATGGAACGCGCGCGTCGTGTTCCACTTCAAGGACGAGGGCCGGCGCGCGAACCTCGACGCGTTGATCCCCGACTATCGCGACCGCCACCAGCTCTACGCCTGCGGATCGGCGCGGTACATGGACGGCGTGTTCGCCGCGGCGGCGGCCAGGGGCTGGCCGGAGGAATCGCTGCATCGCGAGTACTTCAGCGTGCCCGAGGGTCCGGCGCGCGAGGATTTCCCGTTTCGGCTGTGGCTGTTGCGCAGCGGGACGGTCGTCGAGGTGCCCGCCGGGCAGAGCGCGACCGACGCGCTCGCCGCGATCGGCATCGTGATCGACACCAAGTGCAGCGACGGGATCTGCGGCGTGTGCGCCGCCGGATACGACGCGGGTCGGTCCGACGCGATCGAGCATCGCGACTTCGTGCTCGGTGCGAAGGAGCGCGGGCGCAAGCTGCTGCTTTGCTGTTCGCGCGCGCGCGACGCGGGCGGCGAAATCGCGGTCGAACTGTGATGCGACGGCGGCCGGAGAATCGGCGATGAGCGCCCCGACCGACATGACGGACGGGACCGGCACGGCCGGCGCCGTCGGCGCGACCGGCAAGGGCGGCCCTGGCGCTTCGCCCTGGGCAGGAAAGACGCTGTTCGACCGAATCTGGGACGAGCACCTGGTCATGCGCCTGGGCGAGACCGACCTGCTGCACGTCGACCGGCACCTGTTGCACGAAATGACCACGGCGCAGGCCTACGAGGGCTTGCGCGCTCGCGGTCTGCGCGCCGCGAACCCGCAGCTCAACCTCGCCACGGTCGATCACATCGTCGCCACGCGCCCTGGCAGAAGCGCCGAGTCCTACGCCGTAGGGTTGCCGTTCATCCGCGCGCATCGCCGCGCGGTGCGCGAGCACGGCTTTCGCATCTTCGACCTCGGCGATCCGGGACAGGGAATCGTGCACGTGGTCGGGCCCGAGACCGGCGCGGTGCTTCCCGGCGCGACCGTGGCCTGCGGCGACAGCCACACCTGCACGCTCGGGGCGATCGGCGCGATCGGAATCGGAATCGGAACGTCCGAGGTCGAGCAGGTGCTGGCGACGCAGACGCTGCGGCTGCGCCGCCCCAGGTCGATGCGCATCACGATCGACGCGACGCTCGCGCCCGGGCTGAACGCGAAGGACCTGGCGCTGCACCTGATCGCGACGGTCGGCGCCGGAGGCGGAATCGGCTACGCGGTCGAGTACGCCGGAAGCGCGGTGCGCGCGCTGTCGGTCGAGGGGCGGATGACGCTGTGCAACATGTCGGTGGAGTTCGGCGCGCGCACCGGCATCGTCGCTCCCGACCAGACGGTGATCGAGTGGCTGCGAGGACGCAGGTTCGCGCCACGCGGCGAGCAGTGGGAGCGAGCTGTCGCGCACTGGGCGGGCCTGCGTTCGGGCGACGACGCGCGCTTCGACGCCGAACTCCGGCTCGACGCGTCCGAGGTCGTTGCGATGGTCAGCTGGGGTACGACGCCGGCGCAGGCGATACCGGTGTCCGGACGGGTCCCGCACCCGCGTGACGAGAAGGAGCGGCGCGCGCTCGCGTACATCGGACTCTCGGCGGGAGAGCCGATCGCGGGCGTGCCGGTCGACATCGTCTTCATCGGTTCGTGCACCAACGCGCGCCTGGGCGATCTGCGCGAAGCCGCGCAGGTGGTGCGCGGGCGCAAGGTCGCCCCGGGGGTGCGCGCGATGGTCGTTCCGGGATCGACGCAGGTGCGGCTCGCGGCGCAGGCCGAGGGGCTCGATCGCGTCTTCGCCGATGCCGGCTTCGAGTGGCACGAGGCCGGATGCTCGATGTGCTGCGCGCTCGGCCCCGACCGGGTCGAGGGGCGCAAGCGCTGCGTGTCGACCTCGAACCGCAATTTCGAGGACCGCCAGGGGCCGGGCGCGCGCACCCACCTCGCGAGCCCGGCGACCGCGGCGGCGAGCGCGCTCGCCGGATGCATCGCACAGGCGGGTCAGGCGTGACGCGCCCGGCTGCGGGAGGCGCGGTCGAGCGCGTCGAGGGCATCGCGGTGGTGCTGATGCGCGACAACATCGACACCGACGCGATCATGCCCTCGGTGGGCGTGCGTGCCGCCGGCACCGACGTCGCCGCGCTCGCACCGTACCTGTTTCACGAGTGGCGCAACGACCCGGGCACGGGCGCGATCGCCGGTTTCCCGCTCGACCGCCCCGAGTTCGCCGGCGCACGCATACTGGTGTCGGGCGCGAACTTCGGCTGCGGTTCGTCGCGCGAGCACGCGGTCTGGGCGCTGAAAGGCCACGGCATCCACGCCGTCGTCGCCGCCAGCTTCGGCGAGATCTTCGCCGGCAACTGCGTGCGCAACGGTGTCGTGCCTGCCAGAGTCGACGCGAGCGACCTGCACCGCGTCGCCGACGCGGCCGACTCGCTCGCCGGGACCGCGGCGATGACGGTCGATCTGGTGTCGATGACGATCTCGGCGCCCGGACTCGAATCGGTCGGGTTTCAGCTCGACCCAACCGCCCGGACGATGCTCCTGAGCGGCAGCGACGAGATCGACGCTACACTGCGGCACCTGTCGTCGATCCGCGAGTTCCAGCGTCGGCATGCCAGCCTGCAGCCATGGATATATGATTGCGCACCGGGAGCGGTCGACTGATTCGAGTCGGTTTGCGGCGGTTTTAGTATTGTGCAATAATATCTGCCTGAAGACCTGACCATACAAAGCAAAGGAGAACCGAATGAATTTCATCGTCGATCTGCGCAAGATCCTGGTCGTTGCGCTCGCCGCGCTCTTCGTCGCCGGCTGCGCCGGCACGGCGACCAGGGAAAGCACCGGCGAATATGTCGACGACACGACGATCACGACCAAGGTCAAGGCCGCGCTGCTCAACGACAAGGACATCAGCGGCTGGCGCATCAACGTCGAGACCTTCAAGGGGGTGGTGCAGCTGAGCGGCTTCGCCAACAGCCTCGCCGAGCGCCGCAAGGCGGTGGTGGTCACCCGTGGCGTGGCGGGCGTGAAGTCGGTCAAGGACGACATCATCGTTCCCTGAGTCGGGCCGCTATGGCGCGGCGACGCGCCCCCGCAGACCTCGGGACCGCGCTTCGTGCGCGGTTTTTTCTTGCCCGTCGCGGCGCAGGAAGCGTCGCAGCGCCGTCGAGCTCGGCGTGGCGGCGTGTGCGTCGTGCGCGTCGTGCGCGGCGATCGCCTCCGGGGTGCCTTCGCCGACGATGCGCCCGCCGCCCGCGCCGCCTTCGGGTCCGAGATCGACCAGCCAGTCGGCTTCGGCCCAGATGTCGAGGTTGTGCTCGACCACCACCAGCGTGTTTCCGGCGTCGACCAGCCTGTGCATCACCCGGATCAGCTTCTCGACGTCGGCCATGTGCAGGCCGACCGTGGGCTCGTCGAGAACGTACAGAGTGTTCGTCGCGGCCGCGTGCGCGCGCGCGCGCGGCGCCTTCGCGGGACTCGCGCGCGCCGCCGGCAACCCGGTCTCCTCGCCGCGCATCCGCACCTTCGCCAGTTCGGTCACCAG
>JAHDXY010000131.1:0-3700 GCA_023384005.1 Burkholderiaceae bacterium | reverse complement strand
GCCCGACAGCGTCGGGCTCGGCTGGCCGAGCGTGAGGTAGCCCAGGCCGACGTCGCGCAGCAGCTCGAGCGGATGCGACACGCCCGGGTGCGCGGCGAAGAAGGGCAGCGCGTCGTCGACGCTCATCGCGAGCACGTCGCCGATGCTCGCGCCGCGCAGCAGCACTTCAAGCGTGTCGCGCGAGAACCTGCTCCCGCCGCAGGCCTCGCACAGCACCTTCACGTCGGGCAGGAAGCTCATCTCGATCGTCTGCACGCCCTGTCCGGAGCAGGCGGCGCAACGCCCGCCTGGCGTGTTGAAGCTGAACCTGCCCGCCTGCCAGCCGCGTACCCGCGCCTCGGCCGTGTCGGCGAACAGCTTGCGGATCGTGTCCCAGAAGCCGACGTAGGTGGCCGGGCAGGAGCGCGGCGTCTTGCCGATCGGCGTCTGGTCGACTTCGAGCACGCGCGTGATCGGCGCCCAGCCCTCGACCGCGTCGACGCCGCGCAGCGCCGGCGCGTCGCGGCGCTGGTTGCGCGCGGCGACCAGCGCCGCGACGTTGGCCAGCAGGACGTCGCGGGCGAGCGTCGACTTGCCCGACCCCGACACCCCCGTCACGACCGTGGTGCGCGCAAGCGGAATGCGCGCGTCGATCGACGCGAGGTTGTGCAGGTGCGCGCCGCGCAGCGTCAGCCACTCGAGACCGGCGGTGTCGGGGGCGGTCGCGCGCCGCGCGCGCAGCGGGTGCGCGAGCGGGTGCGCAAGGAAGCGCCCGGTGACGCTGTCCGGATGGCGCGCGAGTTCGGTGTGGTGACCGGCGGCGATGATCTCGCCGCCAAGGCGGCCCGCGCCCGGCCCCATGTCGATCACGTGATCCGCGCGCCGGATCGTGTCCTCGTCGTGCTCGACCACCAGCAGCGTATTGCCCTTGTCGCGCAGCATCTCCAGCGTGTCGAGCAGCACGCGGTTGTCCTGCGGGTGCAGGCCGATGGTCGGCTCGTCGAGCACGTAGCACACGCCCTGCAGGTTCGACCCGAGCTGCCCCGCGAGCCGGATGCGCTGCGCCTCGCCGCCCGAGAGCGTCGGCGCGCTTCGCGCCAGCGAGAGGTAACCCAGGCCGACCCGTTCAAGGAAGCGCAGCCTCGACCCGATCTCGGCGACCAGGTCGCGCGCGATCTCTGCCTCGCGCCCGCTGAACTCGAGCGCGTCGATCCATTGGGCGCAATCCGAGACCGGCAGTTCGGTGAGGCGGTCGATCGGGAGCTCGCGCAGGCGCACCGCCAGCGCCGTCGGGTTCAGGCGCGCGCCGCCGCAGGCCGCGCAGGGCGTGTCGCCCACCGCGGCCCCCGGGTCGGTGGTCGTGTCGGCGCGCGCCGCGCGTTCCGCGGCGAGCTGGTCGGCGAGGCGCTCGGCGAGATCGCCCACCGCGCCGCTGGTCGTGTCCTCGTCCTGGCGGCCCTGCGACTGCACCTTGGGCAGCCGGGGGAGGTGCACGCCGGTGCCGACGCAGTGCACGCACCAGCCGAGCTTGGAGTTGAACGAGAACAGGCGTGGGTCGAGTTCGGCGAAGCTCGTGCCGCAAGAAGTGCAGGCGCGCTTGGACGAGTACAGCGTGGTGCCCAGCGCGCCCGCGGCGGCCGCGAAGGCCCCGGTGTCGCCCAGCTCGGCGGCCGAGCGCAGCGCGTCGAGCGGCGCGGCCACCATCACCAGGCCCTTGCCCAGTTCCAGCGCGCGCGCGAGCGCGGTACGCAGCGCCGCCTCGTTCGCCGGGTCGACGACCAGGTCCGCGACCGGCAGTTCGATGTCGTGCTCGACGAAGCGGTCGATTCGCGGGAACTTCGCGGTCGCGAGGAACTCGCCGTCGACCCTGAGGAACGCGAAGCCCTTTGCGGCGGCCCACTTCGCGAGGTCGGTGTACACGCCCTTTCGGCTCACCACCAGCGGCGCGAGCAGCCCGATGTGGCGCCCGCGGTAGGCGCGCGCGATCCGCGCCGCGATCACGTCGGCCGATTGCGGTTCGATCGGCAGCGCGCACCCCGGGCAGTACTGGACGCCGAGTTTCACGAACAGCAGGCGCAGGAAGTGATAGATCTCGGTGAGCGTGGCGACTGTGCTCTTGCGCCCGCCGCGGCTGGTGCGCTGTTCGATCGCCACCGTCGGCGGGATGCCGAACACGCCGTCCACGTCCGGGCGCGCGGCCGGCTGCACGAACTGGCGCGCGTAGGCGTTGAGCGATTCGAGGTAGCGCCGCTGTCCCTCGCCGAAGATCACGTCGAAGGCGAGCGTGGACTTGCCCGATCCGGACACGCCGGTGATCACGGTGAACCTGTCGCGCGGCACTTCGACGTCGACGTTCTTCAGGTTGTGCTCGCGCGCGTTGTGCACGAAGATCGCGCGCCGGCCGCGCTCGCGCAACGCGCTCTGCAGGGGAATGCCGCAATCGCGCGCGACGGGCGTGCCGAGCGCCGTCGCGTATTCGCCCAGTGCGCGGCCGGTGTGCGACGCCGGCGTCGCGACCAGGTCCTCGGGGGTTCCGGTCGCGACGACCCGCCCGCCCGCGTCCCCGCCCTCCGGGCCGAGGTCGATCACCCAGTCGGCGGCGGCGATCACGTCGAGGTTGTGCTCGATCACCAGCAGCGAGTGTCCGGCGAGCAGCAGCTTGCGCAGCGCGCGCAACAGGCGTGCGACGTCGTCGAAATGCAGCCCCGTGGTGGGTTCGTCGAACATGAACAGCGTGCCCTTGCGACCCGAACGCGCGTGCGGGTAGCCGGGCGAGGACGGGTCGCCCAGGCCCTGGCTCGCAGCCTGAGCGAGGAATCCGGCCAGTTTGAGCCGCTGCGCCTCGCCGCCCGAGAGCGTCGGCACCGGCTGGCCCAGGCGCAGGTAGTCGAGGCCTACGTCGGCGAGCGGCTGCAGCTTGAGCCCGATCTCGCGGTCGCCGGCGAACGCGGCGAGCGCCTCGTTCACCGTCAGCTCGAGCACGTCGGCGATCGATCGCCCCTCGCCCTCGCCCAGGCGCACCTCGAGGATCTCGTCGCGAAAGCGCCTGCCGTCGCAGTCGGGGCAGCGCAGGTAGACGTCGGAGAGGAACTGCATCTCGACGTGCTCGAAGCCGTTGCCCGCGCAGGTCGGGCAGCGGCCGTCGCCGGAGTTGAAGCTGAAGGTGCCGGGGGTATAGCCGCGTTCGCGTGCCAGCGGCGCCGCCGCGAAGCGTTTGCGCACGCCGTCGAAGGCTCCGACGTAGCTCGCCGGATTCGAGCGCGCCGTCTTTCCGATCGGAGACTGGTCGACGAACACGACATCGCCGAGCCAGTCGTCGCCCAGCAGCCGGTCGTGTGCTCCCGGGGTTTCGGTCGGGCGGCCCTTCGCCTTGAGCAGCGCGGGCAGAACGACGTTTTGCACCAGCGTCGACTTGCCGCTGCCCGACACGCCGGTCACGCACACCAGCCTGCCCAGCGGGATCTCGACGTCGATGCCGCGCAGGTTGTGTTCGCGCGCGCCCTCGATCACCAGCTTTGGCGTGGACGCGTCGACCCGCTGGCGACGCCCCGGGTCGATCTTCCTGCGCCCCGAGAGATAGTGCCCGGTGAGCGTGTCGGCAGCGCGCAGAGCCTGCGGCGAACCGTCGAACACGATGCTCCCGCCACGCTCGCCGGGCCCGGGGCCCATGTCGATCATCCGGTCGGCGGCGAACATCACCTGCGGATCGTGCTCGACCACC
>JAHDXY010000505.1 GCA_023384005.1 Burkholderiaceae bacterium | reverse complement strand
AGCGCATCGCCGCCGCGTTGTCGCCGTCGACCGAGCCGAAGTTGCCCTGGCCGTCCACGAGCGGGTAGCGCAGCGAGAAATCCTGCGCCATGCGCACCAGCGTGTCGTAGATCGCGGAGTCGCCGTGCGGGTGGTACTTCCCCATGACCTCGCCCACGACGCGAGCGCACTTCACGTAGGGCCGGTTCCAGGAGTTGTTCGACTCGTGCATCGCGAACAGCACGCGCCGGTGCACCGGTTTCAAGCCGTCGCGCACGTCGGGCAGAGCGCGCCCGACGATCACGCTCATCGCGTAGTCGAGATACGAGCGCCGCATCTCCTCTTCAAGACTGATCGGGAGTGTTTCCTTGGCGAACTGGTCCATGCTCGGCGGTGGGCTCGGGGTCGGGGAATGAGTCGTGGGAAGTGCTGCCGCGCGGGCTTCGGCGCGCCCCGCCGGAGCAGCGGCAAGAACGCGCCGCGCCGCGGTGCGCACAACCTGTGAATTCTAGCATCCGCGCGCTTCGCGCCACGCCCGCGAGCCCAGCCGGCGCCGGGACCAACCGCGCGCGTTCGGCGGGTCGGCGCGGGCTGTGGTTAACTTCGCGCCATGCAGTTGCTGATTCCAGAATGGATCGCACCGGTGGCGCCGGATTCGACGGTGCTCACCGGGCACGCAGTCGCGATCGACGAAGGCCTAATCGTCGCGGTGCTGCCGATCGGGCAGGCGCTGCAGAACCACCCGCGCGCCGAGCGCGTCGACCTGCCAGGTCACCTGCTGATCCCGGGGCTGGTGAACCTGCACTGCCACGCGGCAATGACCCTGCTGCGCGGCGTCGGGGACGACCTGCCGCTGATGCGCTGGCTGCGCGAGCGGATCTGGCCGCTGGAGGCGAAGCTGGTCTCGCCCGAGTTCGTGCGCGACGGGAGCCTGCTCGCGTGCGGGGAAATGCTTCTCTCGGGCATCACCTGCGTCAACGACATGTACTTCTTTCCGCAGGCGATGGCCGAGGCGGCGAACGTGTTCTCGATGCGCGCGGCGCTGGGAATCATCGTGATCGAGTTTCCCTCGGCCTACGCGTCCACTGCCGGCGAGTACCTGCGCAAGGGGCTCGAATTGCGCGACCGGCTGCGCGACGAACCGCTGCTCAGCTTTTGCCTCGCGCCGCACGCCCCGTACACGGTCTCGGACGCGAGCTTCGAGCGCATCGCCGAGCTGACCGGCGAACTCGGCCTTCCCGTTCACTGCCACCTCCACGAGACCGCGCGGGAAGTCGCCGAGAGCGTGACCACGCACGGCGCGCGCCCGCTGGCGCGGCTGGCCCGCCTCGGCCTGCTCGGGCCGGAACTCGTCGCGGTGCACGGAGTGCATTTCGACGAATCGGAACTCGAGCTGCTCGCCGCGCACAGCGCGTCGGTCGCGCACTGCCCGCACTCGAACCTGAAGCTCGCCAGCGGAATCGCTCCATTGCCGCGAATGCTCTCGCTGGGGATCAACGTCGGGATCGGCACCGACGGCGCGGCGAGCAACAACCGCCTCGATCTGCTCGGCGAAGCGCGTAGCGCGGCGCTGCTCGCC
>JAHDXY010000130.1 GCA_023384005.1 Burkholderiaceae bacterium | reverse complement strand
AGCGCTCGATGGCCTCCGGCTACGCCGGGCTGGACAACGAGCTGTTCTACATGGAACGCACGATGATGGTGTTCGGCGACGCGAAGAAGGTGATCGAGGACATCGTCAAGGCGGTGGAGTGACCGGGGCGCGACGCGGCGCATCGCCCGACCCGTCACGACCGCGGCAGTCGTGACGGCGCAGCTCTGGAGCACCTTCACCACCTTCGCCCTGGGAGGTTTCTTCGGGCTGGTGGTGATCATCAACCCGCCGGCCACCGTGCCGTTTTTCACCGCGCTCACCGCCCGGCAGTCGGAAGCGGACTCGGCGCTCACGGCGCGGCGCGCCTGCATCTACTGCTTCGCGATCCTGCTATCGAGCCTGTTCGCCGGCAGCCTGATCCTCAAGGCCTTCGGCATCTCGTACGGCGCGCTTCGCATCTCCGGCGGGCTGGTGCTCGCGCTGCTCGGCTACGGGATGCTGTTCGGACGCGGCTCGGGCGCGCACCTCGCGCCCGAAGGCGAGCACGGCAACCTGGCTTTCTTCCCGTTGGCGATGCCCGGGATCACCGGCCCGGGAACGATCGCAGTCGTGATCGGGATTTCCACCGAGATCCGCGAACTCGAGGGCGCGTCGTTCGAAGCGATCGCCTACCTGGCGACGGTGGTCGCGATGCTCGCCGCCTGCGTGCTGGAGCTGCTGGTGCTGCGCAGCGCGCGGCGGATCTCGGCGAGGATGGGTCCGGCCGGAATCGAGGTCATGACGCGGATGATGGGATTCCTGCTGGTGTGCGTGGGCGTGCAGTTCATCGCCTCGGGCGTTCGAAGCTTCGTCGCGGAGATCTGATACGGTATCGGTGTGAATTCGCGGAGACCGACCATGACCAGGATCGAAGTCGTGACCACCCCCGACGAGCAGCAGCTGCGCAAGGTCGCGTTGCTCGATTACCTGCTGCATATCGCCGGACTGCTGCTGTCGATGGGGATCCTGTCGATGGTCGCGCTGATCATCAACTACGTAAAGCGCGACGACGCCAACGGCACGATCTATCGCTCGCACATGGACTGGATGATCGCCACGTTCTGGTGGACGCTGTTCTGGCTGGTGATCGCCCTCATTCCGGCGTTGCTCTCGTTCGGGCTGCTCTCGTTCCTCTTCCTCGTGCCCTGCCTCTGGTTCCTCTATCGGATGGTCAAGGGGTTGCTGCGACTGCTCGACGGCAGGCCGGTTCCATGAACGCGCCGGCTCGGGCGCGCAGGCGCGCTACTCTCGCGCTGCTCGGCGCCGCAGCGCTGGGCGCCGGTTGCGCGACGCGCGAAGCGGCGACTGCGGCGCGCGCCGCAGCTCCCGGCGCGCAGGTGCGCCTGGGCGACCGCTGGCGCTACGCGTCGATCAATCTGTACAACGGCATGCGCCTGGGCGAACTGCTCGCCGAAGTGGTCGCGACCACCCCCAGGCTGCGCGTGGCGGTGAGCGCCACGACAGGCGCCGCCGGCGGGCAACGCTCCGAGGAGGTCTACGCCAGCGCCTGGCGCGTGCTCGAGGAACCGAACTACGACCTCGCGCAGGTGTTCTCGGCGCCGGCGCCGCTGCTTCCCTCGGTGCTCGCCCCCGGCGCGAGCGAGAGCTTTCGCGGCAGCTACCGCACGCCGCTGTCGGACGACGCGCTGTACTGGTCGGAGATCGCCCGGGTCGAGACCTGGGAGCGCGTTCGCGTGCCGGCTGGCGAATTCCTCGCACTGCGCGTGAGGCGCACGATCGCCTTCGACCACGCCGACCGCTTTCGCCAGCGCAACACGCGCAGCGACACGCTGTGGTACGCGCCCGAGGTGAATCGGTGGGTTCGCCGCGAATGGACCGGCTGGTACGGAACGGCGGCGACCTTGCGCACCAACATGCGCGAGGACTGGGTCGCGCACGAGCTGATCGACTACCGCCCGGGCTGAGCGCCTCGTTCAGCCCGCTTCGGCCTCGCGCCTGCGCGCCAGCCACTGCGCGGCGAACACCGTCGCGAAGATCCCCGCGCCGACCAGGTCGGTGTAGGCGCCCGGCTTGATCAGCATCAGCGCGGCGCCGACCAGCAGGACTCGCTGCCACATCCGCGCCGGTCCGAACAGGTAGCCGAAGAATCCGCCGGCGAGCAGGATCACGCCGACGATCGCGCTGCCTACCGACGGCACGATGACCGACCATTCGCCTTCCATCAGCAGCGCCGGTTCGTAGACGAACATGAACGGGACGATGTACGCGGGCGCCGCCACGCGCATCGCGGCGAAGCCAGAATCCCAGATGTTCGCCTTGGCCAGGCCCGCGGCGGCGAGCACCGCGAGCGCGACCGGAGGCGTGATCGCCGAGAGGATCGCGAAGTAGAACGCGAACATGTGCGCGGCCGGCACCACCACGCCGAGCTTGATCAGGGCTGGCACCAGCAGCGCGACCATCACGATATACGCCGGCGTTGTCGGCATTCCCATGCCGAGCACGATGCCGGCCATCGCGGTGAGGATCAGCGCGAGGATCAGCGAATCCTGCGACAGTGCGATCACGAACTGCGTGAACACGATGCCCAGGCCGGTAATCGAGACGCAGCCGATCACGATGCCGGCGCAGGCGCAGGCCATCGCGACGGCGAGCGTGTTGCGCGCGCCCTCTTCGAGCGCGTCGACCAGGCTGAGCCAGCCGATCCCGGCGCGGGTCGTGGCGCGCAGCAACGCGACCGGCAGGCAGGTGATCGTGCCGACCAGCGCGCACAACGGGGCCGAATAGCCCATCAGCAGGCCGGCCAGGATCACGAGGATCGGCGCGAACAGGTGGCCGCGTTCGGCCATCACGCGCACGAAGCGGGGCAGTTCGGCCTTCGGCACGCCCGCAAGACCGTGTCGCTTGGCCTCGAAGTGCACGGCGAAGAACACCGAGACGTAGTACAGCAACGCGGGGATCGCCGCCCACACCGTGACCTGCAGGTACGACACGGCGAGAAACTCGGCCATCACGAATGCAGCCGCGCCCATGATCGGCGGCATGATCTGCCCGCCGGTGGAGGCGACCGACTCGACGGCAGCCGCGAACGGCGGCCCGAAGCCGGTGCGCTTCATCAGCGGGATCGTGATCGGGCCGTCGACCATCACGTTGGCCACCGCGCTGCCCGAGACGGTGCCGAACAGGCTCGAACTGATCACCGCGACCTTTCCCGGGCCGCCGGCGCTGTGCCCTGTGAGCGAGAGCGAGAAATCCATGAACAACTGCCCGGTGCCGCTCTTTTCCATGAACGCGCCGAACAGCACGAACAGCATCACGTAGGAGGCCGACACACCCAGCGTCGAGCCGAAGATGCCTTCGGTCGAGAGGTAGATCTGCTCGAGCAGCACCTGCGGCGCCACCTGCGTGAAGAACGCGGCGTAGACGAGGAAGCTGATCGCGGTGAGCGGCAGGGCCCAGCCGATCACGCGACGCGTCGCGTCGAGCACGATGACGATCGAGAGCACGGCGTAGAACTTGTCCAGCGGCGTCAGATCATCGATGTAGATGATCCGGTTGGTCATGTACTCGTAGTTGATGAACAGGTGCAGGACCAGGCCCCAGCTGCCCGCGAGAAGGAGCGTGTCGATCAGGCGCCAGGCGCCAGGCGCCCGCGATCGGATCGGGAACAGCAGGTAGACAAGCGTCAGCGTGAACAGCAGGTGCGTCGCGCGAAAGATCAGCGCCTCGGGGGGTCCGAAGGCCGCGACGTACATGTGGTAGAGCGACATCGAGACCGCGAACAGGAACGCGACCCGCTTTAGAAGGACGCCCGCAGGCGTCACTGCCGGTCTTTCATCCACGGACTACCCTCCCCCCGATCGAAACACAGCGGGGCGGCATTGCCGCCCCGCCTCGCCGCAACCAGCTGCGGCCTCGACCGCAGCCGAAGAGCCGGCTACATCGCGCCGACTTCCTTGTAGTACTTCGCGGCGCCCTTGTGCAGCGGAACGCCGATGTCGGTGGCCATCTCCTTCGCGGTCAGTCCGGTCATCGACTTGACCACCGCGGCCATGTCGGCAACGTTGTCGGCCATGACCTTGGTCATCTTGTAGACGGTGTCCTCGGGAAGGTCGCACGAGACCACGACGTGGGTCGAATAGCCGACCACCGGAACGTCCTTGTCCTGCTTCGGATAGGTGCCCGCCTTGATGACGACCTTGTTGAAACCGGGGTTCATCTTCTTCATCTCGCCCTTGGTCCTGTCGTCGACCGGAACGAGCTTGATGTCGCGCGCGCTCGCCAGGTCCATCACCGCGGAGGCCGGCGCGGTCGTGCCCAGCGTGAAGACCTGGGCATGGCCGTCCTTCATCATCGAGACCGCATCGTTGTAGCCGGCCTGGAAGTTGGCCTTCGAGAGCGAGCCGTAGTCCATCCCGTTGATCTTGAGCACCATCGCCGTGACCTGCTCTGCGGTGTTGCCCTTCGGTTGGGTGACGAGCGACTTGCCCTTGAGATCGGCGTAGGACTCGATCTTGGAATCGGCCGCAGCGACCACCTGGAAATACTGCGGATAGAGGTTCGCGAGCTGGCAAACCTTGGTGACTTTCTTCGGATACGGCGCCCTGCCCTCGACCCCGTCGACCGTGCTCGACGAGTTCGCCAGGCCGATGTGCGCCTTGCCCTCGTCGATCCCGCGCACGTTGGCGATGCCCGCGCCCGGGGTCTGCTGGATCTGCAGGCCGGAGATCTTCTTCTCCCAAAGGCCCTTCAGGGCGCCGCCCAGCGGAATCCACGACCCGCCTTGCGGGCCGGTCATGAACGTGACCTGTTGCGCCGCTGCCGGCGCGGCGAATGCGATGGCCAGCGCGGCTGCGATAGCCGGTTTGATCAGCTTCGTTCCCATCGTCGTCTCCTCGTTGTCGTCTCTCATTTTGGTCTCCCCTGAGTGGTCCGCGCCGCAGGGAGGTGCCGCGCGGCGATCGCCCGTGAGGTCGCGCGCGGCTTCCTCCTGGAACACGATCGGGGCTTGAGTCAACCCTCTGTACGTTTCGTGTCGGCGCATTGTGCCGGATGCGCGCCGGCTCAGGTAGTGCTCTTGTACCTCGCCGCGAGCGCGTCGGCTCCGCGCGCGAGTATTCCCGCGTCCGAACCGACCGCGACGAACAGTGCCCCCGCAGCCATGTAGCGGCGGTTGTCGGCCTCGACGCCGGTCAGGATGCCGGGCGCCTTCGCGCAGGTGCGGATCCGTCGTATCGCCTCCTCGATCTTCGGCACGACCGCGGGGTTCGCAGTCTCGCCGGTATACCCGAGCGAGGCGTGCAGATCGGCCGGGCCGATGAACACGCCGTCGACCCCGTCGACCGCGCAGATCTCCTCGAGGTTCTGCAGTGCCTGCTCCGTCTCGGCCTGCACCAGCACGCAGATCTGTTCGTGCGCATGGCGCGCGTAGTTCGCGACGCGCCCGAAGCGCCCGGCCCGGGTCGTGCCGGCGACGCCGCGCACGCCCTGCGGCGGGTAGCGGGTGTAGGACACCGCTTCGCGCGCTTCCTGCGCGCTGGAGACGAACGGGATCAGCAGCGACTGCGCGCCTGCGTCGAGGATGCGCTTGATGCCGACCATGTCGCTCCAGGGCACGCGAACGACCGCGTGCGAGGGGTACGCCGCTGCTGCCTGCATCTGTCCCAGGACGCTCTCGAGGTCGTTGGGCGAGTGCTCCATGTCGAGAAGCAGCCAGTCGAATCCGGCGCCCGCGATCACTTCGACCGTGTAGTTCGACGACAGGCTCGACCATAGCCCGATCTGCGTCTGCCCGTTCGCGAGCGCTGACTTGAAGCTGTTGTGCGGCAGGTCCATCGTCATCCCTGGGGGTGGTCGGTGTTCGAAGGGGGCGGCGCCCGATCGCGCGCCACGGCGGTGATAGCCCATGCGCCGGCGGCCGCGAGCGCGGCGAGAACACCGGCCCGGCGCAGCAGGCGCCCGCCCGCGCCACGTCGCGTCGCGCCCAGCGCGAGCGACAGTGCCGACCCGAGATATGGGTACTGGCGAAACAGCGCGAGGCCCTGCATCAGCAGGCCGGCGACTCCGCCTTCGTGCGCCGCGCCGCGCAGGCGAAACAGCATCTCGGCCGCGAGCACTGCCGGGCGACGCGCGCTTCGGAACTCGTCGAGCGCACGGTGCAACTCGACCCGCTCGACCGCGGCGCGCGTGAGCAGCAACTGCCGCCGGTAGGCCAGCGGGAGCCTGTCGCTCACTTGCGCAGCACCTGGGCGTCACGCTCGAGCTCGGCCAGCGTGGTCTCGAGCAAGGGGGGCGCCTCGCGCACCAGCGCGCGCACGCGTCGCACGGACCACCACGCAGCGAGCGCGTTTGCCAGCGTCGCACCAGCCAGCGCGTGCAAGCGGTAATCGTCCCAGAACGCGACCACGACCAGCGCGGTGGCCGCGACCAGTGCGAGCGCGATCATGGTCGCCGCCGCGACCGCGAACATGGCCAGGCGCAGCAGGCGATCGCGTTCTTCGCTCAGGTCGAGGAAGGCGAGCGCGAGCCGGGTATTGGCCAGCGACAGCGCCGAGCCGCCCAGCCTGCGCGCGGCGTCGAGCAACCCCGCCGCGCGGCGCGTGCCAGCGCCGCCTGAAGCAGTGCGCGCCGCGTCGGACGCGGATTCGGTCATCGCGATCGTGCCGGCGGCTGCGAGGCCCGGCGCACCGTGCTCAGCGAGCCCGGTTGACCAGCAGCCCGAGCACGACCCCTACCGAGAACGCGACGCCGATCGAGCGCCAGGGGTTCTCGTGCACGTAGTCGTCGGTGGCGCGCGCCGCCTGCTTGCTCTTCGCGAGCGCGGTCTCCTGTAGCGCGTGCGCCTTCTCCCGCGCCTGGCGCAGCAAGCCCATCGCCTTTTCGCGCAACTGCAGCGCCTGTTCGCCGGTCGCGGCCGCGGACTGGCGAAGAAGCTCTTCGGCGTCGCCCAGAACCGCCTTCACGTCGGTCGCGAGTTGCTGTTTCGTTGCTTCGGTCATCGTTGCTCCTTTCGAGTGATTTACTTTTGCGCAATAGTAACACAGTCGCGAGCGCGCCCGTCGAAACGCCCCGTTCGGCTGCGGTACCGCGCGGTCAGCCCAGCGGGGAGCCGGCCGCCTCGGGCGCCGAATCGGTCGCGATCGCGCGGTCCAGCCATTCGATCCAGTGCATCACCGGCGTGTCGGTGCTCGCCTGCAGATGCGCGATGCAGCCGATGTTGGCCGAGAGCACGAGCCGCGGCGACGCCGCTTGCAGATTCGCCAGCTTGCGCTCGCGCAACTGGCGCGACAACTCGGGTTGCGTGACCGAATAGGTTCCGGCCGAACCGCAGCACAGGTGCGCCTCGGCCACGGGCTGCACCGCCACCCCGAGCGACTCGAGGAATCGCTCGACCTCGCCGCGCACCTGCTGGCCGTGCTGCAGCGTGCAAGGCGCGTGAAACGCCACTGCGCCGTGCGGCGTGTAACGCACGATTCCCGGCGTTCGCTCGCAGGCGTCGGCGAACTGCGCCGGAAGCCATTGCGCGAGGTCCTTCGTGAGCGCGACGACGCGCGCCGCACGGTCGGCGTACGCCGGGTCGTCGCGCAGCAGGTGCGCGTACTCCTTCACCATCGCCCCGCAGCCCGAGGCGTTGATCAGGATCGCCTCGACGCCGGCGACCCCTTCGCGCCCGTCGAGGTGCGCCCACCACGCGTCGATGTTGCGCCGTGCGTCGGCCAGCGCGCCCGACGGATCGCCCAGATGCTGGCGGATCGCGCCGCAACACCCCGAGCGCGACTCGATCACCGACTGCACTCCGATCGCGTCGAGCACGCGCGCGGTGGCCGCGTCGATGCGCGGCATCATCGCCGGCTGCACGCAGGCGTTGAGCAGCAGCACGCGCCGCGGATGCTGGCGCACCGGCCAGGCGCCCGGGTCCTTGCGCGGCGGAACCTTGTCGCGGATCGAGCCCGGGAGCAGCGCGCGCATGATCTGCCCGGCGCGCATCGCCGGTCCGAACAGCCAGCGCCGCGTCATGCCTTCGCGCAGCACGAATCGAACGAGACGCTCGGCGAGCGGACGGCGCACGCGCTCGTCGACCAGCTTGCGCCCGATGTCCACCAGGCGGGCGTACTGCACGCCCGACGGACAGGTGGTCTCGCAGCTTCGGCAGGTGAGGCAGCGATCGAGGTGCGTCATCGTCGCGGCCGTGGGCGTCGCGCCCTCGACCACCTGCTTGATCAGGTAGATCCGCCCGCGCGGCCCGTCGCGTTCGTCGCCCAGCAGCTGATAGGTCGGGCAGGTCGCGGTGCAAAAACCGCAGTGCACGCAACTGCGCAGGATCTTTTCGGCCTGCGCCCCGTCTGGCGTTCCCTCGAGCCAGCTTGCGAGATGCGTCTCCATCAGAGGCCCCGGTACATCCGGCCCGGGTTGAAGACCCCGGTCGGATCGAATTCGCGCTTGAGGCGCCGGTGCAATCCGGCGATCGGTTCGGCGAGCGGCTCGAACACCGGGCAGGACTTCTCGGAGGCGCGAAACAGCGTCGCGCTCCCTCCCGCCGCGCGCGCCGCGCCGCGCACCGCCTCGGGCGCGACGCCGGCGCTGACCCAGCGAAGCGCCCCACCCCACTCGATCAGCGTGGTCCCGGGCAGTTCGAGCGGCGCTGCGACGCTGGGTACCGAGACGCGCCACAGCGGCGCGTCGCCGCGAAAGAACGGGTCGCTCTGCTCGCGCAGCGCGGCCCAGTAGTGATCGGCCTCATCGGCATCGAGCAGCGCCGCCGCGTAGTTCTGCTCGAAGCGCCGCGCCGCCGCCTCGACCCCGGCGCGCGCGCCCGAGAGGCGCACGCGCAGGCGGCTCGAATGCCAGGCGCTGGCCGAGATCGGGATCGGTTGCCCGCCCCAGGCGTTGAGTCGCGCGAGCGCGTCGGACTCGGACAGCGTCATCTCGAGCGTCGCCTCCGCCGGCGGAATCGGCAGCACCTTGAACGAGACCTCGGTGACCAATCCGAGGATGCCCAGCGATCCGCACAGCAGGCGCGACACGTCGTAGCCGGCGACGTTCTTCATGACCTGCCCGCCGAACTCCTTCAGCCGACCCTCGCCGTCGAGCAGCTTGGCGCCGAGCACGAAATCGCGCACCGCGCCGGCCGCCATCCGGCGCGGCCCCGACAACCCCGCCGAGAACACGCCGCCGATCGTCGCGCCCTCGCCGAACGAGGGCGCTTCGCAGGCGAGCATCTGGCCGCGCTCGGCGAGCGCAGTGCCGAGCTCCGAGAGGCGCGTGCCGCAGCGCGCGGTGATCACCAGTTCGGTGGGCTCGAAGCTGACGATGCCGCTGTAGCCCGTGGTGTCGAGCAGTTCCCCGCTCGGGGCCTCGCCGTAGAAGTCCTTCGTTCCCCCGCCTCGCAGGCGAAGCTTCGCGCCGGTGCGCGACGCGTCGAGGATCCGATCGCGAAACCCGCGCAGCGTCGGTTCGCCCATCGTTCAGAACCGCGGCAACTCGGAAAACGGCAGCTTCCCGCCGTGCACGTGCATCCTGCCGAACTCGGCGCAGCGCGCGAGAGTGGGAATCGCCTTGCCCGGATTCAGGAGCCCCGGCGGATCGAAGGCGCGCTTGAGCGCGAAGAAAGTCTCGCGCTCCTCGGGGCTGAACTGCAGGCACATCGAGTTGATCTTCTCGATGCCCACGCCGTGCTCGCCGGTGACCGTGCCGCCGTACTCGACGCACTTCGCCAGGATCTCGATGCCGAATTCCTCGGCCCGGCGCCACTGGTCGGCGTCGTTCGCGTCGAACAGGATCAGCGGATGCAGGTTGCCGTCGCCGGCGTGGAACACGTTCATGCAGCGCAGCGCGTAGCGGCGCTCCATGTCGGCGATCGCCACCAGCATCGGGCCAAGGTGCTTGCGCGGAATCGTGCCGTCCATGCAGTAGTAATCGGGCGAGATGCGCCCCGCGGCCGGAAACGCGTTTTTGCGCCCCGACCAGAAACGCAACCGCTCGGACTCGCTCGCCGAGACCCGCGTCGCACTCGCGCCCGAGTCGCGCAGCACCTGCTCGATGCGCCCGATCTCCTCGTCGACCTCCTCGGGCGTGCCGTCGGATTCGGCGAGCAGGATCACCTGCGCGTCGAGGTCGTAGCCGGCGTGCACGAAGGGTTCGACCGCGCGCGTGGTCTTCTGGTCCATCATCTCCAGCCCGGCAGGAATGATGCCCTCGGCGATGATCCGCGCCACCGCTTCGCCCGCGCGCATCACGTCGTCGAACGATGCCATCACGACGCGCGCGGTCGGCGGCCTGGGCAGCAGCTTGACGGTGGCCTCGGTGACCACGGCCAGCATTCCCTCCGAACCGATCATCGCCGCGAGCAGGTCCAGCCCCGGGGAGTCGGGCGCCTGCGAACCGAACTCGACGAACTCGCCGTCGATCGTGAGCGCGCGCACCTTGAGCACGTTGTGCACGGTGAGGCCGTACTTCAGGCAGTGCACGCCCCCGGAGTTCTCCGCGATGTTTCCGCCGATCGTGCACGCGATCTGCGACGACGGGTCGGGCGCGTAGTAGAGACCGTGCACGAAGGCCGCGTCCGAGATCGCGAGGTTGCGAACGCCCGGCTGCACCCGCGCGACCCGCGCGAGCGGGTCGATCGAGAGAATCCGGTTGAGCTTGGCGAGCGAGAGCACGACACCGCTCGCGTGCGGCATCGCGCCGCCCGACAGTCCGGTGCCGGCACCGCGCGCGACGATCGGCACGTCGAGGTCCCGACACGCGCGCACCACCGCCTGCACCTGCGATTCCGATTCGGGTAAAGCGACCACCATCGGCAACTGCCTGAACGCCGACAGACCGTCGCATTCGTAGGGACGCGTGTCCTCGTCGCGAAACAGCACGCAATGCGCCGGCAGCAGCGCGCGCAGGCGCCCTGCCACTTCGGCCTGCCGGCCGGCGGCGGGCGCCGCGCTCACGTCGGCGAAGCGCACTTCGGGGGTCGAGTTCACGGGGTCGAGTTCACGGGGATCGGAACTCCTCGTTCGGGGAATCGGTATGCGGCGACGATACCGCAAAATCGACGCCCGCCGCGACCGGCTAAGATACTCGGCGTGTCACATTCAGACTCGCCGAGCGCCGCGAACCGCATCGCCGGTTACCTGCTGCTGTTTTGCGGGATGGCGCTGGTCGGGGTCTACGTCGCGCTGTCCAAGCCGCTGACGGCTGCGATCCCGATCTTCCTGCTGGCGTGGCTTCGCTTCGGCATCGCGGCGGTGGTGATGCTGCCGTGGACGATCCCGCCGATTCGCCAGCGCACCATCTCGCCCGGCGAGTGGCGCGCGCTCTTCCTGCAATCGCTGTTCGGCAATTTCCTGTTCTCGATCTTCATGCTCTACGGCGTGTCGATGTCCTCGGCAACCGCGGCCGGCGTGATCCTGGCGACCCTCCCCGCCGTGGTCGCGGTGTTGTCGTGGGTCGTCCTGCGCGAGCGCCTCGCGCGCCGCGTGTGGGTCGCGGTCGCG